>JAODGR010000002.1:0-5478 GCA_025464275.1 Methanosarcinales archaeon
GCTCCATATCCACGCTACATCTGGGGCATGCTCAGAGCAGCAGGGCTAAATAGCTGCGATTTATGCACTTATCTCACAATAGACCAGTTCAGAGCAGATCCACAGATGCGAGCGGAACTCGCTAACTTCGACCTCATGGTCATCATCGCAGGTGCCATCGTGCCGGGGAAATACCTTGGTGGCGTACCACTCATGAAGAAGGAACTGCCACAGGTCGCTATCGCGAGCCACAACATCCTCGTAGGTCCCATCACACTGGAATTGGCGGAAGAAGAGAGGGATAAGCTACCCATGCTGGAAATCATCGATTCCCCGTTCGAGGATGAGCTGTATGAGCGCATCCTCCAGATAGTACATGCAAAACCTCCAGGTGCAGTAGCAGTAGCAGGAGCTGGAGCTGGAGCTGACCTGAACAGATTCGCACTCCTCGGCGCCGATGTGGTACTCCATCATCCCGACTTTCCACATGTGATATGCGAGATGGAGACCTACAGGGGCTGCTACTGGTCAAGATGCTCATTCTGCATCGAGCGATTCCAGCACAGGTGGATGCGACCTCCAGAATGCCTGCTAGCGGAATTTGAACAGCTCTATTCGCACGGCGTTCGCCATTTCAGACTCGGTAAGCAATCGGATTTCCTCTGCTACATGGCTGATCTCGATAACCCGATACCCGAACCGGAACGGATGTTGAACTTCCACAGGGCTATCTGGCGGCTCTGCCCTGGTATAAAAACACTGCATCTGGATAACATCAACCCAAAGACGATAGCAACGTATCCGGAAGAGAGTAGAGAGGTGCTGAAGACGATTGTGGAGTTCCAGACCCCGGGCAACGTCGCTGCATTCGGGATGGAGAGTGCAGATGAGCGGGTGGTGAAAGCGAACCATCTCGCCGCTCAGCCTGATGAGGTCCTCTTCGCAATCTCCATGCTGAACCGTCTCGGCAGGCTGCGCGGTGCAAATGGCATGCCCTACCTCCTGCCAGGCTTGAACTTCGTGTTCGGACTGAAAGGCGAGACCAGGGAGACCTTCGAGCTGGACTATGAATTCCTGCAGATGCTACTCCAGCAGGACTTACTCATTCGCAGAATCAATATCCGACAGGTGAAGATACTGCCGCACACACCCATCGCCAGTTTCGGGTACAAAAACCTGAAGCGGCATAAGCGCTACTTCAAGCTCTTTAAGAGGCGGGTGCGTGAGAATATAGACCGCGAGATGCTCAGAAGAATCATCCCGCCCGGTACTGTACTCAGAGACCTGAGATGCGAATCAAGGGCTGGTAAAATCACTTTCGCACGCCAGATGGGCTCATATCCCATCCTCGTCGGCATCGTGGGGGAGCATAAACGGAACGAATTCGTGGATGCAAAGGTAATTGATTACGGGATGCGGTCCATCACCGCAATTGAGTATCCACTGGCGATAAACAATGCGAGGATGTATCAAATAGAGGCGATACCCGGTATTGGTGCCCGTAATGCCGCACGGATAATCAGGAGTAGACCTTTTAGAAGTATAGAGGAGCTGAGCAGTGCCACAGGTGAGGATATATATTCCAGATTGAGGGATTTCATACGTGTGAATCCCTGATTCTCTCCATCTCCTTCTTCAGTTCACGTACCAGACCATCTATCGCCGCCCTCCGCTGCTCCATCGTCTCACGGTTACGTATCGTGACAGTCCTGTCATCCAGCGTCTGATAATCGATGGTGACGCAGCAGGGTGTCCCTATCTCATCCTGACGCCTGTACCTCCTCCCTATACTGCCCGAATCGTCGTACTCCACGTATATCAGCTCCCGTCTCACCACGTGGAAGACCTCTCTCGCTTCCCTCTTCAACTCCTCACGGTTGAGCAGTGGGAACACAGCCACTTTTACAGGCGCTAACGCGGGTCTCAGGTGGAGCACCCGCCTCTTATCCTTGCCCACCTGCTCCTCACCGTATGAGGACTCGAGTATCGCATAGATTATCCGGTCTATGCCATAAGATGGCTCTATCACGTGTGGTATTATTTTACCGTCAGGAGTGTGAACACTCAACTCCTCCTTCGATGACGCTGCATGTGCCGAGAGGTCGTAATCACCCCTGTCGGCGATACCCACTATCTCCATCCACCCGTACCTCTCGCTTAAGAACTCGGCATCCCAGCAATCCCGGGCATAGTGTGCCATCTCATCCTTCCTGTGCTGCCTGAATCTCAATCGCTCTCCAGGAATGCCCACCTTCTCCAGAAACTCCTTCACCTTCGCTATATGGTAGCCCAGATACTCATTTGCGATCACGCCACTTCTAACTGCATCCTCAATGCTCAATGCCCCCCCTTCTCCTTCCGCAGGGTCTATCAGGACCACACTGGCTTTGACGGTATCGAAACCCGGATGTGAGTCCTTATCCCTCGGGTCTACAAAGACTTCAGCCTCCGCCATTGTGAATTCACGCAATCTGATGAGGCTCTGCCGTGGTGAGATCTCATTCCTATACGCCTTCCCCACCTGGATAACACCAAAAGGGAGCTTATCACGGTTGAACCTGAGTAATCGCTGGAAATTGACGAACATCCCCTGCGCTGTCTCAGGTCGGAGATATCCCTCACCCTTCTCCCCTTCAACATCACCCCCTGGCACTCCTATCCGGGTCTGGAACATCAGGTTGAACTCACCCGCTGCTACCAGCTCACCACCACATTCTGGGCACTTACCGCCTGCCACTATACCATTAGCGGCATCCACACGGAAGAAGCTATTGCAACCTTTACAGACCACTGATAGGTCAGTAAAGCAATTCAGATGCCCGGATGCCCTGAATACCTCACCAGGGGCGATATTCGGACTCTCTATCTCATAAAAGCCCTCAAGTGAGTAGAATAGCCGCCATTCATTCTCCAGCTGCCGCTTCAATCTCGCGCCGAGTGGTCCGTAATCATAAAAACCCGCTTCTCCACCGTATATCTCATAAGCCTGCCATAAGAACCCTCGCCGGCGTGCAAGCTCTTCCACTTCGCCCCCTCTTGCTCTCACTCCCGCATACGTCTCTTTCATTCTATTCGCGCCTTCTCCTTTATCTTCTCCCATTGCTTGTTGCCATCTCTGAGCTCGGCACTACCCAGCAATGCCAGTTTTATCGCTTCCGCTACGTGCTCACGCTGTTTATCACTCAGATATACCCTGGATTCATTGTATGACCGTTCGAAGTATCGCAGCCCGTTCACGAAATGCTCATGCATCTCCTTGAATCGCTCAGGCGCCTTTATATATTCCGCCTCGCTCAGTGTACTCTTCGCCACCTCCTTGCACTTCTGCATCTCCTCCTCGTATTTCCGCTCGCTTATCTTGCCCCAGAAGAAGTCATGCATGACTCCTATACCATCTATCACCGCGGTTATCTCACCCAGCAGGTCCGAGCAGCTCATCAGATAGAACTTCTCATCCTCGTTCATCTCGTACCTGGGTCTACGCTGCTTGAAAATCCCCCCTAACATCTCTTTCACCACCTCCTAAGATCACATCAGGACCAGGACCTTAAGAAGGTCCCTATCAAATAATAAACCCACCAGCTTACCACGAGCAGAGATAACAGGGAGCTGGTCGAATCTATTCCTGCTCATCACACCCGCACATTCGCTCACACCGGAATTGCGGGTCGCAGTGATCACTTCCTTCACCATTACCTCCTTCACCGGTCTATCCGGTAGGCTTATCTTTGATATGCTATAATATATCCTCATCGTATCTCTCATGCCCTCCCATGTCCATTCATCCTCATCCGAGCCTAAGGAGAAGTCGGAATCCACTATGTTATCCTCTATCACCGCGGCATTTATCAGGTCACGGTCGGTTATGAGTCCCACAAGCTCATTGTTTACATTGAGGATCGGTACCGCCTTTACACATGCGAGCTCCATTATACGACCCACCACCGACAGGGGTGTCTCATCCCATACCGCTACGGTCTCATCACCCATGTAATCCCCTACCGGCTCGCTGAAGTCCATCCCCGCCATCACCCGAACTATGTCTGCAACTGAGATTATACCGACGAGTCTGCCCCCTTCCACCACAGGCAGGCGACGTATCTTGTTCGTAATCATAAGCCTCGCTGCATCACATATGCTCTCTTCTGGACCTATCGTGATGGGGTCCCTGGTCATGAGCATTGCTATTTGCTCCTCATCCGGGTTCTTCAGCAGGTCCTGCCTCGTCACCACGCCCACCACCTTCCCATCCTTGAGCACCGGGGCACCGGATATACACCTTGACTTGCAGACCTCCATCAGCTCCTCCCGCGTACCTGGAACCGTGACATAGGCAACATCTCTCACCATCACATCCCTTACCCTTATCTCCCGCGCCTCCTCCTTCATCTCTTCTGTCTCGACCTCTACTCGACCTTGACCTCTACCTCTACCCTATACACCCTGTCGTGCGGTCTCACCTTCTCCTTCACCTTCAATCCTATCGCCTGCCCCTCCCCTGCAGCCTCTATCCGCTCATTCTCTATCTCCATTGACTCCACCTGCTGCTCAAATGATGTGGTGGCACCTTCTATCCTTATCCTGTCACCCACTCTTATATCTCCCTGCAATTCCACCACAGCAACACCTATCCTCGAGAAATAATGTGTTACCTCACCGATCAGCTCTTTTGATCTCATCTCACCCTCAGCCCTCTACTCTACTACTCTACTTCATATCTATCTTATATCTCCCCTCATAATGCAAGAAGGGTATCTCCTTACCGGGTTCAATCCGCCCCTTCAGCTCCTCCGGTAGCTTTATCTCAATCGTTGAATAATCCTCCAGGTCCATCACCTGCACTGTATCATCCATGATAGAGAGCACCTGCCCACTTCTCCGTTCCACCACAGGCACATATATCTTACCGGTAACCGGCTGAATCGTTGTCCTCTTCTGTGAGTCAAATACGCCTATCCCTTCTATACGCGCTTTCGCTGCTCCGTGCTTACCGGGCTTCGACGTCGTCAGGCTCACTATCGTACATGGCTCGTCATCTATCAGCACATATCTACCCTCTTTTAAAGCCCTCACCTCTGTCTGCTCTTTCATTCTAATACTCACTACCCTACTTCTACTACTTCTTATACCTCATCTTCTTCCTTCGCTTCTTCAGCTTGTGCTTCCGCATCTTCGCTATCTTTCGCTTCTTTCCACAGGGAATTGCTACTCACCACCTATTCCTTTCCTATATTTCTCTATACCCTATTATTATACCTAACCCTACCCTACTGTATAATGCAATTCATGCCTAATAAAAAGAAGAAGGTGGAAATGGAGAGGATAGAGGAGGCACCTGATTGGATATTGAGATACCGGGAACGGATAGAGAGAGGGGAGGTAACAGCGGAGGAGATACTGGAGGAGGAGAACAGGATAAGAGAGAAGCCATTAAAACTCGCTACGGTCACGAGGGCGATAAATGCCATGGGCTTCCACACCCCTGAACCGCACAAGCCC
>JAODGR010000002.1:5553-5799 GCA_025464275.1 Methanosarcinales archaeon
CTGCACCCGGGGAGGTAACGGAGAGACCGGCAGAAGCAGCGGAAGCAGCAGCGGGAGTAGAAGGGGGAGCGAAGAAGAGAAAGGGTCCAGCATGGCTGGAGAAATACCGGGAACGGATAGAACGAAGGGAGATAACAGTGGAGGAGATACTGGAGGAGGAGAACAGGATAAGAGAGAAGCCGATAAAGCGCTCCACGGTGACGAGAGCGATAAATGCCATGGGCTTCCGCGCCTCTGAACTGCACA
>JAODGR010000073.1:0-24595 GCA_025464275.1 Methanosarcinales archaeon
AACAGGAGCAAGACATCTCTGGTATGATTGCTCAATCGCTGGTGAATGCGAGGGGTCATGAAGTGGTCTATTATGAAGTGATACCCGATGTGGAAGAGCGTATATACACCGGGATAATGAATGCTCTGGACTCAGGTGCTGATTTCATCATCACCTCCGGCGGTACGGGCTTAACCAAAAATGACATCACCATTGAGACGGTATCGAAGCTGATGACCAAGGAGCTACCCGGGTTTGGTGAACTGTTCAGATTGAAGAGTTACCGGCAGATAGGCACCGCCGCGGTGTTAACCCGGGCGACAGCAGGGGTGATAGACCGGGGGAAAGGGAGCCGGAATGCGATATTCTGCCTACCTGGCTCACCTGATGCTGTTAGACTGGCACTGGACGAGATAATCCTGCCTGAGATACCACATATAATGCGACACATACGTGAATGAGTAGACGGAGCCTGTTCATCCTTCCTTCTCCATCAGGAAGATATGAGCAGTCGCAATAGCGAGTGCATCGGTGACATCATCAGGCTTTGGTATCTCTTCTAAATGAAGCAGCTCCTTCACTCTGCTTGCTACTTCTCTCTTCGTCGCCCTGCCATAACCCGCAATGACACTCTTCACCTCGGAAGTGTTATATTCATAGGCAGGCAATCCTGAGACCGCAGCCGCGAGCAGACACACACCTCGTGCCTGCCCTACACTTAACGCCGTCTTCACATTTATATTGAAGAATATCTTCTCTATCGCCATCCTGTCGGGGACCACATCCTTTATCACCGCGAGTAAATCCTCGTATATCTTCTTCAATCGCTCTGCCCTCGACTGCTCCGGCGTGGTTCGAATACACCCGAAAGCTACCGGATTCAGAATACCACCGTCCGTATCTCTCCTCTCCTTCTCCACCACGCCCCAGCCTGTTATCGCCGTCCCCGGGTCTATCCCTATCACTCGCATTATCACACCTTCCTATCCTGCAGCATCTTACTCATACAGCCCGCAATCAATCCCCCGATGGCGTCGTCCATGAACACCCCCAGGCGACTCAGTATCCCCGGTTTCCTGGTATCGTAGTAGAAGAAATTAAAGAGTGCTCTTTTACCCCCTATATACTCCGCAATATCCATTCCTATCAGTTCATCCGCCACAATAGACGCCGCATCTTCCTCTCCCGCGCTACCTGCCCTGCCCTTCCTTATCTCTTCCTCATCCGCGTGCATCGCCGCTGCCAGCAGCAGTGCGATATTCGTATCCTCAGTCTCTCGCTTCAGCATCGATTCCAATCGCCTGCTCAACTCAGCCATATCCTCCTCTTCGCCTTCCACAGGTACGTATAGCTCCAGAGCTGTATCCACCATCTCCCGCAGGCTGATTCCCCGCTCCTCCAATCGCTTCAGGATGGGTCTGTCCACCTCCAGTGCATGGTTGTACGATAGCAGTGCGTCCTTCACTCCCGCTCTCACCACCTCGTACACCCGCATACCCAGTTCTGTTGCCTTACCTGCAAAGACGCTCTCGTCATCTCCGACGCTCGCAGAGGTAGCAACAGCCACAGCATCGGTAGCGTCACCGGTGAATAAATCACCTCTATGGTCTCGCAGGTCGAGGTCATAGAAAGCCGCTGTCTTCGCCTC
Organism: Methanosarcinales archaeon; assembly: GCA_025464275.1. Taxonomy (GTDB): domain Archaea; phylum Halobacteriota; class Syntropharchaeia; order Alkanophagales; family Methanospirareceae; genus G60ANME1. The sequence continues at coordinate 1,628 of JAODGR010000073.1, forward strand.
CGTCGCCACTATCAGCAGATTTGCCATCGCCGACTGTGATAGTCGCTCATCAATCGCCAGAATGATGTTCACAGTGGAGGAGGTGGCAGTGGATATACCCGCGGTGATGATAGCCGATACATCCTCAACCCTTATTATCTGTGCATCGGTCATGGGTACCGCAGTCATCATCCCCACTGTCTCCTCAGGTCTCAGTCCCTTCGCCCTGAGGAAGGACTCGAAGTAGAGAAACGCATCGGCATCAAATGCGGGTGGCACATGCAGGTTTATTATCCTCCGTGCATGTCTGTAACCACCGTTGTAGAAGGCGGAACTGAGCACTTCGAAATCACCTTGCAGCGCTATATAATCACCCGATTCCTCTATCTCCATCTCTCCTTGTTTAATGTAAGTGTTAAGGGTTAAGTTAAGAGTTAAAGTGAAACTAAAAATTAAAATTGAACCGTCTCCAGAAACTTATCCATGCTCTCATACACCACATTCCCCACCACTATGACATCCGCATATTGCTTCATCTCCTTAGCCTTCTCCCTCGAGTCTATCCCGCCACCATAGAAGATTGATGCATTACACTTCGCACTGAGCTCTCTCAGCAGTTCAGGGTCACCATAAGTGCCGCTGTACTCGATATACACGATGGGGAGGTGCAGGTACTTCTCAGCATAGAGTGCATAAGCCACCACAGCGGCGATACTCAGTGCTGTCTGTGCCCTGGTGAGCTTAGCAACTGCAGATTCGGGATTCAACACGATGTATGCTTCAGGAATCACCTTATCCCAGGCTATCTCGTACCTCTTTATCCACTCCACATGCTGGCCCACTATCCATCTCGAGTCTGTGGCATTGAGCACCAGAGGAACGAAGACGTAATCTATACCCTCATATACTATTGCTTCTGGTGTTACCGGCTCAAGAACCTTGGGGATGGTGTAATCCTCCAGGAGGGACACGAGCATAGCGGTCTTCTCCGGGGTGATATTCTGTGTACCGGAGATCATTATGGCATCGGTACCACTCCTCACTATCTTATCTAAATCACGCCTGTCAATTGGTTTATCCGGGTCGAGCTTGGTGATGTGGCGCCAATCTCGCCATGGGCATGGCTCATCCCCATCCTTACACTTATCCGCCATTTTAAGCTTATTCCCTATTTCCCTTATAGGATGCCTGGTTGTGTGGGATAGCCCGGCACGGATTCGAACCGAGGTCGTGAGATCCAGAGTCTCACATGCTTGACCACTACACCACCGGGCTACTTACTCTTATCTTAATTGATTGTATTGTAATTGTTCTTTATCTTTTACCTTTATTTTTTATCCGGATGCCGTGCTTATATAAAATACCGAACCTGCACATGAACGACAGTACCGCGAATATAAGTATGACGAGTTCAGTTCCATCCCCGATTATCCCTATCTCCGGTATCGACGGGCTGGGCTTCACTACATACTCCACCTCCCCTACCTTCCCAGGTATAAGAGTATAGAATAGGAGTCCAAAGCCATTATCTGTCAGTCCGAGCCAGAACTTGAGGCTATAACTCTCCTGTGAGAACGGATATAAGAGAAACACGCCATTATAAAAGGCATCCATGAATACATGGGCTGCCAGGAGCAGAGTAGCCAGTGATAGAAATTTACTCCTCTCTCGCCTGATTGCCATAATCACAACCGGGATGAGGACCACGAACAGATTATGCAGCGTGGCTCGGTGCACACCAACCACCGAATCGAGGTCGCATAATAGCCCGAAAGGTATCAATCCAACAGCAGGCTTCAGCTCAGCTTCGCTCATGCATGAAGCGATGATGAACAGCGTGATAGCGAGATGAAGACCCACATCAGGCATGCATCAGGTTACCCTCGGTGTGCAGTGTGGCAGCTTTTAAAGAGCGTGTAAAATCCTCTATACGGTGGATCAGCTCAGCTCCTCCTATCCCCTCCTCCTCTCCCTCCTCGATTATCCTTATTATCGCACTGCCCACAATTGCACCGTCAGCAAATTGACAGACCGTCTTCACATGCTCCGGCTTTGAGATGCCGAACCCAACTGCCAGTGGCACATTTATCCTCATCGCCGATTCCTGCTCCCTTATACGGGTGATAAGGGGCTTTATCGCTTCTGAGAGCTTATCTCTCGCACCCGTCACACCGAGCAGTGACACCACGTAGATGAAGCCGGTAGCAAGATTCAGTATCTTCTTCATTCGCTCCTCCGTGGTCGTGGGTGCGATAAGGAATATCAGGTCGGTACCCTCACCATTACCATCACCATCACCGTGGGAGTGGCATACATTCAGCAGAGGCTCTGACTCCTCCACCGGCAAGTCCGGCACTATGATACCACTTATGCCCGCTCCTGCACAGTCATGCACAAATCGTTCCAGACCTCGCTGCAGGATGAGATTATAATAAGTGAGACAGACCTTCTCCACACCTTTTATACGCCTGGCTACATCAAAATAGATATCTGGATTCATTCCCGCACGTAAGCTACGCTCACTCGCTCGCTGTATCGTAACACCATCGGCAATGGGGTCAGAGAAGGGCAGCCCGAGCTCAAGAATGTCCACTCCCCCGCGCTTCAGCGCATCTGCTATCTCAATGGTCGTCTCCACATCTGGATAGCCCGCAGTGATGAATCCAATCAAAGCCTTCTCATCCCTGCCTCTCAGCTCCTCGAACTTCTCTCCCAGTCTCATCCCCGGTTCTCTCCTCCCCGTATCTCAACTCCGCTAAGACACCGACGCAATAATCAACTAATAATACAATAACCAATAATATTGTATTGGTTGCTATTTAGTTACTATGTTATTATGTTTGCATGTTTGTTAGTTAGATGTTAGGCGAGTGGGGGGTGTGAGCGAGCGAGGTAAATGAAGAAAGTGGTACTGGCATACTCCGGTGGACTGGATACGTCGGTCTGCATCCCTCTGCTCAGGGAGCACTATGGGTATGATGAAGTGATCGCAGTAACCGTGGATGTGGGTCAGCCGGAGGAGGAGCTGAGGGATGCGCAGATGCGAGCAGAGAAGCTGAGTGACTCCTTTGTGCTGGTGGATGCGAAGCAGGAGTTTGTTCACCACTGCATCTTCCCGCTCATCAAGGCGAACGGATGCTATGAAGGTTATGTCCTTGGCACTGCGATGGCAAGACCATTGATAGCGCGGCATGTGGTGGAAGTAGCCCTGAGAGAAGGTGCAAATGCCATCGCTCATGGCTGCACAGGTAAAGGCAACGACCAGCTCAGGTTCGATGCTGTCTTCAGAACCACCGACCTTGAGCTGATTGCACCTATGCGTGAACTGGGCTTAACGCGTGAGGAGGAGAAGCGATACGCAGCCGAGCATGGCATCTCCTTCGAGAGTGCAGGCGGCAGCGGAGGTGATATGGATAAGCGCTGGAGTGTGGATGAGAACATGTGGAGCAGGAGTATAGAGGGTAGCGAGCTGGAAGACCCCGCATTCTCACCACCGGAGGAGGTATTCCGCTGGACTGCATCAATTGAAGAAGCGCCGGATGAGCCGGAATTACTTCGCCTCTATTTCGAGTGCGGGGTACCTGTATCGGTGAATGGAGAGGAGCAGGACGGGGTCGCACTGATAAGGACTTTAAACGCCATTGGCGGTAAGCACGGGATAGGAAGAACGGATATGGTGGAGGACAGGGTTCTTGGGTACAAAGCGCGGGAGATCTATGAGCACCCGGCTGCTACCATCTTACTGGAGGCGCATCGCGATATCGAGCAGCTCATATTGACAAGGAACGAACTGAGATTCAAGGAAATGGTAGATAGAGCATGGAGTGAGCTGGTTTATCAGGGGCTGGTCATGGACCCCCTCTTTGACAGTCTCAATGCCTTCATTGATAAGACGCAGGAGCGGGTAACCGGGACGGTGTATTTAAAGCTGAACAAGGGCGTTGCTCGCGTGGTCGGACGGGAGTCGCCATACGCACTCTACACAAAGGATGTATCATTCGATGTGAAACGAGAGCAGAGGACTGCAGAAGGGTTCTCATTCTATCACGGGTTTCAATCGCGGCTGGTACGGCAGCCGGGGGGAGCAGGGCGAGTATGAAAGCGGTGATTCTGGCAGCGGGTGAGGGTAAGCGGATGCGCCCCCTCACTTATCTACGCCCAAAGGTGATGCTCCCCATAGCTGGTAAGCCAATAATTGAGCACCTCATTGAAGAGGTGAAAGCGAGTGGAATCACCGAATTCGTGATTGTGGTGGGGTACCATGATGAAACCATCCGCAATTACTTCGCTGATGGTGGCGATTGGGGGATAGAAATACAGTATGCAACACAGAAGAAGCAGCTGGGTACCGCGGATGCCCTGCTCAGGGTGGAGAATCTAATTGATGATGAGTTCCTCATGCTCAATGGTGATACGGTAGTAGATGCCCGGGATATAAAGCGGGTAGCCGAGGCTGGTGCGGGTAGGGGTCTCACTCTCGGTTTGACTGAGGTGGCGAATCCAGAGGATTACGGAGTCATCGAGACAGAAGGCGAGCGGGTGGTGAAGATACACGAGAAGATGCCCAATCCACCCACGAATATCATAAATGCCGGTGTTTATCTACTCAATGAAGGTGTGTTTGCGGCGCTGAGAGAGACAGGTAGCTCAAAGAGGGGTGAGTTTGAACTCACCGACTCCTTACAGCTGCTCATCGATGCCGGTGAGCCGGTTCTATGGTGCCGGTTGGACCACTGGCTGGATGTCAGCTACCCATGGGATCTGTTACGCGCAAATGAGCGCATGATGGAGGTGATAAATCCGCTTATCAGGGGTGAGACGGAAGAGAACGTCGTGCTGAGAGGCAGGGTAGCGGTGGGAGCAGGGACAGTGGTAAAGAGTGGCTCCTGTATCGAAGGTCCTGTCATCATAGGTTCTAATTGTAAGATCGGTCCCAACTGCTACATCCGCCCTAATACCGCAATCGGGAATAACTGCCACATCGGCAATGCCGTTGAGATAAAGAATTCTATCATCATGGACCATACAAAGATACCACATCTCTCATATGTCGGCGATTCCGTCATTGCATCACACTGTAACCTTGGCGCGGGCACGAAGATAGCGAATCTCAGGTTCGATGAGGCGCCGGTAAAAGTTCAGGGCAGGGATACCGGCAGGCGGAAGTTCGGTGCGATATTGAGCGATGGAGTAAAAACCGGGATAAACGCATGCATCGATGCCGGTACAGTCATCGGGAATGATACACTCATCGGTCCGGGCGCTCTCGCTTATGGTTATATAGAAGCGAACTCACGTATATTCTAAATAGATTGTGTTTATCCCTGTGATTTGTGTTTAGAATGGCTTAAACGTGATTAATAGCCCTGGAAAGTCTTAAAAGGGCAGTTCCGCCTCTATTTTAGAGAGAAAATGACCGTGAATAAGACCCATGCCCGGTCTCAGACCCTGAGCAGCATAAAACTCGTTACCCTTATTCTTAACATTTCTGTGTATTCGGCTCTGGTCGCCGTCTCCGCACCCGGTATCGCAGCAGCTTTGCCAACAGCAACGAACTTCGGGCTCACTGAGGTGAACGAGATAACCACGTGCGCGTGCAGTGGCAGTGGCAGTGGCAATGGCAGTGATATGGATATGCAGGTGACGATACCGGTGAGCATCATGAATTTAGAGAACGGACCGGTGCCCGGTATCATATTCAATATACTGTATGATACAGACGTGATGAGGGTTGTAGAGGTGCACAATGGTGCCCTGACAGCGAACTGGGGAAATCCGGTGTACAATAACTTCGAATGGGGTACCAGGGTGGTGCTGGCATTCGACCCGGAGCATGAGGATGGTGCGATACCAGATGGTGCAAGCGGCTCTGTGGCTTTGCTGGTCTTCAATGTCAGTCTCAGTGGCGAACCGGGCGCATGGAGCATGCTGAACTTCTCTGATATTCAGCTGGCAGAAGGACCTCCTGATTACCTTGTCGGGACAGCACCTCCCAGGAACGGCACCTTCTCGGTGGTAAGATGCAGGTTGCAGGGGCAGGTGACTGATATTCTGGATACCGGGATAGGAGGTGCGACAGTCACACTCAGGACCATGGAGGGTACTCTCATCGCTTCTACCACCACCGATCCACAGGGCAACTACTGGTTCGCTGAGCTCAAAGGCGCATCAGCGGGCTTTTACAACCTCAGTGCAGTGAAGGCATGTTTCTGGTCCAGCTACACCACTGTTTACATCAATTCCAGTTCCAATGTAACCACCAGAGCAGATATAGAACTGTTACGGATGGGCGACCTGAACGGAAACGGTATGGCAGCTGATATCGCCGATGTGGCAATGATGTGGAACGCGTGGGCGGGCTTGATCACCGCAGATTACCACTATGACCTGAACAGAAACGGTATAGCAGCGGATATCGGCGATGTGGCAATGATGTGGAACGCGTGGAAGGGAGAAATCACACTCTGTTGAAGCTCACCAGTGCTCTCGCAATACCCTGTGGGGGACACCGTGAGCGATTATATCCACAGGGCACTGATATGTCGATTCCAGCTCCTCCCTGGTTATCTCTTTTGTGTTATGGTAATACAGCTTCCGGTTGAGGCATGCGATTTTGGTAACATAGATGGAGACCGCACTGATGTCGTGGGAGATGAGCACGATAGCCATCTGCTTCTTGAGCTCCTCGAAGAGTTCGTAAAGCTCCTTCTGCATCTGTGAATCCACATTTGCCATCGGCTCATCGAGCAGTAGCAACTTCGGCTGCGTCACCAGTGCACGAGCAATGAATACCCTCTGCTGCTGCCCACCTGAGAGTTTCCCTATCTGCCGGTCTTTGAATTCGAGCATCTCCACTGTTTCCAGGGCTTCGTACGCTATCCTCATGTCCGTCTCACTGTATCGCCTGGGCGGGCGCAGACGCCCAAGCCGACCCATCAGTACTACATCCAGCACACTGACCGGGAAATCGGAGTAGAAGAGGCTGTGCTGGGGCACATACCCAACGAACCTCCTCCCCATCTCCGGTGGCAGTCCGAAGACGGTGACCCGACCGCGGGTTGGGGTGATCAACCCGAGGATGACCTTCAGGAGTGTGGTCTTGCCTCCACCGTTTGGTCCTATTATACCAAGGAAGTCATGTGCTTTTATTGATAGATTAACATCCTCCAGTACCACTATCCCGTCCATATGGACCCATACATCCTCCAGCCTCACTACCTCCTCCTCTTCCATCGGTACAGTTAACAAATTAACATTATCTGCTATAAGCATAAACTATCTAAATCAAAAATCTAATATTACAGTTACAGATTGCATTACAGTACAGTACAGGATTAACAGAAATAGAGGGTGATGAAGGGTGTGAAATCGGTGATAAAAGTGGGTATCTGCGGATTCCCAAGGTCACAGAGCGTTATATTCACGAATTTGCGCCTGGTGGAGGTTCAGGCAACGTTCTACAAGCCGGTGCTTATATCCACAGCCGAACGATGGCGTAGAGCCGCACCTCAAGATTTCGAGTTCACAGTGAAGGCATGGCAGTTGATCACCCATGAGCCGGGTAGCCCCACATATCGGAAGGCGAAGCTGGATAAGCTGATAGATACGAGTAAGGTCACCAGATACGGGCTATTCAGACCCACGGAGGAGGTATTCGCAGCATGGTCAGCAACGGAGGAGATATGCAGAGCCCTGGACTCGAATAAGGTGGTATTCCAGTCTCCTGCGAGTTTTAAGGAGAGGGAAGCGAACATAAAGAACATGTACGATTTCTTCCGCTCGATAGACCGGGCTGAGAAGATGATGATATGGGAGCCACGGGGCGAATGGAAGAGGAGCACAATAAGAGCAATCTGTGAAGACCTGAACCTCGTGCATTGCGTAGACCCCTTCGCTGAGCTACCTGTGAGTACCGATTTTGGCTATCTCAGGCTTCATGGCTCTCCACCGGGTAAGAGGATGTATCGGTACTCATACACGGAAGCGGACTTACAGTTACTGTACGAGCGATGCAGCAACTTCTCCCGGGTGTATGTCCTCTTCAATAATTACACGATGTACGAGGACGCGTTGAAATTCAAATCGATGCTCGAACTCAATACAGGATAGTTCCACTTCGGCTTCGGCTGATCAATTTGTATATGCGTTTTACTTCTTCCTCCGGCTCTTCCGCCTGATACAGAGCTCTGCCCACGATGATAAAATCCGCTCCTGCTTCAACTGCTCTGTCAGGTCCTCCACCCTGCGGTCCAACGCCGGGTGAAAGTATCCTTATCCTCTTTGCTCTCTCTTCTGCGATTCGCTTAACCGCGCTCAAGCGTTCCGGCCTGTTCGCCGGGGCTACGAAGTGCTTCACATCCAGTTCGAGGCTCTGCTCCAGTATCCGGTCAGCGGCATCGTCCACCAGAAACGCACTCGATTCCGGATGTGTCATCTCCAGCACCACAATCGGCAGTAGCTGATGTACATTGCAGGCATCAACGAATGCGGTAAGTGTTGCGGAGCCTGCGCCCTGTGGTGCTGCGATGAAAGCATCAATGCCCGCGTCAGCCACCACTTTCGCCTGTTTACGCACCATATCAGGGATATCGGTGCCCGCTTTCTGGGCATCGAATATCAGGGGGAAATCACATACTTCCTTCAGCTCTTTCACCACCTTCCTCAGGCTATATTGCCAGCAGAGGATGGACCCTATCTTCAAACCTGCAATCTCTCTCTTCAAATCCTTAACCGACTCTGCTATCGCCTTCGCCTGCTCTATATCCACATCAAGGGCGGGTATGATCCCGGGCTGGTGGTTGAACATCTATCTTTTCATTTCAGGGCAATACCTACTGCCCGTTTTATCAATCTCTCTATCTCGCTTATCTCCCTCACCACCGGTCCTCTCTTGTCCGGTATCTCCACGATGATGGGGATAACCCCCCGCTTATTCTCATTTATCGCCCGTATCTTAGCCTGAATGCGAGCTTGTGCAGCAAGCCGCTCATTTATTATTATGATGGCAGTTCCATCGGTCGCCAATCTCTCGAGCAGCTGGGATATCTTCGCCTCAGCCTGTGGCGATAGCGACACCTCCCCGGTTCCGGCTTCAGTTCCGGCTTCAGGTTCGGGTTCGGTTTCAACTTCGGCTTCGTACGCTGTACGCACACCTGCGAGTCTGAATCCGATGACTGTTTCACGGTCACCAATCACCGCAATCATTCCTCATCCCCCTATGAAGCATGGAATAGAACCCGTACTATATCCTCCCTCAAGCCAGATGAGAGGCGTTTCATTCGCTCCTCAAATGTATTGTTCACTTCTATCCTGCCATCACCTCGCCTCACAATCACACCTCCCACCGTATTTATCCTCTCATCTGCCACTCGGAGGCGCACATCACCGCCTAACTCCTCAGCCAATCCCTTCAACATCTCTTCGGTCACGAATTGAGCGTCTTCAGCACTGAGTATAACTTCCAGCTCGCTGGTGCCCCCGCCTGCAATGATACTCAGTGCAGCATCCCTGATCAAGCCAGCCAGGATGGCGGGATAAGAGTTGCCCTTGAAACCCTCCTTCTTTATCTGCTGCACACGCTTCAGTGCACCGTCTAAAACACGGTTTATCATCTCCTCTTCTGCATTCCACCTGAGCCTCTTCGCACTCTGCTTCTTTGCTCTGATGATTCTATCCTTACTCTCAGCTGCTTTGCGCTCCTCTGACTCGATGAATTGCTTCTTACGCGCCTCTATCTCTGCTTTCGCATTCTTAACCCGCTCTTCCACCTTCGCTCTCGCATCACGCAATATCCTCTCACGCTCCTCTCGCGCATCAGCTCTTATCCGTTCCACCATCTCAGGTGCACCCATCTGGACGGTTCACCTCACCTACCTGTTTACCTGCTCAATCCCAGGATTCTTACCAGCACAGCATCTACAGCGTTATCCAACCTCGATTCTGCGTTTGCACGGAGTTTATTCACCTCAGCCTCCGCTTCTCTCAATATCTCCTCGCCTTCCTCTTCACCTTCCTTCGCGTACCTCGCTGCAATCTCCTTCGCGGTCCTCTCCATCTCCGCCCTCGACTCGGATTCCAGCTTCCTCACTTCGTTCTCTGCTTCTTTCAGCATGGCTGCCGCTTCTTCCTTCGCCCCTTCTATCTGCCTCCTTGCTTCTTCCTCCGCTTCTCTTATCTCCTTCAGCGCTTCTAATGCCATGCTCTATGCTCTACCTGCTATTCTATCTATCTTCTGTTCTTTATCTTTATCTTATTTAACAATTATAATATAAGCCACAAGACCTAACAGAAGAGGTGAGGCGAGGCAGTGGAGCTGGAGGATTTACCTGGAGTTGGACCTGCGATAGCAGAGAAGTTACGTACGGCTGGTTTGAATTCCCTGGAGGCGATAGCGGTGGCATCACCTGCGGAACTGGTAGCCACTGCGGAGATAGGGGAGGCGATAGCGGCGAAGATAATAAATGCAGCACGTGAAGCTGCGGATATCGGTGGTTTTGAGACCGGGGATAAGATATTGGAGAGGCGAGAGAGCATTAGTAAGTTGACTACCGGCTCTAAATCGCTTGATAGTTTACTGGGTGGCGGGCTTGAGACGAGAGCGATGACGGAGTTCTATGGCGAGTTCGGAAGTGGTAAGACACAGTTAGCGCACCAGCTCGCAGTAAATGTCCAGCTACCGCCGGAGGAGGGTGGTTTAAACGGCTCTGCCATCATGATTGATACGGAGAACACCTTCAGACCAGAGCGTATAAAGGACATGGCAGAAGGTTCGGGACTCGATTTCATCGAGGTATTGAAGAACATCCATGTCGCTCGAGCTTATAACTCCAATCATCAGATATTACTGGTGGAGAAGGCGAAAGAGCTTGCAGATGAGTTGAAAGGGAGTGATAAGCCCGTTCGATTACTGGTGATTGATTCCGCGACTGCGCATTTCAGGAGTGAGTATGTGGGTAGAGGCACACTCTCAGACCGTCAGCAGAAGATAAATAAGCATCTACATGACGCTCTCAGGTTTGGTGACCTGAACAATGCGGCGGTGATGATAACGAATCAGGTGCAGGTGCGACCTGACGCCTTCTTCGGCGACCCTACGAGACCCATTGGGGGGCATATCGTCGGGCATACTGCCACTTTCAGGGTGTATCTCCGTAAATCCAAGGGCGAGAAGAGAATAGCACGGCTGGTTGACTCGCCCAACCTGCCGGAGGCGGAGGCGGTATTCTCCGTCACAAAAGCCGGTATTCGCGATTGACTGTCTGTTATTCCTCCTCCAGTTCCATCTCCTCCTTGCAGCTCTCGCACACCATCAACCCATCCTTCATCACCAGGTCATTGGAGAAGCAGCCACATTTCTCACATATCCCCTGCCCGATTCCTTCACGCTCCTCTCCTACTATCTCCCTCTCCACCTGCATCTCGATCAAATCCGAGAGGATCGAGTTCATCTGGGAAGAAACCGCGAGTATATCTACATCAGCCACAATCCCCACCAGTTTACCGTCCTCTATTATTGGCAACTTCCTTATCTTCTCCGCTGCCATCTTCTTCGCGATATCAGAAAGACGGTCATTTGGAGAGCCAGTGATCAGCGGTGAGGTCATCACATCCCTCAGCTTCACCCTGCTCGGCGTCGTGTCTTTACTCACCAGCTCGTTGATTATGTCACCCTGCGTTACTATACCCACCGGCTGATTATCACTGTCCACCACTATTATACTGTCCACGTCATACTTCCGCATCAGTTTCGCCGCTTCCTTGACGCTCATCTCCTCATCCCCGGTCACCACCTCGCGCACCATTATATCCCGTAGCGGTATATCCGTCTCCATCTCACCCTCACTATAATAATTATATTCTGGTATTGGCTTAAATAACCTAACCGGAAGAGTGAAGATGGAAGAGGGAGAATGAAATATGCGATTTTGATAGGAGATGGAATGGCTGACTATCCCATACCAGAATACGAGGGTAGAACGGCTCTACAAATCGCATCCACGCCTAACCTCGATTTCATCGCCAATGAGGGTGTATGTGGCACGGTAAGGACGATCCCGCCGGGGATGGATGCGGGTAGCGATATAGCCACGCTCTCGATTCTGGGCTACGACCCCGCACGCTATTACACGGGCAGAGGACCACTGGAGGCGATGGGGATGTCCATCACGCTCGAAGAGGGCGATATAGCATTCAGATGCAATCTTGTAACCGAGTCAGGGGGGCGAATCGTGGATTACAGCGGCGGGCATATCTCGGATGAGGAAGCGAAGGAGCTGATAGCAGCGCTCAATGCGGAATTGGAATTAGAAGAGAAGGCGGGTATAACCGTGACCTTCTATCCGGGCGTCAGTTATCGGAACGTGATGGTGATGAAGGTGAAGCCGAACGCGAGGGAGGGGTGGGAGAGGGAAGGCGGTGCACCACCGCACGATATTATTGGTGCACGGGTTGAGGCGGAATTACCCAGAAGTGCCATATTAAGAGATATTATCCTCGCTTCGAGACGGATACTCCACAACCATGATATAAATAAGCGTAGAGCGGCTGAGAACAAGAACAGGGCGAATATGGTCTGGCTCTGGAGTGGCGGCAGGAAGCCGGTGATGCCCGAGTTCAGAGTGATGTATGGAGTATCCGGAGCAGTGATCTCGGGTGTTTATCTCGTCAAGGGTGTGGCGAGATGCGTGGCTCTGGACGTGATAGAAGTGCCCGGCGCCACGGGATATATAGACACGAATTACAGTGGCAAGGCGGAGTATGCATTACGCAGCCTGAAGGATAGCGAATCGGAAGAGGCACTCGTCATGGTGCATGTGGAAGCACCAGATGAGGCGGCGCACAGTGGTGATATCGAGCAGAAGGTGAAAGCGATAGAGAATTTTGATACCCATGTGGTGGGTAGAATCCTCTCTGGATTGGATTCAGAATACAGTGATGAGGGCTATCGGATACTTGTACTCCCGGACCATTACACCCCGGTCTCTCTGAAGGTGCATACACGGGAACCGGTACCCTTTGCCATCTATGACTCTCGTGCTGCCTCCGCTTCTGACCGGAGCGGGCGCCACCATTACCATCACTATCACCATCATGAAGTTCAGGGAGGGAGTGGATTCAACGAGCTCGCGGCGAGCAGGAGTTCAATTCGATTTGATGCATATCAGCAGGAGCTGATGCACTATCTCTTCCACTGATTACCACCCCCTTAGCTCCTTCCTCATCTGCTTTATCATCTGCTTCAATGCCATCAGTTCATGCCTGAATCCCGCGTACATCGCCACTTCAGGCATCTTCGGATTCTTCATCTCCATCGCTCCCGTCTGGCAAACGCGGTCACAAACGCCACAGCAGGTGCAACGATTGTAATCGATGACCGACTTCCTATCCACTATCTCGATTACCTCCTCCGGGCATACCTCTGCACATTTACCACAGCCTATGCATTTCGTAGGGTCAACAACGGGAATCCACATCTACATCTACATCTTATTGCCGGTAAACTTTTAATTATGAGTCTCCCGGATATGATATTAGTATATCATAGTCATAGTCAGTCATAGCAACTATGTCGTGAATGTCGGGATAGCCAAGTGGTCTAAGGCGGTGGGTTGCTAACCCACTTCCCCTGATGGGGAGCGAGGGTTCGAATCCCTCTCCCGGCGCTTATGTTCTTGCCCAATCCCATCACATGCATATATGAGAAGATACTGAAAGGGGTGGTCCTGAATTCACCCATCTCCGTGAATCATCTCCTCCTCGTGCTGGATGAGAGTGACCTCCTGCCTGATGGACGGGTATCTGAGAGTGATATCACCGCCACCCGGGGTTTGAAAAAGCTCAGACGCTTCATTAAATGGTGCAATGCATTGAAGATAGACATCATAAGCATTTACATAGGCATAATTAGAGAAGGAATGGGGAAGAAGCTCCGAGATGCGGTACATGAGCACCTCAAGAATGCGATAATTGAGATGCTGAGCAGTGATGAGGACGTCTCTATCGCCACGTATACCGATTCTTTCGCCTCCGCATCCGTCATCTTCATAAGTGGGCGGGAGGGGGTGAAGAAGATAAATGTCTCCATCGGCATGGGAGGGCGAAGCGAGCTGACGAAGGCGATAAGGGAGATAGCGAAGCATGTGGAGAAGGGGGAGATAGAGCCAGAGGAGATAGATGAGAAGATGATTGAGTCCAAACTGATATTCAGGTCTGAACCAGACCTTGTTATCAGGTCTGGCGCCACGCGGCTGACCGATTTCCTGATATGGCAGTCGGTTTACAGTGAGTTCTACTTCACGGATGTGAACTGGCAGAACTTCCGTAAGATAGACCTGCTCAGGGCTGTTCGCGATTTCCAGTGGCGAGAACGCCGCTTCGGGCGATGAGAGGAGTGATGATGAGCAAGATGATAGAGAGGACGTTCCTGATGATAAAGCCAGAGGGTGTGGAGCAGGGTCTGATAGGGGAGATAATAGGGCGATTTGAGCGCAGGGGTTTCAAAATCGTGGCGCTTAAACTCACAAGAATGAGTAGAGAGCAAGCGGAGAAGCAGTATGAGGAACACAGGGGTAAAGACTTCTTCAATGACCTCGTATCTTACATATCCTCCGCTCCTGTCGTCATGTTTGTCATCGAGGGGGAGAATGCCATCGCAGCAGCGAGGGAGATGGCAGGTGCGACCGATCCGAGGCAAGCCAGACCGGGTACTATAAGGGCAGACTACGGGATTGACGTACAGAGGAACGTGATACATGCGTCTGATTCTGAGAAGTCCGCGCTACGGGAGATAGCACTTCATTTCGGTGAGATCGGCTGATTCATGCTTGCTCATGCTATGCTCAGCTCATCACAGGGGCAATATGCGACAGATAGCGTTCTATGGTAAGGGGGGCGTAGGTAAGTCAACTGTGGGTTCCAACATCGCAGCTGCACTGGTTGAACATGGTTTAACCGTATTTATGGTCGGCTGTGACCCCAAGCATGACTGTACACTGAATTTACGCGGTGAGGGTGAAGAAGATGTCGAGATTGAGATACCCACCATACTGGACCTCCTGCGTGCGAAGGGGATAGAACGAGTGGGTCTGGAAGCCTTGATAAGGGGCAATAAGGTCGAGCTCAGTGAGATCATCCACAGGGGCTATGGCGGTGTTTACTATACGGAATGCGGGGGTCCAAAACCGGGCGTGGGATGTGCAGGCAGGGGTGTCATCGTTGCCATAGACCTGCTCAAGAGGTTGAATGCCTTCGATATACTCAATCCAGATGTGGTAATCTACGACGTGCCCGGTGATGTGGTATGTGGCGGTTTCGCAATGCCGCTGCGCAAAGGTCTCGCTGACGCTGTCTACATAGTAACCTCAGCTGATTATCTCGCCATATATGCCGCCAACAATATCTGCCGTGGCATATGTGAGTTTGCAAACAGGGGTGGCTCACCTCTGGGTGGTATCATCTATAACGTGAGGGGTATGCTCGATGATGAAGCGATTGTGCGTGAGTTTGCCATGAAAGTGGGTTCACGTGTTATTGGGTGCATCCCGAACGAGCCTCTCATAGGAGAGGCGGAGATGGAGGGCAAGACGGTGATAGAGAAGTCGCCGGGTAGCGATATTGCCCGGCTCTTCCGCGAGCTGGCTGCTCAGATTTACCACAACCGGTTGACCACTGTGCCCAGACCTCTGGCACCAGCGGAGATGGCGAACTTCGGACGGTTGATCAGGAAGAGGATAAGGGAGCGATACAGGATGGGTAAAGGATAGAAAGCGAGAGCAGAAGAGGGAATTAACTGGCGTTCAGTTCAGGATAAATTTTTTATTTATCACGGGAATTTAAAATTAGTGGAGATAGAGTAGAGGAAGAGATGGCAGGTTATGAACTGAAAGATGCGGACGAGCTCCTCGCCGGTATAGAAGTGAGGAATACAGAGGAGATAGAAGTGCCGAAGCTGTTGATAGACCAGGTACTGGGGCAGGAGCACGGAGTGGAAGTGATAAAGAAGGCGGCGAAGCAGCGGAGGCATGTGATGCTCATCGGTACGCCGGGCACCGGCAAGTCCATGCTGGCGAGGAGCATGGCTGAGCTGTTGCCCAAAGAGGAGCTGCAGGATATCCTGGTCTATCCTAATCCCGAGGATAAGAACACCCCGAAGATAAGGGTGGTACCCCGTGGTAAGGGTAAGGAGATAGTGGATGCGCAGAAGCAGGAGGTGATGAAGCGTGTTCAGGCGCGGAATACCTTCCTCATGTTCTCCTTCTTTCTCATCATGGGTCTCGGTCTCTTCTATGCATTAAGACCGGGTGGAAACATAAGCACCTTCTTCTGGGCGGTGATTGCCGCTGCGGTCGTTCTCCTGGTCTTCAGGTGGATGATGCCGAAGGAGGAGGCGCTGATTCCCAAGCTGCTTGTATCCAACTACGGACGGGAGAGTGCACCGTTCATTGATGCCACCGGTGCACATGCAGGCGCACTGCTCGGTGATGTCAGGCATGACCCCTATCAGTCGGGTGGGCTGGAGACACCGGCACATGACAGGGTCGAAGCGGGCGCCATTCACAAGGCGCACAAGGGTGTGCTCTTCATTGACGAGATAAATACCCTGAGGATAGAGTCGCAGCAGAATCTGCTTACCGCAATGCAGGAGAAGAAGTACCCAATTACCGGGCAGTCGGAGCGCAGTTCCGGTGCAATGGTGAAGACCGAGCCGGTACCCTGTGACTTCATCATGGTTGCAGCGGGTAATCTGGATGCCATCAGTGGCATGCATCCCGCGCTCAGGTCTCGTATCAAGGGTAATGGATATGAGGTGTACATGAAAGACACGATGGAGGATACGATAGAGAACAGGCGAAAACTTGTCCGATTCATAGCTCAGGAGGTGAAGAAGGACCGTAAGATACCGCATTTCGACCGGAGTGGAATCGCGGAGATAATAAGGGAGGCGAGGCGTAGAGCAGGCAGGAAAGGGCATCTCACGCTCATACTCAGGGACCTCGGCGGGCTCGTGCGTGTAGCAGGCGATATCGCACGTGCGGAAGGTGCGAAGTATGTCACAGGCGAGCATGTATTGAAAGCGAAGGCGATAGCGAAGTCAGTGGAGCAGCAGGTGGCAGATGAATATCTGGAGCAGAGGAAGGATTACAAGCTCTTCAAGACCGAGGGCTACGAGATAGGGAGAGTGAACGGTCTGGCAGTGATAGGAGATACAGGCGTGGTACTCCCGATAATCGCGGAGGTCACACCCGCGCAGTCCAGGGAGGAGGGGCGAGTAATAGCAACCGGGAGGTTGCAGGAGATAGCGCAGGAAGCGGTTCAGAATGTATCCGCGGTGTTCAAGAAGTTCACGGGTAAGGATATATCCAGGAAAGACATCCATATCCAGTTTGTAGGCACGTATGAGGGTGTGGAGGGTGATTCCGCGAGCATATCCGTCGCTACTGCGGTTATATCCTCCCTTGAGAATATCCCGGTCAACCAGGGGGTAGCGATGACTGGCTCGCTCTCTGTACGGGGCGATGTACTGCCAGTGGGAGGGATAACCCAGAAGATAGAGGCAGCAGCGCAGGCAGGCATCAAGGAGGTGCTGATTCCACAGGCGAACATCAACGACGTACTCATCGAGGAGCAATACAAGGACAAGGTGAAGGTGATACCGGTATTAACGATAGAGGATGTACTGGAGCATGCACTGGTGGGTAAATTGAAGAAGAAGTTCATAGAGAAGATAAAAACGTTCACCTCCGGCATGGAGATGGTGCTCCCGGAGGGTGTGGGAGTGGGTGTGGTGGATAAGCGAATAATCAGGCATTGAGCCTTAAAATGCCCGGATCTCGGTAATCCCTATTCGCTCGAGGAACCGTGATAGCAGGTCCTGTTTGAAGTTCGCATACGCCACACCTCCAGACTCCGGGAGAGCAATAGCGATTTTACGGTCCGAGAGCTTTGGATACGCATCGTTGAATACCTTTTTGACCCTGTCTATCCATGCCGGCGTCTCAGAGGAGATGAACACCACCGGGTCCTCGCGCCACTCCCTGACGTCGTATCTGGATAGTGAGTCGGTGATGACCAGATAGAGCGTATCGCGGTCTATGAGCATATCACCGGTGATGAAGAGGAAATCCTCGTTCATCTTAAACCCACTGAAGTATCCACTCAGCTTTTCTATGTCCTCCTCGGGCATTGCGGCATGAGTAGCAGCGATCTCCTTCCATTCTCGCCTCTCTCGCTTGGATAATCCTATGAGTATCCTGATTTCCTCCTCCACTCGCCTGACGATGTGCATCTGAAATAGCTCTTCCTCTCTCTTCGCCCTCAGCACCTCCCGCGCGCGCTTCAGTTCCTCTTCACTCTGGTTGTAGAGCCACAGGAATTCATGTGCTCGTTTACGTACATAGAGGCAGAGTTTATCGGCGATGAACCTCTGCTCCAGAGCATGGAATGTAGAAGGAGAGAACCGCTCTGAGATCTCCTCCTCGAGCATTCGATACTGGGTATAACCTGCGATTCCGTGTATGTCCACCTTCAGGAGGAGTTCAATCATCTTCGCCGCTGCCCTGTCTCCCTCTTTCAGCAC
The DNA here is from genome assembly GCA_025464275.1 of Methanosarcinales archaeon. Lineage (GTDB taxonomy): Archaea > Halobacteriota > Syntropharchaeia > Alkanophagales > Methanospirareceae > G60ANME1. The sequence goes on from JAODGR010000073.1 coordinate 20,181, forward strand.
TGTATCGAGATATGCGGATATCGGTGGAGGTGTTACTGCGAACCCGGATACCACCTCATCGAAGACTGCTTCATAGCCCGGGCGGCAGATATACTCGTCAAAGGGTCCCCTGCCCAGTATCTTCTTCCGCCTCAATGCTTTCAACAGCGTTCTGCAGTCTGCATGCTCATCACTGCGTAGAGCGCTGAAGTTCCTGGCAAGGGTCTCCTCGGATGAATACTCCTTCAGCAGATATACGAGCCCCAGCAGTGTCTTTATATCTTCACTACCTCCTGTATCTGTATCTGTATCTGTCAGTTTCAATATCTGCATCCGGTATTCCTCCGGGGTCATCTCTACTCTCACCTCCTATTTCAACCTCCTAAGAGCTGTTCAACAAACCTCTCAGGGTCAAACTTCTCTAAATCTTCATAACCCTGCCCTGTACCGAGGAATATGATAGGTTTAGATGTGGAATGAGCGATGGAGATAGCAGCTCCTCCCTTCTCGTCTATATCCACCTTTGTGAGGATGGAAGCATCGATCCCCACAATTTCGTTAAATCGCTTCGCACGCTCCACAGCATCGTTGCCTGCCGTTGCTTCATCCACGAATATCACCATCTCCGGCTTCGTGACACGGCATATCTTCTTCAACTGCTCCATGAGATTCACCGAGGTGTGCATTCTCCCTGCGGTATCTGCGAGAACTACATCCTTTCTATTCGCCCTCGCGTATCTCACCGCGTCATAGACAACTGCGGCAGGGTCAGCGCCCTGCTGATGTTTAATCGCCTTCACGCCCAGCCTGGCTGCATGCTCCTCTATCTGCTCGATTGCACCTGCCCGGTAGGTATCCGCGGATGCGATAACCACGGAATATCCGGAGGATAGCAGTCGCTTCGCTACCTTCGCTATGGTGGTGGTCTTACCTGTGCCATTCACACCCACGAAGGTGATATTCACGGGTTTATCCATCGACTGAATGAAGAGGTCAAAATCGAGATTACGACCATCACATGAGAGGATCTTCAATAATGCCTCCTTCAATGCTTTTCTCACCATCTCCGTGGTATCAGTGCCCCATTTTACCTTCTTCCCCACTAAATTCGCCCTTATAGTGGAACTCAACTCTTCCACCACGGGTAATGCCGTATCGCTCTCCATGAGTGCTATCTCCAGCTCTTCCAGCGGTCCGTTCAGGTCTTTATCATCCAGTATCGTCTCACGGTGGAGGGTGGCTTTCCCCTTCTCTATTACCTTCTCCTCTATCTTCTCACCTATGCTCTTGGAGAAGAGCCTGAGCTTATTCTTCAGCCGTTCAAACATCTCTCTTCCTTTCCCCGGGTAGTATTCACAGCCGCTGTATCGGTATCGGTGGTGTTGTTTTATTCAGTATCAGTATAGTAGTATAGAGAGTAAAGTAAATGTAGAAGTAATGTAAGATAAGATTAAGATAAGAGGGAGAAAAAAATAGAAGGGGATAGTCGTTAGAGACCTTTACCCCTTACTCCTCCTCTTTTATCCTTCCACAGCCTCTATGATGTCTTCTCTCTTCACCGTCTTTCGCCCTGCATGCTTGGCGAGGCTCACTGCTTTCTTCGCTATCTTCTCCGCTTCTTTTTCTAATACCTCTACCAGTGCCACACTTGCATCTTCGCTTACTCTCTCTGCCCCTGCTTTCCTCACTAATCTGGTTATAGGTGCAATAGGCAGTTCAGCCATTTTCATCACCATGATTACGTAATAGGAGGGTATATATAAGCTTTTCGGTTATCCAGCCCCTATGGTGTTATCAAAACCAGTGCTCCAGTGTCTTTTGCTCCGCATCATCGAAAGAAGAGGTGTCATAGCCAAAGAGATGTAACAACCTATGTGCAACAGGTATTATCTGATGCCGGATATAATAAGCGATATCCACCGTATATCTTCTCTCATCGGCGTATATCACGTTCCCCTCGCTCTTCTCTATTTCTATTATATCCACCGGGAACGCGCGCTCGCTCGTCTTCCCCGCACCCTTTATGATGATATAAGGTATTTTTGAGCCCACATCGTAGTAGATATGCGCGTTGGAAGCCAGAGCTCGTTCTGCTGCGATTACATGCGCCTGCTTCGTCTCATAGCCGCTTATCCGTCGAGTGAGGGTCTTATAGATTATGAGTTTGTGGAGTGGTATTTTACCCTCATTTAGCGCTTTTATCACCTCTTTGACATATTTCACCGCGCTTCCCGGGTCTTTTCTCTTCAATATCCACTCTATCACCCTGGTCTGCACCTCCTTAGCCAGCTCACACCAGTCACCCCGACGCACCTCCAGTCCGCGCACAACGATCTCATCGCGGTCTGTGAGGGCGGCGTATCGCTTCTTCTTGCCGGTGAAGAAGATGGCTTTGAAGAAGTCCTGTATCTCGAGTTCCAGTGGCAATTCGCTGGATATGAGTTCAGCCACCTCCTTCGCCTTCGCCATCAGTAGCTCCTTCTCCCTATCATTATCACCGCTCCCGGGGGGTAATTTCACGAATATACTATCGGTATCGCCGTAAATGACCTTCAAGCCATTCGCCTCTGCGAGATCCACTGTTCGCTTGATGAAATAGCGACCCCATGCAGTGGTCGCCTCTGCGCATTCGCGTTTATAAAATTTGGCGGCGTTCCAGCCGGTATAGCCGTAGAAGCTATTGGTGAGAATCTTGATACTCTGCTGCTGTACATCGAGCAGTCGGTATTCGGGCGAGTGCTTGTCATAGCGTGCCATCTCGCTCTTTATCACTCGCCGTCTCGCAATCAGTTCGCTCATTATGCACTTGAAGAACCCGTCAGGCTTCTTCCTGAATGCATGTCCAACTTCGGGTGCGAGGAAGACCTCCTCCTCTCCCGCTACCGCTCCCGGTTCCACGTAGGTATCGGGCGAGATATTGAATGCGATCATGATGGAGGGGTACATGGAGGAGAAGTCTAAGGCGATGACATTCTCATGTAAGCCCTTCTCAGGCGGTAGGACGAATCCACCTTCATAGGTCTTCTCACCACCGCGCTTCTGTGGTACCAGTTCACCCCGCTTGAACGCCTCAGCAGTTAGAAAAGCCTCCACCTGACGCCCTCTACCCATCTTCGCCAGCTCGTCCAGGGGATAGCCGATCATCCTGGAGAGTTCGAGCTGCAGCGGGAGCATCTTCATTGCTATGCCCAGTGTGCTTACAGCGTCATCCCTCGCATACTCGTATAACTGCTGGCGCTGGCGCTCGGAAGGCGAGAGCCAGCAGTGGTTGATCTCGCGAGGCGATAAATTCCTCCGCTCCTCTATACGCATAACACCGAGGTATTCGGCTACGTTCTCCAGTGTCTTCACCTTCACACTGCCGAGGTCACGTTTCGCGAGCTTAAAGAGGTCCACGTTCAATCTACCGGTGATGTTCACCCCGGGGAGTGCTCCCCCTCGCTCAAACTGGATGGTACTGCCATCGGCACCGAGCCGGAGGGCGATTCCATGCATACGTGCTCTCTCCCTTATGTATAGCCAGTCGAAGCTGTCAGAGTTGTAACCGACCAGTATATCGGGCTGAAAATCGGCTATGAACTGTAAGAAATCAGATATTACACGTTTGTCATCCTTTCTACGGTACTCATCATCGCTCATCACGAATAGCCTGGTCTCCATCTCCAGCCCGCTGCTATCCTCGCTGCTACCGGAGCTGGGGGGGGAGTACGCCACGGAGATGATGATGATAGGGTCTCTCTTCGGTGATGGCATACCCACCCCGGTGGAAGCAGCCATCTCGCAGTCGAAAGCCAGTAGCCTGAATCTGGATAGCTCGCAGCCACGTCCCACCCCTTCGCCTCTCTCATCGTCTTCCGCTATACTCCTCACCTCCCGGGCGATGATGCCCTCGGAATAACCGAGGTCTATACTCTCCCCCTCCACACACAATCGCTCAAAGGGTCTCAACCGGCGGTCTATAAGATATCGAATGACAAACAGGATATCGGCTTCCAGAGCCACGAGCCCGAGCTTCTGTACCTCTTCACGTAAGAGTGGAACATGCCTGGGATGGAAGGCGAAGACCTTAAGGACGGTATGATTCACGCCAAGGAGTTTCCGCTGTGTTAATTCCACACGCTTTACCCTTATCGGTTCTTCATCCTCACCTCCGCCTCTGACTACACGAATAGACTCTATCAGCTCCCTGGCAGCACTGGCATCGCCATCCAGGTCCGGGTTCAAGCTTGAATGGTGATTATAATCATGGATGAGGGCATAGAAATAGGGCTCGAAACTGCTATCCAGAGCGACGAAATTATTGCCATCCTCTCCTTTACACCATAATCTTATCACCGGCTTCCCATCCTGTGTGAGGTAATCGATATCAAATAGAAAACCCACTCTCTTCTCCATCTGCTCCCGAGCTCCAGTATTGCAGTATAAACTTTTGATTG
>JAODGR010000073.1:24664-33125 GCA_025464275.1 Methanosarcinales archaeon
TATATGGGGTCGGTGCGATTTGAACGCACGATCGGCGAGTCTGGAGCCCGCTGCCCTACCGGACTAGGCCACGACCCCACCGCATCCTGTTATCTCTATACCCTATAACTGCATTACAATTTTAGTATTCTATATTCTATTCTATAAATTATTTTTTCAGTTCAGTGCTGTATGATTTCACGAAGCGGGACACACTCCATGAGTTCCATCTCCGAGGTATTGTCAGGCTCTGGCTGAGGCTGAGGCCCTGGTCCTGGTTCTGTATCATTGTCCCTGCGGGTGAGTGTGGGCACGACCTTATATCTCCTCTGCGCCCTGCTACCTTTCCTGATCAAAATGCCTTCCGAATGAAGGCTTGCCAGATAGGTTGATAGTGTACTGAGCCGGATATTCACCCCGTACACCTCTTCATATATTCGCTTCAACTCAGAAGAGGTGAACCAATCGCGAGGCGCCTTGGCATCATACCGGAGGAAATATTCCAGTCTGCCCTTTATGGTGAGGTCTTCAGTATCCATCTCATAGGGGCTGAAAGCCGAGGTAGAGGGTATCTGTTCCTCTAAGAACCGGACAACGCTCCTTATTGTGGAGGATTTGAAAGCTTCGTTCATCAAATCGCCCTCACGTTCCATAGAAGTCTTCATACCATCTTCACTCGTCACTTCCACACGCACCTTAAGCAACACCATCTCCCCCCGGCATCTCTTCTTCAAGGTTCACGTATTCACTGAATAGATGAATGATACCGGGAGGGTATATATAAAGGGTGAGGTACGAGAGGTTCTGACCACATGCATTTCCACTGGAGTGAATGTATGAATAGATGAAGATGAAGAGCAGGGGCTAAGGCGGAGGGGGTGGGTGAGGAGTAGGGTAGGCAGGGTAAATTGTAAATTCTTGGAGTGATAAGGAAGAAGTGAGATAAGGAATCATCAATCATAAAGATAACAGATAGAGAGAGGAGGGGAGAGATAGATAGCGAGAGTGGAGGATGGGGAATTGGGAGAGAAGAAGGACTATTATGAGATTCTGGGCGTGGATAGAAACGCCACGGAAGAGGAGATAAAACGTGCATATCGCAGGTTAGCGAAGAAATATCATCCTGACCTGAATAAAGATAATCCGAAGGAGGCGGAGGAGCGATTTAAGGAGATCTCTGAAGCTTATGAGGTACTCTCAGACCCGCAGAAGAGGGCGAATTATGACCAATTCGGGCATGCCGGCGTTGATTTCGGTCCCGGGGGATTCGACTGGTCAAAGTTCACGAGGTTCAGTGATATAGAGGACATATTTGGGGACATATTCAGGGATTTCTTCGGCACTGGTTTTGGTTTTGAGAGTGGAGGGGGTAGAGGTAGGGGTAGAGGGGGTAGTATATTCGAGGACCTGTTTGGCACCGGTGCGGGTGCGGAGTACCAGTACCGGTATCCTCAGAAGGGAGCGGATCTCAGATACGACCTGGATATAGAGCTCGAGGATGCAGCGAGGGGTACAGAGAAGGAGATAGAAGTGATTAAAAGAGAGACCTGCCCGGACTGTAAGGGCACCGGTGCGGCACGAGGCGGCTTAATCACCTGCCCGGAATGTGGAGGCACGGGGCAGCAGAAGCGAGTCCAGCGGCAGGGATTTGCTCAGTTCGTATCCATCACCACCTGCCCGCGGTGTGGTGGCAGGGGTAGAGTGATAGAGGAGCCATGCAGTACCTGCAATGGTAGTGGGAAATTGAGGGTGAGCAAGCGATTATCGGTGCGTATACCTGCTGGAGTGGATACCGGCAGCAGATTACGGATACCGGGCGAGGGTGAGCCGGGCGAAGGAGGTGGTGCACCGGGTGATTTATTCATAGTGGTGCATGTAAGGGAGCATGAATTCTTCACGCGTGAAGGTAATGACCTGTATTGCGAGGTGCCTCTCAGATTCGCTCAGGTGGCTCTCGGTGATGAGATAGAGGTACCGACCATATACGGGGAATATAAGAGGCTGAAAATCCCTCCCGGAACGCAGTCAGGTACTGTCTTCCGGTTGAGGAACCAGGGTATACCGGATTTAAAGGGGCATGGACGCGGTGACCTGTTGGTGAGGGTGAAGGTGCTAACGCCGAAGAAGCTGAGTAAGAGGCAGGAGGAACTGCTCAGGGAATTTGACAGGGAGGAATTGGGAGGAGAGGGTGAGCACAATCAGGGCTGGAGCTGGAGCAGGAGCTGGAGTATGAGGAGGGGTGTGAGTCATGGCAGGAGTAATAAGGATGCTCATTCTTCCACACCTTTCTGGAAGAGGAGGAAGAGGTATTAACTTTTATATAAGCAAAATGGAAACTACAATTAAGCGGGAGAAGATGCGAGGTAGAAGCTATGGAGGAACAGATAAGGACACCGATTCTCTCTGTACTGGGGCATATAGACCATGGGAAGACCACGTTACTCGACTGTATCAGAGGTACAGCGGTATCAGCGAAGGAAGCAGGTGGTGTAACACAGCATATTGGTGCTACTGAGATACCCATAGGGGTAATAAAGGAGATTTGTAAGCCATTAAAGACAGATTGGAGAGGTATAAAAGTTCCTGGTTTATTGTTCATTGATACCCCCGGTCATCATGCATTCGCATCATTGAGGAAGCGGGGGAGTGCACTGGCAGATGTGGCGGTACTGGTGGTGGATGTGATGGAGGGTTTTCAGCCGCAGACAGATGAATCACTGAGCATTCTGAGGTTATTGAAGACCCCGTTTGTGGTGGCGCTGAACAAGATAGACAGGATAAAGGGGTGGCAATCCTCGAGGAGTCCGTTTGTGCTGAGTTACAGTGCGCAGCCGGAGTTTGCGAGGCGGGAGCTGGATACGCGGGTATATGAGCTGGTGGGCGATTTATATGACCGTGGCTTCTCTGCCGACCGATATGACCGTATAAGTGACTTCTCAAGGACGGTGAGTATCGTACCGGTGAGTGCGAAGACGGGGGAGGGGATAGCGGATTTGCTACTCGTTCTTATAGGTCTGGCGCAGAAGTACTTTGAGCGCAGTCTGCGACTGCATCTGGAAGGACCGGGAGTGGGCACGATACTGGAGAAGAAGGAGGAGCGAGGGCTTGGTACCACGATCGATGTGATACTCTACGATGGCAAACTCAGGACGGGAGATACAATAGTGGTGGGTAGTGTGGGCGAAGAGCCGATAGTGACGAAGATAAGAGCGCTGTTAAAGCCGCGAGCGCTTCAGGAGCTGAGAATGGAGCAGCGATTCAGGCGAGTGAGGTCAGTGAGTGCAGCTGCGGGTGTGAAGATAGTGGCACCAGACCTGGAGGATGCACTCCCGGGCTCACGTGTACGTGCGGTTGCGGGTACAGGTACGGGTACGGGTACGGGTACGCAGGAAGCGGATGTGGAGGAGGTAATAGCGGAGCTGAAGAGCGAAATAGCGGAGATGAAGCTGGACACAGCGCCGGAGGGAGTGATTATAAAAGCGGATACCATGGGCTCGCTCGAAGCTCTGGCTATGGAATTGAAGACAGGGAGGGGCAGGGATAAGGGTGTGGCGATAAAGAAGGCGGAGGTGGGTAGCATCTCGAAGCGGGATGTAATAGATGCACTCATGGTAAAAGACCGGTATTTGCGTGTGATACTGGGATTCAATGTGGATATCCTGCCTGATGCGCGTGAGGTAGCCATGCAGAAGGAAGTGCCTATCTTCGTGAATGATGTTATTTACAGGGTTATAGAGGATTATGAGAACTGGTTAACAGGGGAGAAGGAGCGAGAGAGGCGAGAGAAGATAGAAAAGCTGACCACACCCGCGAAGGTGAAGATACTACCCGGGTGTGTATTCAGGCAGAGTAAACCTGCTATATTTGGAATAGAAGTGCTATGTGGGAGGATAAAGACCGGTGTGGAATTGATGAAGTCAGATGGTCATAATATAGGGAGTATAAATGAGATACAGAACAGGGGAGAGAGCATAGCGAGTGCAGATGCGGGTATGCAGGTGGCTATCTCGATGAAGAAGCCCACTTTTGGTCGGCAGATAAAGGAGAATGAGATACTGTATGTGGATATAAAGGAAGAAGAGGAGGATAGCCTGAAAGGGCTGCTCTCACCTGAGGAGGAGGAGTTGCTGCACGAGGTGCGAGAGATAAAGAGAAGGAGGAGGTTGAGGTAGAGCAGATGCAGGTTGTGATCAGTGACCCGAAGACGGGTAAGAGCTACAAGCTGGAGGGCAAGGATGAGGAAGTGAGGGCGTTATTCACAGGTAAGCGGATAGGAGATCTGGTAGATGGAGATACACTGGGTCTGAGCGGTTATATGCTGGAGATAAAGGGTGGCTCAGACCGTGACGGTGTACCGATGCGGGCTGATGTGCCGGGCACCGGTAGGCGTAAAATCCTGATCGCCTCGCCTCCGGGTTACAGACCCAGGGAGAGGGGTAAGAGGAGGAGGAAGCAGGTACGAGGTAATGAGATTTCAAGTGATATATCACAGATAAACGTAAAGATAAGGATGTACGGGCACCAGCCGATAGAGAAGATATTTGGAGGGGAGTAGAGGGAGAAGAGCCATTAAAAGGGGAGGTGAAGGCTGAAGAGTGAAGAGGATGCGATACATGAAAGAGGCGGGAAGCGGTCATAGTGATGGGCGAAGAGGACGAGATGAAGACCATGACCCCTTGAGCGGCGTGGCAAATCTGTTTGACGTGGCAATGGTGTTCGCGCTTGGACTGATTGTGATGCTCCTGTTGTACCTCAGCATACCGGAAGTGCTGACGCAGAGCGACATGACCATCGTGAAGAACCCGGGGCAGCAGAACATGGTTGTAATTGTTAAGCACGGTGAGAGGATAGAGAAGCTGGATATGATGAATGCGACAGCGCAGAGGGAGATAGTGGGTGAAGTGGGAAGGATATACAAGACGAAAGAAGGTGGAATGATATACGTGCCTGCGAACATGACACCCGGGGGAGCAAACTGAGGAGTTTTAGAATTGTAATTGGAAATATTATTTTTGCCCCGAACCTTTACGTTTCAGGTCCTGAAACACCCGTCTCACCTGCTTCGCAGTCTCTTCTATCGTACCTTCGTTATTTATTACCACATCTGCATATCGTACCTTCTCACTCAGTGGCATCTGGAGTGCGATCAATCTCCTCGCCTCTCTCTCATCCACTCCCTCTCGCATCATCACCCTCTTCACCTGCTCCGATTCACTCACGTACACCACAATCACGGTATCAAACTCAAACTCCGTTTGTAGCCCTGCTTCTATCAGCAGTGGCACGTCAATGGCGATGACTGCATCCGGCTCCATCTTCTTTATCGCTTCTATCCGCGCTCTGCACAGTGCCATCACCTCCGGATGGACTATCGATTCTAAAACCCTCCGCATGGCTGAATCCTCCACTATGATATCACGCAACCTCCTCCGGTCTATCTCCAGGTCTCTCATGATTATCCCCTTCCCGAAGTGACTGACCACCTTCCACCACGCCTCTGTGCACGGTCTCACTGCTTCCCTGCTCAGTGCATCACAATCTATACCAAAAGCGCCGAGTTCCATGAATAACCGCAGCACGAGACTCTTGCCACTCCCTATCCCACCGGTTATACCAGCAATGACCGTCAAGTCATTTCTTCACCTTCAACACGATGAAAGAACCAGCACCAGCACCAGCATCAGCACCAGTATCCGCACCGCGAGCCGAGACCAGCGGTATGAAGCCCGCATCCCTCAACATGGCAGTCACCTCCTCCGTATTATAAAATCTCGCCACACGATAAAATGGACTGTCCACCTTATCGCGACTGTATATCTGCCCAAGGGGGCTGTCACGGTCTATAAAAGCGACAATAAAGTAGCCATGTGGTCTGAGTACACGATAAACCTCCCTGAATGCCTTCTCCGGATCGCCGAGGAAGCATATGGTGGTGACCATGAGTACGAGCTCGAACGAGGAGTCAGTGAACGGAAGAGCCTCCCCGATACCACGTATCACCGCGATACCACGTGTTTTTGCCATCTCTATCAGCCCTGAAGCGGGCTCCAGACCCATTGTAATCCCCAGAGGGGCAGCAAAACGTCCACTACCCACCCCTATCTCTATACTACTCCCGGTCTCGGGTAGCACAGCTCTTACTGCATTAAGTTCCGCCTCGTATACAGACCTGTGGCGTGGCTCATCAAACCACGTGTCATATTCCACACTGTACCTCTCAAAAGGCGCTATCTTACTCTTCAATCCCGACTTCCACTCAGATTCACACATCAATCACTACCTCACTACCTCACTACCCCTCTCACACTCACACTGACCCGTCATTCCAGAATTTAAACCAGTACTCCGGCACCTATGAGGTGCCATCTTGCACTTATCTTACGCGCGATAGCCACACGAGCGCCTGCATTCGCGCATATAGGACGACTCAGCTTCACATTCATGCTCCCTTTCGTCATCTTCTTCACCTCCCCCATCGTGATCGCCGTACCCACACTCAGCATCAAACTCTCCCCTATCCTTATCGCGGTTGTCTCCACCTCCTTCGCCACTCCCACCACTCGCTCGAGCAGTTTGAATCTAATGTTGAGCTCATGCCGTGTAGGTGGTAAGGAGCCACTCAAACCCACACACTGACCAGCAAGCGAGTCCTCTATCGTCATGCTCGGGTCTAATTTCGTACCCACTCCTATCAGTCCGCCTGGTGTGACCTCCTCCACAGGCTCACCACCCGCCATTATGGATGTTATCTCCGTCTCAATTGGTACCCACTCCTCTTTACTTCCCGCAGTTACCATCCTCCCCGGACGAATCTCAAGCTTATCGCCCACCCGGAGCTTACCCTGGAGCAGGGAACCGCCTATCACTCCCCCTTTCAAGTCCTCTATCGGCGTTCCCGGCTTGTTCACATCGAATGAGCGAGCGATATACATGAGCGGTGGCACATCCGCAGGTCGAGAGGGTGTGGGTATCGTCCGTTCTATGCTCTGTATCAGGACATCCACATTCACCGATTGCTGTGCAGATATAGGAATAATAGGAGCTTTCTCCGCAATTGTCCCCCGGATAAACTCCTTCACCTGTGAATAATGCTCTATCGCTTCAGCACGTGATACGAGGTCTATTTTATTCTGCGCAATCACTATCCTCGATATGCCTGCTATGCTGAGCGCCATCAGGTGCTCCCGCGTCTGTGGCTGTGGGCAGGGCTCAGTAGCCGCTATGAGCAGAACGGCACCATCCATGATCGCAGCACCGCTCAGCATCGTCGCCATCAGCGCTTCATGCCCCGGTGAATCGACGAAAGATACCGTTCTCAGCTCCTCCGTCTTCGATCCACAGTGCTTGCAGCGCTCCTCCACCGTGTAGCAATCCGGCTCGGCACAGACCGGGCACCGCCTGAAGGTCGCATCTGCATACCCAAGCCTTATGGATATCCCCCGTCTTATCTCTTCACTGTGCCTGTCCGTCCATTCGCCCGTGAGCGCGTTCACTAACGTCGTCTTACCATGGTCTACATGCCCTACCATTCCTATGTTCACCACGGGTTTCGCCTTCGTTCTTCCTACCCCCTAAGCTACCTTTTCTTACACTTATAACTTTATACAATTGCTCAATATTTATCTCAGTTTCTATTACAGAGTTATTGCAGCGATAAAAAATTCATATCCCATATTCATTCTTATTCCTAACTGTATCTCCCCTACCCCTATAATGTCAATCGCCTCTGTCCGGGGTCGTTCAATGCAATCACGGACTTTATATACCATTCAACCCCTGGCGCTTCCCATATAAACTCACTCTTTGCCACCTTCTTCGCCTCCATAATGAAATATACCCTGTCACCGCCTGTCTCCACCTCACCATCCTCCACCTCCATATCGTGACCCACGCACACACTCTGGTCACAGAAGAACTGGCATTTGCTGTCATAGAAATAAAAGCATCGGAATCGGGGCTTCGTTACGCCCAGCGTCTTACCTCTCCATGCATCGGTATGGAGGAACTCACCGCTTTCTGCGATTCGTTCAGCGATTCTCAGCCGCTCATTATCGCCCTCTATCCTCTCTAACCTTGAACACCCCTCCTCCTTTATCCTTATGCTCTCCGGTCTCCTGTCATCGGGCGGGAAGAAGTCTGCTACCTCCGCTTCTATCACATCCCAGCGCATGAATCCCGACTGAGGCTGACGCGGTCTTAGTGGATATATTCGCTTGAGTTCCCAGTATTCATCCACGCCCACCGCCTCTCCCACTGCCTTAGTACTGGCATAGAGTATGATGAGCCGTAATTTATCAGGCAGGAGATCCCTGAATCTCCCGGACTCGAACCAGTTTCGTAATCCCCACATCGTTCTGCCACCTGATTTGAACCGCACGAGCCCGATATCGCCCTGCAACTTCTGGACGTACACGTGATAAGGCGCTTTCTGTTTTAATGTAGTAGAACTCGCTTTTATCTCGTTCCATGACAGCGGTCGCCC
>JAODGR010000001.1:0-8696 GCA_025464275.1 Methanosarcinales archaeon
GCTATGGGAATCGCTGCTTGCTGAATTCGGCACCGAGGTCAATGTGCTGGTGGACTGCCCTCTACACCACCTGATGGATGCGAAGGCAGGGATAGACCGCGCTGTGGTGGATGCGATAGAGGCATTCAGAGAGGATAAAATCCACATTGAGCCCGGTGGCGGCGGTAAATATGGCATCATCAGCCTGAATAGGAGTGATGATGTGGATGTGGATGTGGCATCACATCATAAGTTAGGTGGACGAGGTCAGCTCTCACTCTCTGATATTCTTTAAATCTTAGAGCACAGATGAATGAATGAACGCATGCAGGCAGCAGAAAGATGATAGAAGCGGGGATAATAGGAGGTGCTGGATACACCGGTCTGGAACTACTGAGATTGTTACTCATGCATCCCCATGTGGAGATATCGGTGGTGACATCACGGCGATACCGGGGTAGGAAGATAAGCGATGTGAATCCACACTTAGAACGCTTCACCGAGCTCGAATACGAGGACGTGGAGACGCGGGAGATAGCAGATAGGTGTGATGTGGTATTCCTTGCAGTACCCCATGGGAGTGCAATGGATTATGTGCCTGAGTTACTCCATGCAGGTACCCGCGTGATTGACCTCAGTGCGGATTATCGACTGGACAGGGCGGAATATGAGCGCGTGTACGGGCGACGGCACAGGGACCCCGAGATGGAGAAGAGGAATGCGGTGTATGGACTCACAGAACTGCACCCTGAGGTGGCTGATGCTACACTCGTTGCCAATCCCGGCTGCTATCCCACAGGTGCTGTACTCGCCGCTGCGCCTGTTGTGAATTCGGGTATGGTGAGCCGGGTGGTATTTGATGCGAAGTCAGGTATCTCAGGTGCGGGTGCCGAGCCATCTGAGAAGTCCCACTATCCCAATCTTGCCGAGAATATCATCCCCTATGAAGTGACGGCACACAGGCACGTTGCAGAGATGCGAAAGGAGCTGCCACTGCCACATCCGAAGGTCAGCTTCACACCCCATGTTATTCCTGCTATCAGGGGCATACTCACCACTGCTCATCTCTTCCTCGCTGAGGAAGTGGCATATTCTCATTCATACACGGAGTTAGAATCGGAGGTTGAAGCGGTGTATGAGCAATTTTACAGTGGCAAGAGGTTCATAAGGCTCATAAAAAGGATGCCCAGCCTTGGTGCAGTACGTAGCACGAACTTCTGTGATATCTGGTTCAAGGTGGAGGAGAATGGCGAGCGGATAGTGGTAATCTCTGCGATTGACAATCTGGTTAAGGGTGGTTCGGGGCAGGCAATCCAGAATATGAACCTCATGTTCGGACTGGAGGAATCGGCGGGTTTGTGGCACCCCGGTCTGGTTCCCTGAGCGATTTTTTTCTACTCACCAGCCCGGAAGGCTCTTATCCCGGCTGCGGTATTCTTAAGTAGCATGAATGCCAGTTCCTGACCGGGGAAAGAGCGCAACCCACAATCAGGTCCGGCATATCTTATCCTATCATCAAATATAGAGTATGCATGCTCCAATCGCCGTTTCACACGCTCCGGACTGTTATAATCCTCCATTATAGCCTTTAAAATGGCTCTATCCTTGAATGCACTTGTATGGTGCAGTTCATCGTATTCTGCTGCCATGCTCAGTATATCTGTCCTTGCGATACCAACCCGGAGGAACTTATCGTATTGCTCCAGTTGCTTCTTCTCTATCAGTTCCAGCAATGAAGGATTCGCTGCTGATTCCACTCCTATCACTCTTATACCCCTCACCTGACACACCAGTTCGTAAAATATGGGTGAATGGAGGTGTATCTGTGTATCAACGCCACTGATAAATGCGTACTCCGACGCCGCTTCGAGTGCCTCTATCACTCCCTCCTCATCTATTCGCGGGTCCAGTCCCATACTCGGCTCGTCTATCGATACACAGCCGATCTCGTAGTGGCAACTCCGGGCATGTTCTATACTGTATTTTATGAACCTGCTAACCGATCTGGCGATGTTCAGCAGTATATCCATGTAGACAGGAGGCTGGAATAGATTGTAATACAGCTCTATCGGTCCGGTGACGCATATCCTCAGCTTCAGGCTCTCGCCCTTTGCTGCCCTGTATCTGGCAGCCAGCTCATCAATTGCTTCTAACTCCACTATCTTCGCTTCTCCTTCCCTTATCAGCAGTGGCGCCTCGGTTCTCGCATCATCCATAATCGGGTCACTGAACTGAGTGAGCATATTCTGGAATTGTGGATAATTTGGGAGTTCCACACCCGCATTTATCTTCTGCCACATCGCATCCCCTATCATACCGTATAGTGGCTCACGATAGGCAGGTGAAGACAGATTAGCGAAAGCTTCCTGTATCCACTCACGGCTGGTTCCTTCGGGTAATGGATAACTTCCTATGTCGTCGTATATCAGCATCGCCTATCCCATACTAATACTCATACTTATACTTACTAACACTAACTTACAATCTTTTTGGGGGTTAATGTTAATCATCCATGCTCGTCAATACCTTATCCCAGTAATCAGCAATCTTCTCCGCTTTCTCCGCTGCTATCCCACTGTACTGCTCCGCTTCAAATACGCGCCTCCTCTGCTCTGGTGTGAATTGGTTCATATAATCACGGATGGTATCGTCCGCTTCTATGAGCTCCCTCAGACTCCTGCCACTCTCGTAAGCCTGAATGGTCTTTCTCCTTATGTATTCATGCGCATCCGGATGCCCGTAATACGAGAGGAGGATATACAGTGGTTCCGCGATGATGGTATCCGCCGAGATATAGAAATTTGCCCGCATCTTATCTCGATCCACCTCCAGACGCTCGGAGATCGCCCTCAATCGCTTCACACAGTGGTCAAATATGACCAGTAATTCGGGTATGTAGCGCTGAGATGCGGAATTTGTGAGGTCACGCTGATGCTCTGAGACCTGGTCGAGGTGTAGGGTTACAATCTGAGGCATAAACCGTTTCCATAAGCTCTTCACACCCTCAAAGCCGACTGGATTGCGCTTGTGTGGCATGGTAGATGAGCCCACCTGATTCACCTCCACCCGCTCCCTCACCTCTGCAATCTCACTCCGCTGGAGGTTACGCATATCGTCACAGAAATTAGCAATCACCGAGAAACTGCTTATAAGCGCATGAACGAGGTCACAGGTCGGTTCAGGTGGTACGATCTGTGTGGATATTGGAGCAGGTGGTAGTCCAAGCACAGCGAGTACATCATGCTCAAAACCCTCAGGGTCGTCAAATAGCAATGATGAGGCATTGTATGCCCCTACAGCTCCGGATACCTTCCCTACGAGGTGCTCACTCGCTTCTTTCATCTTCAATATCCGCGTACCCCACCTGTTCACATACTGTGCAATGGCGAATCCGAAGGTTATCGGCTCTGCATGCTGCCCGTGGGTGCGTCCTATCTGAAGTGTATCCTTCTCACGTCTGGCAAGTGCTATCCATGTACGAGCCAGTGCCTTCATATCGGGGATGATGACCTCCTTCACGGCGTCTCTATACCTGAGCGCATTTGCAGTATCCACGATGTCGTACGAGGTGGCACAGAGGTGCACAAACGGTTTCGCCTCGTCACTCACCTTCCGCCTCATCACATTCACCAGTGCCCTAATGTCATGCCTCGTCCGTTTCTCCTCCTCGTAGACCTCCTCCGCACTCATCTCCGATGCCGCTTCCACTATCTCGCGTTCTAAATCTTCACGCAGGAGTCCACGCTGCCTGAAGACCGTGGCAATTGCCGCTTCCACTCGCGCTTTATAGTGTATGAATGCCTCTTCTGAGAGATACGCCCTCAGTTCATCCACTGCATACCGGTAATCGGTGGGAGAGAACTCAGAGAACTGGGACTGTAACCTCATGCACCACTTCCCCTCCGGTTCCTCATCTCTACAAGTTCACATGGATAATCGGTGACCACGCCGTCAACACCGTACGAGATAGCCTTATCGAAGTCCTCTGCACTGTTTACCGTCCATGGGTATACCTCTATCCCGCCGCGTGCACACTGGAGAACAAATTCAGGGGTTAGTCTCGTATATTTTGGGAAGATGATATCGGCTCTCGCGTCATGTACCAGTTGCACGGGGTTCACCGGGAGAGAGGCAATTATCACTCCTGTCTTTATCTTTATCTCCCCCCTCCCACTCTCTATCAGAGTCTGTTTCAGGTTACGGATTGATGTATGAAAGAAGGAAGAAAAAGTGACCTTCTCCTCCATACCCGCTTCTATCACCTCTTCAAGCACCTGCCATTCCATATCCCTATCCTTCAGTTCTATAATGAGGCTGCGAGAGTACTTCCTTGCTACCATGAGAGCATCTGAGAGTTCGGGTATCCGCTCACCTTTACCAGCATCAAGGAGTCTTAACTCCTCCAGTGTCTTGTCACATACCCTGCCAGTGCCATTGGTGGTCCTTTCAAGGGTCTCATCATGTATCACCACCACTCTGTGGTCACGCGTAAGTCGGACATCAATCTCAGCAGCATCGGCACCACAGTCACGGGCAAAAGCTCTCTTCAGCGCTCTTACTGTATTCTCAGGTTCACTTGCTCGTATGCCAGCGCCAGCACCGCGGTGAGCTATTATCTTCATCTTCCCTTCTCGCCATTGAGATATATTGTAGTGTAGTATTCAGGTTTTTTAAAGGTTTTTTCCATCGCCGATTTACATTTACTTTTTATAAGAACTCAGCACCAAGCTTCCCATAATTATATCCATATCAATAAGAAGATAGAAGGTAGAAGATGGGAGATAGAAGATGGTGCTCATCCTGGGTATCGAGGGGACGGCATGGAACCTTAGTGCTGCACTGGTAACCGAAGATAGAGTGATATACGAGGTAGAATCGGTCTACAAGCCACTGCATGGCGGCATTCATCCGAGAGAAGCGGCACAGCATCATGCATCCGAGCTTAAACGTGTGGTATCAGATGTAATAAGAGGTGCAAAAAATGCCGAAACGGGTTTCTCTATCCGCGATATAGATGGTATAGCATTCTCTCAGGGTCCTGGCATGGGTCCCTGCCTCAGAACCGTAGCAACAGCGGCAAGAGCTCTGGCACTCACCTTGAAAAAACCACTCATCGGGGTTAACCACTGTATCGCACATATAGAAATAGGGCGATGGCAGTGTGGAGCGAGGGACCCCGTAGTACTCTATGTAAGTGGAGCGAACTCACAGGTGCTTGTATATTTCGCAGGCCGGTATCGCATCCTGGGCGAGACTCTGGATATCGGTATAGGCAATGCCCTGGATAAGTTCGCACGCTACATGGGGCTGAGTCATCCAGGTGGACCGAAGATAGAAGAACTGGCGGCAGCGGCGTCCATGCACAGCAGCGGTGAAGACAAAGACAAAGATAGGAAGTACGCGTACATCCCACTGCCATATGTGGTGAAGGGTATGGATTTCTCCTTCTCCGGGCTCACCACCGCCGCCATGGATGCACTTGATGCCGGGTATACCAGAGAAGCAGTCTGCTATTCTTTCCAGGAGACTGCATTTGCTATGCTTACAGAGGTGACGGAGCGTGCAATGGCGTATTGTGGCAGGGATGAGATGCTACTGGCGGGTGGTGTAGGTGCAAACCGGCGATTGCAACAGATGCTACGAACGATGTGTCATGACCGTGGTGCACGATTCTTCGTGCCTGAAACGCGCTATCTCCATGATAACGGTGCTATGATTGCCTATCTCGGTCTGCTTCAATTCCGCTCCGGACAGACGACACCACTCCGTGAATCAGGAGTAAAGCCGAATTTCAGACCCGATGAGGTGGAAGTCACATGGCGGTAGGGGGAGGGAGGAGGGAGGTGGGGATGGATGTGCCGGGATTAGTAATTACAAGCCCAGCACATCCTTCAATCTGAGTTGATACTTGCCCAGTTTGCCACCGAAGTTACCCGCGGTTATCTTCACCACCTCCGGTATCTTCACAGCAGCCTCTATACCAGCCCGCATCGCCTCCTTCACCGCTTCTTCACTCACCCCGTTTATCACTATCTCATAGACCGCATTCACACCCTCCGGTATCTCACTCCCTTCCACACGGTCTCTCAGTGTGGGGCAGAACTTCTCGTTCGTGGATGCATGCATGAACTTATACTTATTCGAGCCCGGCTTCGAGCCTGAGGCGACAATACCACCCGGGAACGGTGTTATTGTACCCTCTACCTGCCTGATTGCAGTCACTGCATTTTCAGCTGCCGCGAGTGCTGACATCTGATTACGTGCGAGGATGAAGAGATTACCACCTGCAACACCGGTCTTCACTCCATACTCCTCCTCGCAGATGAATTCCCCTTCCATCATCGGTATAGCCCATACCTTGCGTCCGCCTACCTCGAGCTCGTGCTCGAACCCGTCACCGAAGAAGTGCAGTTTCACCGGCACCTTATCCTCGGCATCGAGTCCGTTGAACATCGCAGTTGTCGGCGCCGTCAGTACACACTCACCGAGCCGCTCGATCAGTTGTGCCTTTATACCGTCCTTCTTGAAGTGGCATATGATTATCGCCACTCCGGGTCTACCATCGGGGGTCTTATCATAGGGGATAACGCAGTCTATACCCGCTTCTGCCGGGCATCCGATGACCGAAGTAGCAAAGCCGGTTGCCTCGGTCGCAGCCACCTCAGCCCAGCGCTCTGTCGCCGCGGTTATAAGCACCCGCGCAACCTTTATCGGGAACGCCTCTGCAAATGTATCCTCTATCTCCACACCATTCAGTTCCATCTTTAATCCTCCTTATTTTACGTATAGTACACCCTTCGCTCGCTTCTCGGTCATTGCAAGATCGCCTGTGTACTTACGATATTGCTCACCATCCACTGTCGTCGTCTCAACAAACCTGAATGAGGGTATCATGTCCACCACTTTACCCTTTACCAGTATCTCACCACCGGTCATATCAGCACCGGGCATTATCGCATCGCCTTCTATGGTTATCTTTCCACCCTTCATGTTCAGTCCAGCCAGGATGTCCGCATTGCCTCTTATCAGTATTTCACCGCCTGCCATGTACTGCCCGACGCATTCGCCTGCGTTTCCCCCCACTATCACCTTTCCACCGGTCATACCGGTCATCTCACCTCTGTACATCGCGCACAGGTTTGCACCCGCATCACCTTCTATTATCAGTTCACCACCGTGCATCTCACGCCCTGCCCAGCAATCTGCATTGCCCTTCACGGTTAGCTTGCCCCCGGTCATCATTGCACCGCAATGCATGTCCACATCACCATTCGCCACTATCTCGCCCGCTTTCATACCCGCTCCTATGTACTTCACCCTCGTGAGGTCGCCCTCCATGACTATCTTCACCTCTGATTCGCTCGTGGCATCACCCTCTACCGAGACGTCAAACAAATCACCGGTGTTCTCCTCTCGATTGCCCCACCAGACCTTCTCCGCTCTTATCTCCGATTCACTCTTACCAAATAGCTTATCGGGCGTCAGGGAATCCACAATCACCGGTATCTTCGCCACACCACTCATCACTTCATCCTTCAACTTCAATCTTATCGTCTGCATCTTCTTTAACTCCTCCATGGCGCTCTTATCTCATACGGATTCGGCACATACGCAGCCTGAACCGGGTAGTTCGCGAAACTGACAGAATAATAATGCTCAAACGTATCCTTCAGTTTAGACAGCATCTCATCCATCAGCTTGGGCTCACATTCTGGAGTTACAAAATACGTCCTCCCCGGTGGTGCCGCTACCACTTCACCGTCTTTCACCACTATCTCACCGCCTTTTATCGTGTATTTCGTGTTCAGGAATGCTTTCTGTATCTTTCCCGCGTCACGCTCCTCCGGTGTTACATCGTAGATGGCAACATCTCCATCGGCTCCCACACCGAGATGCCCCTTACCGTATTCGTGCAAGCCCAGCGTCTTCGCTGCCATCGCTCGCGTTATTATCGCTATCTCGTAGAAATCATACTCGCGCTCTATCGAGTGCAATTCCGCACGGTCGAAGATTGCGGAATGCATCTCCTCCGCCGATTCATCCCTTCTCCGCTTGCTCATCAGCATCGAGATCAGTATCGGATATCCGATGAACGGACCTGCATTGGGATGGTCAGTCGTGAGTGCAACCTTCCAGGGGTCTTTGACGAGCAGTGCAAGCTCCAGCCCCACAGCCCACTGTATCGCGTTCACAGGTACCTTCCCGGAGTAGAGATATGGTGTTACGCCCGTCCCTGTCTCCAGTTCCACATCGTGGTTCGTCCATTTCCGCCCTGTTATCTGATACAGTCCGTATTCCATCGGACCGTCTGCGGTCATCGTGGTGGTATCACCGATTATGACTGAACCAAGATCTATACTGATATGCTCATTGGCATTCACATAATCCGCAATCGCTCTCGCCTTCGACTCGAAGTCACGCCATGTCGTGCCTCCGTATGAGTGGAACTGTGTGTGTGTTGCGTGCATTGTCGGTCGCTCTCTGTACGGTGTTATACCCTTCACGAGGTCGTACGTCTTTAATGTCACCTCATAGTTGCCCGGATGTCCGAGCATGTTACCATGCACATGTATCGAATGAGGCATCTCAAACTTCTCATTCGCTTCCGCTAAGCCCTTCACTATCTCCGCGGGGGTGACATCAAAATAAGGCACGGCATCGTTCAAATCGCAGTTCTTCGCCCATGCCCACGCCTCCGTGCCACCGGGATTCACCAC
>JAODGR010000001.1:8833-10966 GCA_025464275.1 Methanosarcinales archaeon
CTTGCAGCAAGTGGCGGCATTGCAGGTTCCATCACGAAGGTATAGCCCATCCTGGCATAGCGATACCCGGTGGTGAACGTGTTCGGCACGGAATAGCCAGATTCCGGCATGCATACCTTCGTCTTCGGTCTCAATCCCTTCCTGCCATCCTCTGGTCTGAATAGCCTGCCTGAATTCACTTTCCCACCTGCAATATGCGCATGCAGGTCCACTCCACCGGGCATCACCACTCGCCCCTCCGCGTCTATCACCTTCGGGTTCTTCACTTCCTCCACTACCTTGCCATCCCTGATACAGATATCCTTCTTCTCGCCCTTCACACCGTTCAGAGGGTCATAGACCACTCCATTCTTTATCAATAATTCACCCATTTCTATCATTCACCCTCCTTCGCTCTTATCGCCCGCACTTCCTCCAGTATCCGCTTCATCACTTCCTCATCGCTCATGTAATCCGTATCCACCAGCTTACGCAACCTAAGTGGTATGTTATCCATGCGATATACGCTACCTTCCACTTCCACACCACTTATCGCGGTGGGAATAACGACGTCAGCGAATTCCGTTGTGGGATTTGCAAAGGGGTCTATCTGGATGACCGGTATCTTAGCCAGATGCTTTATGGACTCACCCGGGAAATGCGCGCCCGGATCTGTGGCGATGAGCAGTGCCGCATCACACTCGCGCCTTATTAAGAGGTCTGTGGAGGATGTCTCACCGGGATTGTACCATGGATACCCGCGTGAGAGGTCAACTGCGAATGGAAAACCCGTCTCCCACGTGCATACCTGATTGAACCCGTTCACATTGTAGTGACCTCGCATCGGCATTATATTGAATTTAGTATGCGTATGCGCAGCTCGCGTCGTCTGTATCGCATTTATAATGTTATTATGACGCCCACGCGATTGTGTCACGCCCATACCGAAGAAGATAATCCCGAATGGGGCTTTCTTCATCATCTCCGCAAGTTCCAGCAGGTCCTTCTTCGCTACACCCCCTACTTCCTCCGGTACCACATCCTCGTGACCGTACAGGATGGCTCTCAATGCGGAGAAGACCAAGTAATCCTTACCTGGCTCCACCTGGATGAACTTATCAGCCATCTTCGCCGTCTTCGTCTCCCGCACGTCAACGACCACGAGCTTCTTGTCCTTCTTACCACCGGGCAGGAAATAGCCCTTTGAGATGTATGAGTAGCGTTTCATGTGGTTGCCATGTGCGGAGGTGGGATTTGCACCCCAGTATATAATGAGCGATGCACGATTCTTCACCTCACCCAGCGTGCACGAAGGCAGTCCAACATCCTGTATCGCCAGAACGGAAGGTCCATGGCAGACTGAGGCGGTATTATCGATCACTGCTCCTATCTCTACCGCGAGTTCCACACCCACTTTCGTCGCTTCGCAGACCGTCGAACTCCAGCCATACATTAACGGTCTTCGTGCACCTGCGAGTATCTCCGCAGCCTTCTTTATCGCTTCCTCATAAGAGCAATCCTTAAGAGTGCCGTTCTCCCTTATCGCGGGACTCTTTATCCTGCCATGACCCATCAGCTTGCTCTTACCCACTGCACATGCGCCGCGCACCTTCGTCACTCTGTTATCCTCCACTTCCACCACGATATCATCGCACACACAGCCACACAACGGGCATACAACATCCGTAATCTCTACCATCTTCTATCTTCTCACCTCCCACCTACACTACACCTACATATACCTCCTCATCAACTCTTTTATATTCAGTACCGGCTCATCGGTCTTCTCTATCTCCGCATCTATACCCTTGTACTGGGGCATTCCCGCACCTTTGGTGTCGCCACTGACCACCGCATTTGCCCATGGACCCATGGGGATGAATGCGATACCCTCCGGATATCCTGTCCCCTGCTTCGCTTTCACCACCACCTCGCCATACTCTGTACGTACTTTCACATTCTCATCCGAGGAAATCCCTATGCGCTCCATGTCCCTGGCATTCAACTCGCAGAGTGCAACCGCATTGAAATACTCTTCGGATAGCTTGTTATCCAGATTTTGACCCTGTGCAACCGTCCTTCCACTAATTAATTTCACTTTCACGCCCATTTTCACCTGAGATTATATCCTGTGACGGATATATTTAAATCTTT
>JAODGR010000041.1 GCA_025464275.1 Methanosarcinales archaeon
GGTGATACGGGAGGAGAGCGAGAAGATCCAGGATATTATTAAAGAGAGAATGGAGGAAGATGTAAGATGGCTAAAATCGGAGATCAGCGAGATGAAAATAACTCTGAATAAGATAAAGGAGAAAGTGGGAATAGTATAGTTTAAGGTGATGGAGAAATGGTAAAGTCGAAACAGCCAGGGAAACAGAGGAAAGCGAGGTTTAAAGCGCCTTTACACCTCCGGCATAAGTTCATGAGTGCACCACTCTCCAAAGAACTCCGGGCGAAATATAACAGGAGGAGTTTCCCTGTGCGAAGGGGTGATACAGTGAGGGTAATGAGGGGCGATGATAGAGGTGTAGAGGGTAAAGTAAGGTCAGTAGACCTCAAGAAGGAGCAGATAACGGTGGAAGGTGTGGTTATTGCGAGGGCAGACCTGTCTGAAGTACCTCGCCCCATACACCCCTCCAATGTGGTGATCACAAAATTAGAGCTGAAGGATGAGCGAAGAGTAGCTGCACTGGAGCGATAAAGACAGAGATGTCAATCCATTGTTAACTCCTCATGTAGCTTCCTCAGCCTCTCCACTGCTGGGTGCCCCTCCCCCAGCTTCTTCTTTAAATTCGATATCGCATATTCTATACTTGTTCTTTTCGTCCCCTCTATCAGGCTATCTGCGTACGCCACTATCTTCTCCTCCCTCGTCTCCGGCATGAATCCCCCGGATGAGGATGGTAATCCCAGTTGTTCAGCCTCTTCCGCAGTTATGCCGGCACCTACATGCCTCTGTACTATCCTTACCAGCTTATCATCCATCCCCATAGATCTCACCATCTCTCCGCCAAGAAAGCCATGCTCCACACCATGAGAACACGCCCGCCCTATATCGTGAAGCATAGCCCCGGTAAACACCAGCCGCTCATCCACCTCTTTATTTTTATTGTATCTCGCTGCTATCTCCAGTGCGAGCTCAGCAACTGCGATACAGTGCTTTATCACCGATTCCTCACAGCCCGCCGCTTTAAGTAACTTTACACACTCACTTCTTAAACGCTCCTTATCTGCTCCTTCCACTTCTCTATCTTCTCTATCTCTCTCTCCAGCTCCTTTATCAGATCCCTATTATCTACATATTCAAAGTTCGAGCCGCATTCATCACACCAGAAATCCCTCGCCGCTGCATCCTCAAACAGAACACGCTGACATTTGCATTGATAGAAGACGCCACTCTTCTCCTCCTCCAGCCTGCACCTGAGCTCGGTCAATCTCTTATCCGCTTCCTCTTCCATCATCTTCCTTACATTGTCGTAATTAAAGCGCCACAGGTAGGTCACCCAGCCACTGTTATCATCTCGCTCAGTCCTGTATTCCGCTATCCTGTTCTCATAGAGGGTATACAGAATCTTCCTGACCAGGGTGAGCTTTGTATCACTCAATCTTGCGATCTCTTCATCTGTTATCTCTCCTTCTGGCACGTTCATTATTACCTTCAAACCTTCATCTCCTATCATCCTCCGAAAATACTCCCTCACCAGGTAATCTTCGGGCACAGGCATGGCAATCGCTTCCTCTCACTAAGAGATATGAACTCAGATAAATTAAACTTTTCCTTGACCTTGACTTGACCTTTATCTTGATGCCTTGCGCCTCAGGGTTAAGGTTCAAGGAACGTTCGCCTCAGCTCCCCTGCCTTCTCTATCCCTATCTCCACCATCTCGGTCACCGCATCCTCACTCAGACTCCCGTTCCCGTATTTCTGCAGTGCAGATATGGTACCATCGGGATTGGAGATCACAGTCAACCCGCTTAGTGCCGCCTTCTCCTCATTGTAATTCGGGTCTACCAGGATCTCACCGCCTATGTCCACCATCGTCACCGCTACCGGCTTATTGGATAACACCATCGTCTCTTCTCCACCATCCAGACCATACCTCTCGTTTGGAATTCGTACATTCAGGAGGGAGGCAATGGCACCAAGCGCTGCAGCGTCCACCAAATTCCCGTCATTGTCCAGTACGTGTATATCAATGAAGACTATCCATACCTTCTCACCTTCCTCTATGCACAGCTTATCCAGGTCAATTGCCTCGGAACCGCGAATGCCACGGTCCACCACCCTCGCCAGCTGTACACTGTCCTCATTTGGTGGTCCGGGTTCGAATTCCGGCGATGCCAGGGGAACAAGCTCTGCATTTGTGATTATCACACCTTTATCAGGTGAATCGGGGAAAGGCTCGCCTGGCTCGAGCTTTACACCCACCAGAACTTCTGTGTTCCCCATCTTCACACGTGCAGAACCCTCTGCCCTCTTTATTATGTCCCTCTCCACCTTTATCTCCCGGTAGTCGAGGAAAGCGCGTCCATCCTCTCTCCTGCCTCCTCTCACCAGATCGTATATGTAATCCCTCCTCACATCATCCATAATCTCAAGTCCCATCTCCACATTCCTCCTTTCCTTATATCATCTCACATCTCGCTGTATCGCTCTATCAGTGCCGTGCGTTGCAATTCGTATATCTTCTGGCAGGCGTTCATAGCCATCTTTAGTCCCTTCTCAAATTCACTCCTCGTCATACATCCATCCATCTGTATCGCGGTTATTGCATTTCGCCTGGCAATCATTGCTACTGGCATGTCTGCTTCTCCATAATTGTCCTCCACCGCGTTCAAGTCGAGTACAATCTCTCCGTCTATCTTACCCACAGCAACCGAGGATACAAGGTCCTTCATCGGTATCCCCGCGTCTGCAAGTGCAACCGAGGCGGCATTTATGCCCGCGGTTCTCGTACCCGCATCCGATTGTAGTATCTCCACATACACGTCTATCTCCGTCTTTGGGTAGTACTCCTTTATGATCACAGGTTCCAGTGCCTCTCTACTCACTTTGGATATCTCTACACTCCTCCTGTCAGGTCCCGGTCTCTTACGTTCATCCACGGAGAATGGTGCCATGTTGTATCTATACTTGAGCACCGCCATCTTCGCATCCTGAGCGTGCCTCGGATGCATCTCCCTCGGTCCATATACTGCGGCAATCACTTTGTTATCTCCCAATTCAAAATAACATGACCCATCTGCTCTCTTCAGCACTCCTACTTCTATCCTTATCTGGCGGAGTTCATCAAAGCTCCTGCCATCCAGCCTCTTACCACCTTTTATAAGCTCTAAACCTTCTTCTTTCATCTCTCATCACTTTATACTCCCCCTTGCCCATCCTGCTGCGATGCGAATCCATGAAATTCGCCACCCTGTCCGTCAAGCCAGAGGTGTGGGCTTCGGTTGTGATCTTCAATATCACCTCAGAAGCAAGCTTCATATCCTCCTCCTTGCCTCTTATCCATATACGCCCGTTCTTCGCCACAAAGATGAAGCAATTACTCTTCTCCTTCAACATCTTTATCATCGAGCCCTTCCTCCCTATGAGCCTGGGCACTTTGGTGTACGGGATGGTGATCAGCCGTCCGGTACCGCCGAGCTGGAATTCTTTCATCAGTGCGAGGTCTATTCGCATCAATGCATCTATATTGGTTATTTTTGCAACGATTAGATCATCTATATCGAGATATGTATGCATGGACCCGAATTCAATCCTCTTCTCATTATCAGAGGTGACCTCGGACATGTGCAGTCGCGCTTCGTACGGGGAGGCGATATCCACAATCCAGTAGGGGAACGAGATCTCGATTATCTTACCTATCACCACATCTCCTCTCGTGGGTAGATACTTACCCATAAAGGGTACCACCTTTATCTCTTCCTTCTCGTCCACCACGCCGTATCGCATCGCATAGACCTTACCGCCCTCGATATAGGTCCCCTCTCCTGCTCGGCTCACATCATCAGAGAGGAAATCGCCGGGAATCACCACCTTGTACATCTCCTACATCACTTCACAATCCTGGTCTCAACTTCTCCTCTCGTTATCGCACTCAGAAACGAGAGGAGCTCATCTTTCATACCGGCAGGGACCCTCAATAGTGCGATGAAAGAGCCATCACCCTGCCACTCCTCCTTTAATACGTGATATTTCTTCTTCAATTCATGGACTCTGCCTGTATATGCAGGCGGTATCTTCACTGCTATCTCATTCTCCTCTATCTTTATCGGTATTACCGCTCTTATCGATTTCACCGTCTCATTCACCAGTTCATCCACACTCTTGAACGGGTCAATGTGTACCTTTGCCTCCCGCATTGCTATCTCTATTCTGGAAGGTGGATGGGGAGTGCCGGTCTGTGGATTGATGGAGATGCGAGCGATCTGGTTTATCACCTGTCTCCTTTTATCCTCCACCCTCCTCCTTCTCTGTTCCGTGGTCAGCTGCACCTCACCCTCCTTTATTATCCTCATCGCTATCTCCCGCACATCTGTTGTGGAGAATACCTTCATAAGGTCGCTCTCTGTGGCTTTGTTACCCTTTGAAGCATCCTCGAATATTGCATCCACTGCTAATACCTCCCCCATGTCCACTCCCTCTCCTGAGCCACTCTTGATTAAATCCACCTTCTCAGGGTCAACGAGAACCTCAAACAGCTTCTTGCCATGCTTGTATCTCGCTATCACCGCTTTATCCAGACTCACCATCGCTACTGCTTCCCCTTATCTTCTTTCTTCGCGCTCTTCCCCATCTCCTTCTTGACCTTCTTTATGTACTCTTCTAATTCATCGGGGCTCATAATCCTGAATTTACCCTTCTCTAATTCCGCAAGACCCACATCCACCGTTGCTCTATCTATCTTACCTTCTGTTACCTTGTATAAAGCCTTCAGACCGAGTGTGATGGCGCCTTCAAGCGTGATGTTATCATCATATGCCTCCTCCAGCATATCGGTGACCACCGTCCTGCCGGCACCTATCGCAGTCGCTTTGTACTCCAGTAAAGCCCCGCTTGGGTCGGTCTCGATGAGATAGCTCCGACCATTGTATACACCGCCGATCAATAACGCGGTACCAAAAGGTCTGAGCCCTCCAATCTGAGTATATGCCTGCTTGAAGTCACATATCCTCTTCGCGAGTGTCTGTATATCTATGGGCTCATCGTAAACGATCTTGTTTATCTGCGCCTCCACTCTGCCTTTGTCTATCAATATCCGCGCATCTGCGACCAGTCCAGAAGTAGCAGCGCCGATGTGCTCATCTATCGTGAATATCTTCTCCACTGAACCACCTTCCAGCAATCGCGAGGTCAATCTCTTGTCCACCAGGAGGACAACGCCATCCGTTGCCTTCAATCCTACTGCGGTGGTACCTCTCTTCACTGCTTCCCGCGCATATTCTACCTGAAACAGTCTTCCATCAGGGCTGAACACTGTTATCGCCCTGTCATAACCCATCTGTGGCATCATCTGCATTCCCATCACCTTCTGATGGACTCGACGGGATTTGAACCCGTGGCTTCCTCCTCGCGAAGGAGGCACTCTTCCACTGAGCTACGAGCCCTTCCTCTTTAACTCAATTAATTGTTATAGATAAATAATATAATTTTATTTCAAGAGGATGAGTTTACTCATCGGTGCCTCCCTGGTCGCACTGGGATTCCTGACCGGGCTGAGTGGTGCAGTGATACCCGGTCCTTTCTTCGTCTTCGTGCTATCGGATAGCATGAGGAAGGGGGCTCTATCTGGACCTCTAACTGTAATCGGGCATATCTCTGTGGAATCACCGACGATAGTGGTATT
The DNA here is from genome assembly GCA_025464275.1 of Methanosarcinales archaeon. GTDB lineage: Archaea > Halobacteriota > Syntropharchaeia > Alkanophagales > Methanospirareceae > G60ANME1. The sequence continues at coordinate 5,657 of JAODGR010000041.1, forward strand.
GCTCTTCCTGGGTCTAAGATTGACGGAGTATTTCATCAAATTTAAAGCATTTATATATCTAATTGGGGGTATTACCCTCATTCTGATGGCTTCTTACATTCTCAGAGCGGTTCTGAGACCATCCCCTCCTCCATACCACCACCAGCAAGAGGCTAACGGAAACCCCCGGTACCTGTACAGGTATGGTAGTTCAGTTCTTGGTGGTTTCCTCCTCACCGCTTTCAATCCCTCCTTCATACCATGGTGGATAACCATAGGATGGGCAACACTGCTCACGGGCATGGAATCCCCCATCTGGAACGGTGTCCTCTTTGTGATTATAGGGCATTTCCTCTCGGACTTCGCATGGTATTCCCTTGTATCATTCACATCCTCACGGGGCAGGCGATTCTTCTCCGGGCGAGGGTATAAACAGGCAATGCTAACCATGGGCGCAGTAATGGCTGCCCTCGGGTTCGCGTTCTTACTCAGCGGTTCATCCTCCCTCTTATGATATATAATGCTGATAGCAGTCCAATGGCAATAAGAGCCATGAGAGCATAAAAACCGCCTGTCATGGGTGAACGTGAGGGTGAATGGTTCCCTGGTGCGGCGGGGGTGTTGTTGTTGCTACTGGAGATGTTATTCGTGGGCGGTGAGCTCACATTCATCAGCTTCGGGAATACCTCCAGCGGGATATACTCCACAGATGAGAGCGTATCATTATCTCTGTTTGTGCATTGCAACTCCATAACCTGCTGATATATACCCTGAGGAGTCTCTGCATCCACATTGAACCCCATAATGACCTCTCGCGTCTCCTTTATCCCCAAATTGCCCACATAATAGCTCTCCATATCGAATTTGAACGGCGTCCTGGGCTGGATGCGTGCATCAATTGCTGCCTCTGAGCCCACATTCTCTATCCTCAGATACAGTGTGGGATGGTCCCCCGCGGTTACCTTCTCTGGGTCTGTGGAATAGGATACGAGGGTGAGCTTCGGGTTGCCCTCAACCCTCAGTTCTATCTCCTTCTCCTCCCTGTGTTCTCGATTCTCCACATCATGGTAGGTGATGATCAGCGGGAGCGTGTATATACCCGGCTCCGCATTCGCCATGATGTCCAGATGGAAGATAGCGGAGAAGCCCATCTCCGCCTTCAATCCCGCACGGTATGCCCGGTCTGCATCAGACCACGAGGCTTTGAACTGATCTTTGCACTCCAGCCTCACATTGATATCCTTCATATCTGCATCTCCGATGTTCCATATCACCACCGTTATCTTGACCTTCTCATCGCCCGGTCTTATATGAACTGGTTCTGTATACACCTCACCAAGCCCCAGCTTCGGTGCTCCTTTTACAATGAATGTGACTTCAGATACAGGCTCTCTAACCTGGAATCCGACACCGGTCTTGGGGTCATAGACGTAAGTACTCGGGAGGCAAATATAGCCACCACTCGGGTCATAGTGGCATTCATCCCACGAATAAGTGACCGGGATGGTATAAACTCCCGCATGAACGCCATCCGCCACATGAACCTTAACCTTCGCCTTCTTCTCACTCCATGAGTCTAAATAAGGGATTTGAACAACGGTGGAACCCACGATGGAGATATTCTGACGGTCTGAGACCTTGAACTCTAACCTCACATCCCTGGCGTCTCTCACTCCATTGTTCTTCACCGTCAGTGTCACTTCGGTGGTATCGCCGGGATGGAGGACTGAGGGTCTGACATCGGTGATAACCGGTGAAGAAAGCGCGGCACTCACTGGCATCGCAGTGATGGCGAGAAGCACAAGGGATACTGCTATGCCAGTCATTGCCAGTTCACCCCGGCGCAGTATCTCCTTCCTCATTTCTGCTGTTCGGTGCATAGATGAACTAAATAGGATTGAAGTATAAAAAGTAGACAACAACAGACAGCAGACAGCCAGGCTACAGCCAAGCTAACACAGCACACAGCACCGGGCTTATATATTGGAATCATCTAATGCCATGGAAACAGCGGATACCGGCTGGGTACCTGAATTGCCGGTATCTCCGATGTGTAAGTCATGGACTTGGTGAACGAGTTCCATCGTCCTGCTGCTGTGCTCGTAGTGGAGTATCGCAACTGTGAACCCAGTGGATGCACCGTGTTGCTACAGCTGTTACCGCACCTCACATTCACCTCCATACCCGCCGATACAGTCCCGTAAGACAGATTACCACCGCCTGCGGCTGCAGCCGTGATCTCATGATGTAACCGTGGCGATTCGGTCGTCTGCACTGTGGTCACTGTGTGTGCGTACACCCGGGTTACGTCCCGTAATTGACTGCCCGCGATAGCATTCTCGCAGGATGGGGGCACGCAGGCATGCTGAGCCCACACACATAGCACTCCGGCTCCACTCCCTCCCCCCGTTACACCTTCACTCGCGATAAACATCCCCGCATTCTCCGTGGTAGTCAGTCCTCCAGTCAGGGATTTATCTGCTATGAATCCTACCTTCCTGTCCACACGTAGATTTGGTACGCCCACTCCATCCGCTCTGAAAGATTTCGAGTACTCCACATATCCATTATCTGCGTTCATATCTGCGTCATATCGTATCTGTGCCACTCGCTCATCGGTTGTGAGGTTATTATCTGAGAGGTTCGCATTTGAATATACCCAATCGAATGAGCTGCTCTCAGTCACCGAGCCAGCACAGGAGATGTCAGTATAAACCTCAATCAGAAAAGGGTCTTCGGCTATAATCCCACCGGCATGAAGTGCACTCACAGGCGCCACGGTGACAGGGATGAACATAAAGATAACGATTGCAGACACGGCTGCAAACAAGCGTTCTCCTCTATACTTCTCACATCGGCTCATATCTTCATTTCTCCTGATTCTAAAAAAGATGGAAAAAGGTCGATGATAGAGATAAAACTCATGAAGGGTTGAAATTAGCCGAATATGATACCCGTCCGAATTTACCACTCACCTCGATCCGCTGACTATAACTGCTGTGGGCATTGCCTGAGTTGGAAGTCGCGATAAACCCTGTTCTCACCGTCCCCTCTCCCGCGGACGAGAAGTCATAACTTGCAAGAGCCATAGGGGTATTTGTGCTTGTAGTAGCATGTACTACACCACGCTTGAGCTCGAATTGTGAGCCCGCAGCCCCGCAGAGTGTCACGGCAGGAGCACAGAGCTGGCTATTACTGCTGTGTGAGATGCCCAGCTGGGTGATTTCACCACCCACCAGTCGAGCCTGCACATCCTCTCCCGTGTCCTGGGACCTGGGTGGCTCATAGCCGATGATAGTATCCACATAGAAATGACTGCCACTGGTGGTTGGTGCAACACTGAATACATCAACCACCCGTGTCATGGCGCCACTCTCAGGTGCAGCTACACGGAAAGCATGCGTTAATTCCTCGTTACCATAGCCGGAATACGAATATGAGTAATCCCTGCTGATATTCATCGAGCCTACATGGTGGATATCTATCACCGCCCACATTCGCTCAGCCCTGAGATTATCAACCCAGACGCCATGCTGTGGCTGTGCAAATGCACTCTGGGGTAGCAGCAGCAGGAGCACCACCAGACTCAGGCATCCCGCCATCGTGGCTCTTACTCCTCTTCTATCAGTGAGATTCTCTCCTTCCATCTCTTACCCCTCACCTTCCATTCCAGCAGCAGCATCAACCCGCAAAAAATAGAAACCGGGGGATAAGAAAAGAACACCCCCTTCATCTCATGTATCTTTTAATGTCGCTATCGCCGCTCGGTCAACCCCGTGACCCTATGGCTATGGCCAGGGGAAGACTGGATACCCGCTGGGCTGGCTAATCACTGGAATCTGCGCTGTATAGGTCATCGACTTCTTGAAGTTCCACAGGCCTGATGCTCTTGTCAGCTCACTGTAGGTCAGCGTGGACGCGAGCGGATAGTTTGGACTGCAATTGAGACCCTCCATCGCACTGACTCTCATGCCCGCAGCTACGGTACCCATACCCGCTGTTACATTACCTCCCTCTACCATTGGTCCACCAGCGGTTATCTCATGGTGCAACTGCGGTGAGTCGGTCGTAGCCACTGTGGTTACGGTGTGTGAGTTCACCACCGTTACGTCCCTCAACTGACTTCCAGCAGCTACAAGCTCATTGGTTGGCGGTATGCAGGCATCTTGTGCCCACACACAGAGCGCAGCTACGCCTGCGCCACCTCCTGTATCACCCTCTGTGACAATGGTCATACCCACGTTCTCCGTAGAGTCCAGCGAGCTGGTCACTGCCTCACCCTTTATAAAACCTATCTTCTTATCCACTTCGAGATTCGGTGTGTTCTGCCCGTCGGCTGTAAACTCTTTATGGAATTCCGTGTAGCCATCCGTGGCAGTGGTATCCTCGTCATATCGTATCTGAGCTACTCGCTCATC
>JAODGR010000045.1 GCA_025464275.1 Methanosarcinales archaeon
CCATCTTCTGACCCCGGCTATCCTGTGCCGGAACTGCCAACGATGATACTGCTTGGTGTGGGATTGCTCGCAGTGGCGGGATACGCAGGATTGAGGCGTAAGAGGTGATGAAGGAGCTACATCGGGCAGCGATTATCTGCGCCATGAGCAAAAACGAAGGTGTAACACTTTTTTTAACTTTTTTACTTTTTTACCCTTTTATGGCTGAGCTGTTGAGATGAACAGGAACAGAAACAGGAAGATATACTTTTATTACATCCTGATTGCAGTATTTTATCCCATAGTGAAGGTGATTTGCTATATCAGCGGTCTTGTTTATCTGCGTGGAGTGGTATACGGGTTAATTGCGGGTGCTGTGACAATCGTAATTGGAATTCGCGCTTACAATGAATACATGGATATGGTGAGAGACAGGAGTTTGTGGCACTGGCTCGCGGCTATAATACCTCTAATCATTATTCCACTAACTCCTGTCATTATGATTCTGCATCTGGGGCTCAAGACGGTTCTGATGGAGAAAATGACACCTTTTGTGCTATTTGAATGTATCGCAGGTGCTCAATTCATCGTAGCCATATTGATGTTTCGAGGTTTGATATTCAAACGAGGGATGGATAAGCAGGAGATGCCCCGTGTGGGATTTGCAATAATGAAGACGGTATTAACCCTGCGCAGCCTGTTTAAAAAGCCAGACCGGATATTACGAGAGATAGGGCTACAGAGAGGGCAGACTCTACTGGATTACGGCTGCGGAATAGGCAGCTTCAGCATCCCGGCAGCGAGGATAGTAGGCGAAGATGGTACTGTTTATGCGCTGGATATCCATCCTCTGGCTGTAAAGGCGGTTGAGAAAGAGATTAAGAAGAGAGGGATATCGAACGTCAAAACGATTCTCTCAGCACGGGAGACAGGATTGCCAGATGAGAGTGTAGATGTTGTTCTGCTATTCGATGTGCTTCAGATGGTGAGCGAGAGGGAGAAATTGCTGGAGGAACTGCACAGGGTATTGAAATCCGGCGGCTTCCTCTTTGCCACCGCAGAACATCTCGACCCGGAAGAATTTATGAGCATCTTTGCACGTGGGGATTTGTTCACTTTGGTTGAGCGAAGAGGAGAGATATTCAAGTTTGAGAGGAAATGAGCAGGAATGTCTTCATTGGAAGTCGAGTGGGAATTTCAGTGAATGAGTGAACGGGCTTTCTGTCTTCTCCCGCCTTATGTTAGACGAAGGCGGACCGTACAACCACAATTGACCAACCCGTGAGACGGGAATATTTTGTATTTTCACCTTGTACTCACCTCCGCCATTATCCATTCAATTCAGAACTGACTTCTTTCCATTTCCTGCGCCCCTTCCAGCGAATCCAGCCTTCACCTATTATACCACAGACGAAAGGGAGAGGGGTAGCCATGAACGCCATGCAGGCACCCAGTGCGATAATCCTGTTATGGCGGCGCATCTGATACACCCTCCCTAAAGGGTCGTCCGGTAGATGCCCCACCCCGTTGAAGGATGCGAGTAGTCTCTTACCCACACCATGGGCAATCTCCATATTCCACAGAATCCAGTGTCGGAGAGGAGCGGTTCCGCCTCCGGGGTTCGTCTCTCTCTGCCTGATTGCCAGGTATAAATCCTCAGCAGATTCACCCGGGAATTCTGTATAAGCATCTCCCAGCATCTCCGGTGAGTGTGCATCGCTTCCCCCCGTATGTGCGAAAGCCAGTCCTGCCTCCCTTTTGGCTAACCTGTTCACGTACGCGTCACGATGAGCGGCGTTCAGTACCTCCACGCCGTCCAGACAGAACTCGCTAATCCGTGCTCCAAGGCTCGGACAGCGGTAGCTGAACGGGTGTGGCGCCACAGCCAGACCATCCTGGTCATGGATAATCTCTATGGTTTCGGCTGCTGAGAGCCCCTTCGGAATACGTTCCTGCAAAAAAAGCCCCAGAACCTCGCCATCTACGGTGGTGACCTCTTCTCCTGCTACAACCTCAATATCTAAACCCTTTTCACGCACATATCGCTGCGCCCTCCAAGCTCCCTTTATTTCGTTGTGGTCGGTGATGCAGAGGACGTTTAACCCCTTCTTCATCGCTGTGTCAACCATTGTCTCCGGTGGCGTGACTGACTCGGGATAAGGGATAAAGCCCACCTTGCTGAACCCGGAATAGTGGGTATGGGTATGCAAATCAGCACGACTAAGCATACCGGTCATGGTCATGGTTCACATCATTCCCTGTTCTGGGGAGGTATATAAAAAGATGATATATATACTTCACTATTTCTATAAACAAGAGAAATATATATATTTGGTCTGAATATATAACAAAACCCAAAATGTATATAGATGAGGAGGGGAAGATGAAAGTGGGTGTGAATTCGCGACTGGTGCGCGAGATCTCTGGTGGACCTTTGAGTCTCTCTTATCTGGACGTGGAGCTTATAGAACTGGGCTTCGATGACGTCCCCATGCTGAGCAGCTCGCTCGAGATAAATCATGCGATGCTATGGGCTCTTGATTCGTTCGACGTCTCGTTCTCGTTACACGTCCCCACGTCAGATGCGAGGGAGCTGAATCTGAGGGTTGACCTTGGCAGAATGAGCCGCCACAACTTCAGAGTTATGGAGTGCGTCTTCGAGATTGCTTCGCTCCTTGATGTGAGACACGTCGTCATCCATGGCGGTGACATTATTCCAGAGCACTGGGGTAGATTCGCGGGCATTTCATATCGCAAAGCGTTCCTGAACACTGTCAGGAACCTCAAGACGCTCGCTCAGTTAGCACGTGATTATTCACTCATGCTGTGCCTCGAGAATCTCGATGACAACAGGGTAGGAAGTTTGCCTGTTGAGCTTCTCGCACTCCTTCATGACGCGGATGCTGATAATATCTCCGTAACTTTCGATACCGGGCACGCATTCATCATTGCAGAACGATATGGCATCTCGCTCAGTGAGTTCTTCGATATACTCCATCCGTTCATAAAACACGTACACCTGCACGACAATGATGGCATCTCCGACCTGCACTTACCGCTCGGCGAGGGTAAAATAGATGTGTGTAGTGTGCTCAGAGATATCTGGGATATTCAGCCTGAAGATGTAGTTCTGGAGATAAAGAGCTTCTCTGACCCTGAGAATGTAAAAGAGAGCATAAAGGCGGCGAGGTGTGACTTTCATTCGCTGGTGATGCTTCATCCATGAACACCGGCAGGAATGCAGAGTTGCCAATCCTGGATAGCCTGTTACTGGTGATGGTCACCGGGAAGATTTGAGAGGGGTTTTCAGAGACCTGTATATGAGATATATAAATGCCAGGTAAATAAAGAAAGCGAGCGAAATGATTGATATGAGCGAGTTAAAGAGCGAGGAGGCGGCATACCAGCATACACTGCCAAACGTGTATACAGAGAGGATTACCGCCGTAACCATACTTACTATTATCCTCATCTCCTATCTCTCTTCTTCTTTGGCATCCGCTTTGATATTGGTTGCCTATATAGTATCCATAGTGTATATAGTGAGTCTTGTTTTACTTCCATTCCTGAATCTAAAACACCGGGTGGCGATTACATGGCAAGGGGAAAGGGCAAATTTTAGGCGAGGTTAGCGAGTATGAGCACTCACATGGAAGACCTTTAAGACCTTTATTAAGCGCTACTGTTAACTCCCTTCCGTGATGCACAGGGATGGGTATCACAACTCTTTCACCATCAATTATCTTCTCATAGAACCGATGACTGCCTTTTTGTCGGATAAATGTGAAACCATCTTTTTCAAGGATTTTTATTAACTTCTCTGCTGTTATAGCTGGTAACTTAGACATTTACCGCCAAATCCAGTTTTCTCACCAACACCTCTCCTGTTTTAAAGTAGGGGATATTATTTACACCCACGATCTCGATGTATCCTTCAGCTGCTTCTTTCATCATAGATATTGCCTCCTCAACTGTCTCGCCCTCTGTCGTGATATCTAATTCAGGGCAATAGGCAACATATCCACCCACTTCCCGGTCAGGTGTCAATTCCACGGTTATCTCTATCTTCTTAAACATCTTCTCCTCCTATGATAATTGATGCGGACATGATAAATG
>JAODGR010000040.1:0-11043 GCA_025464275.1 Methanosarcinales archaeon
AATATTATATTTCCATATCCAAATTATAAGATAAGAGAGAGGATGAAACTCGAAACCGGTCTATTTGACATGGATGGTACCTTAATTGATTCGTCCGCGGCGATTTTGAATTCCGTCAAGGAAGCGGCGAGGATAGCTGGATTGAGAATCCCAACAGATGAGGAGATAAAGAGAGCAATCCATCTGCCAAGTAAGCTCTCTTTCAAGGTTTTATACCACGATAAAGAGCCCACAGAGTTCGATTCGCTATTCCGGCACTTCATGCAGGGTAAATACAGGTCACTGATAAAAGAGCTCCCGGAAGCGAGTAGAACACTCAAATTACTGAAAGAGCGAGGGATAAAGATAGGAATAGTAACCACGAAGGATAGAGTCTCAGCAGAGGAAGCGATTAGTGCTTTCCATCTCCACTGTGACGTGCTGCTCACCGCAGAAGATACAGTACGAACAAGACCGGACCCAGAACCTCTGCTCAAAGCGATAGAAGAGCTCGGCTCTATCCCCGCACGGACATTCTATTGCGGCGATACACCGCACGACATAATCCAGGGTAAAAGAGCCGGTGTAAAAACGATTGGATTATCTACCGGATTGTATTCCAGGGAGGAACTGGAGGCAGAGAAGCCGGATTTCGTCTTTGATACGATTGAAGCAGTACTGACCATATTATAACAATCACGCCAACAATCATCATCGCAATCGCAATCACAGCAAGCACCGCAACCATCGAACCCGGCATCTTTAACCTCCTATTCTATACTGGATGGTTTCATATATACGCTTGACGTTTATTGCTTCTCTTATCCAGCCTTTACCCTCATATGCCGTTCTCAATATGAGACAAATTATAACCGCGATTATACCGATAATTAAAACCTCTTCATTCCCAATGCCGAACCAGTCTCTGCTGTAATTGAAGATTCCGAGACCAAATCTATGAGTGGATATGGGCCACAGGAAAGCGTAGCCCGGATTGAATACAACTGCATCCTCGAATAGATGCGCACCAAAACCGAGACTGGCAAAAGTGAACGAATCCACAAATTCAATGCCAGCAGGATGCAATATCAATGCCACTGCCATCGCATAAACAACCAACGCGGCTATATTATGGAAATCACCGTGTTTTACCGGGTTCCCTTCTGTCAATACCGCTAACCCGATCTTCTTCAATACCGCATCTGCAATCATATCAACATCCGGCGCATACGCACTCGCAACGATGATCCATGAGCGATCTCTCCCTGTGTACCTGTGATATCCCATCCCAGCTATTATTGCAATCGCGGTTGAATATATCCAGTGTTCGAATAGCATGTTACTTACCTCCTACCTCTTAGCACCCCATACCCATAACCCATAGTTTAGTTAAATTACATGACCTATCCTATAATTAAGGATGGGTGTGGTAGTGGAAGATGAAGAAGGTATACGGAGTTATAGGAGACCCGATAGAGCATAGTCTATCACCGGTCATGCACAATGCTGCTTTTGAGCATATGGGGCTGGATGCTATTTATCTCGCATTTAGAGTGGTGGAACATGAGGTTGGTGATGCGATAAGGGGTGCAAAGAGTCTGGGCATTGCCGGACTCAATGTTACCATACCACTGAAGGAGCGAGTACTGGAGTTCGTAGATGCAGATGATGTCGCAGCTCGAATAGGGGCGGTAAATACGATCGATTTCAGTACCCGCACAGGTACGGGTACAGGTACACCTTCAGGCTACAATACCGATGGTATAGGCGCGTTAGCGGTCTTGAAGGAGCATACAGGAGAGCTAAGAGGTAAAGAGGTATTGATTCTCGGAGCAGGAGGAGCAGCACGGGCTATAGCATTCTACCTCGATGCAGAAGGTGCAAGGTTAACAATAGCGAATCGAAATGAAGAAAGAGCCGCGCGGCTCGCCTCTTATCTCCATAATGCCACTCCCATCGGGTTGAATGCGGAACTGCTTAAGCGCCACATCAGAGATGCCGATATCCTGATAAATACCACACCGGTGGGGATGTACCCCCATGAGGATGATACGCTGGTGAATGCCGAATTGATGCATCCTGAACTCGTAGTGTTCGATATTGTGTATAATCCGATGGAGACGAAGTTAATGAAGGAGGCGAAGAAAGCGGGTGTGCATACGATAATAGGAGGAGTGAAGATGCTGGTATATCAGGGTGCCGCATCACTCAGGATATGGACGGGCATGGAGCCACCGATAGGAGTAATGGAGGAGGCGGTCATAAGGGCTCTCTCATCTCGTACACGTACACGTACACGCACACGCAACTCTTGACTGCTTATGCTTAGCTTAGCTCCTCAACTCCTTCATTCGCCTCACGCTTCGCGCTATATGATGTGATGCCCCTATATCCCACCGGTTCCACAGTGCTCCATCTATATTCCTGATGCCATCGAGTGATATCGCCCTTGCATCCTCTATGCTCTCCCCTATGCCCACACTGCATACGGCTCTTGAACCGAGTGCGTACGTATTGCCATCGCTCCTCAACTCCATAGAGCCTGGATATATCCGCAGGCTATCACCGTATCTCTCCTTCAGACGATATGCACCACTCAAATCCACCTTCCTGTCTCCGCTATACCTCTCCCTGTAGCCACCATAGTCCATAGGCACCGCATACGTTACAACGGTCGCTTTCGGCTCGCATTCCACACTCGAGGGTGATAGATTGCCCTCTATCAACCTGAAGCAAAGCTCCACCGGGTCGCTCTTCAGAACAGGCAGCACATTCAATATCTCCGGGTCCCCCGGGCGGCTGTTTATCTCCAGTATCTTCGCACCATCACGCGTATGCATGAACGCGACATAGAAAGGCATTCCCCTCAGTTCATCACCCCTATCGCCACCGCCCACCAGTGCATTGAATATCTTCTGTACCATCCTCTCCTCCTCATCCCTGTCATGCCTCTCCATGAAGGGTAGCCAGTCCTTAGTATCCTTGTAAGAGCCCATACCTCCGGTATTCTGACCCATGTCGTAATCAAAAGCACGTTTATAATCGCGCGTATCCGGCACCGGTACGACCCTCCTGCCATCGCAAAACGCCTGGAAGCTGGATTCCTCACCCTTTAGCTTCTCCTCTACCACCACATCACTGCTCCTGAATATACTGATGAAATACTCATACAACTCCTCCCTGCTCCTGAAATGCTCACCCCAGACCCCCACTCCCTTACCCGCGGCGGGTTCGTCCGGCTTCAACGCCACTTCTGAGTCCAGCTCGTCAAGAAATTCCCAGAGCGCTCTCCTCAGCTCCTCGCTACCACGTTCGTATTCACTCCGCCGGAAGACTTTAAATCTGGGATTCGCTTCAGGGCAGCATTCTGCGAGCATGAGCCGCTGTGAGACCTTACTGGCTTCTATTGCATATCGCTTCGTCGGGCATATCATCGCCACTCCCGTATCACGCTCCACCACGTCCCTGACACCCTCGATTATGGGCTTCTCCGGGCAGCAGATTCCAAAATCTATCTCATCCCGGTGGGCATCCACAAAATCGCGGATCCTTTGCACATCCAGGTCAGGGATCACCACATGTGCATCTGCATGCCTCAAATTATAGGGATTGCGCTGCCTGTCTGCAACGTAAAAGTGCACCTCGTAATCTCCGCTCCTGCTCAGTGCATCTATCATCCCGCATGCCCGCGAGCCATAAGAAATCACCAGTATTCCTACTCGTTCCGCCATGTATTGGATGTAGGATGTATTTTTATAATATAAGTATAGAATAAGAATAGAAGTAGAAGAGGATTAATTTAAGTAGGTTAAGTAGGAAGGAAGTGATGATGAGATGAGTGGAAGTGGAGAGATACCCCCAATGGTGCAGAACCAGCTTGCGCAACTCCAGCAACTGAAACTCCAGCTGGAGACGGTGAGCAGGCAGAAGATGCAGGTCGAGGCTTTACTCCGTGATGCGGAGACAGCATTAAAGGAGCTGGATAAGCTCGATGAGGATTCCATTGTATACCGGACGGTGGGTGAGCTGATGATAAAAGAGGACAGGGTGAAGGTGAGAGAGGATTTATCGGAGAAGAAAGAGACCTACGACCTCCGGTTGAAGACCCTGGAGCGTCAGGAGGAGCGAGTGCAGAAGAAATATCAGCAGCTGATGGAGCAATTACGGGAGGCTTTAGGCGCTGCCGGCGCCGGTGCAGGTCCTTCCCCCACCACTATGGGTGCCTGAGACTTAATACTCCTCTACCTTTGGCTATCTTGAGAGCCGCAATAGCAAGGCGTATACATATATACTTATATCCTACTGTTCTTGTACAGTAGCAGGTATCAAGTAAGAAGTAAGGAGTAAGGAGGTGTTTCGATAGAATGGAAATCCCACTGAAAGCAGTAAGGGCGGATGTATGGGAAGTGCCATCCTCGTATAAGGATTACATGCGAGTGCCTGCGCGGATATACGCAGCGGAGGAGTTACTGGAGAAGATGAAGAGTGACCTCACGTTGCAGCAGGTACTCAATGTGGCTTCACTCCCGGGGATTGTGAAATACTCGCTGGTCATGCCGGATGGGCATCAGGGCTACGGCTTTCCAATTGGTGGTGTTGCAGCTACGGACTTTGATACGGGTGTCATATCCCCCGGCGGCGTGGGCTATGATATAAACTGTGGTGTGCGGCTCATTCGAACCAATCTGAAGGAGGAGGATGTGAGACCGCACCTGGCTGAGATACTGGATGGCTTATTTGAGTATATACCCGCTGGTCTCGGGCTCTCGGGTAAAGTGAAACTGACACAGAGCCAGCTGGATGAGGTACTCATCGGCGGTTCCGAATGGTGCATCGAGAACGGATATGGATGGGAGGAGGATCTGGAGCGTACAGAGGAGGGAGGGCGACTGGAAGCGGCGAATCCAGCGAAGATAGATGAGAAATCCAGGAAACGGGGTGCACCACAGCTTGGCACACTCGGCTCTGGCAATCATTTCCTGGAGGTGGAGGTGGTGGACGAGATATTCGATGAGGAGCTTGCAGAGGCGTTCGGGATTGTGGAGCCAGGGCAGGTTACCGTCCTCATCCATACCGGAGGCAGGGGCTTCTCACATGGCGTATGCACATACTACCTCCGCACGTTCGAGCGAGAGATGGCTAAAGACGCCACACTGGCGAGGATACTGAAGCTGGAGCGTGAGCTGGCTTGCGCTTACCTGAGCACGGATACGGGCATGGATTACTTCCAGGCGATGTGCGCATGTGCAAATTACGCCTTCGCAAACCGTCAGCTTGCCACACACTGGGTGCGTAAGGTCTTTGAAGATGTAATGAACCGAAAAGCAGAGGAGATGGAGATACGACTGGTATATGACATCGCACACAACATAGCGAAGGAGGAGGAGCATATTGTGGATGGCAGGAGGATGAAATTGTGTGTACATCGTAAAGGTGCGACAAGAGCGTTCCCCGCAGGTGATGAGCGACTACCCAATGTTTATCGCGCAGTTGGTCAGCCGGTTCTTATCCCTGGCTCGATGGGCACTCGCAGCTTCCTGGCGGTTGGGACGGACCTGGCGAAGGAGGAGACCTTCGGCAGCTGCGCTCATGGCTCAGGGCGTGAGATGAGCAGGACGGCGGCGATGCGGAAATACCGCGGTAGTGAGGTGAAGGAGGAGCTGACCAGACGGGGTATAATGGTGAAGGCACGTGAGCGGCGTAAGAAGGACGTGAGAAGGAAGCGGGGCATACCGTTTGACGTCTACGGAGAGCTTGCGGAAGAAGTCTCCGCGGCTTACAAGAACCCTGAGGTGGTGGTGCGGAGCTGTGAAGTCTCGGGCATAGCCAGGAAAGTTGCAGCCTTCCGACCCATAGGCGTGATAAAAGGGTGATAAAAATCATCCGTCATCTCCATCTGAGTCATGCGAATAACGATAAGCGGGCTCCCCGGTAGCGGCACTACCACGGTAGCACAGCTGTTAGCGGAGGATTTATCAATGGAGCTGATTTCTGCTGGTGAGATGTTCAGACGGCTGGCGAGGGATAATAAACAGCAACTTGAGCAGTTCAGTAGATTGGCGGAGTCTAAATCCGATTTTGACCGCTGGATAGATGCTAAACAGGAAGAGGAGGCGAAGAAGAGGGGGAATGTGATTGTAGAGGGCAGATTGTCGGGCTTCTTCGTTCGCGATGCTGACCTGAAGATATGGTTGAAGGCGCCTGAGGAAGTGAGAGCGCGAAGAATCGCCTCGCGTGAGCATATCACCTATGAAGCAGCTCTATCCGGGATGAGGGAACGCGAACGTTCAGAACGTACGAGGTACAGGCGATATTATGGGATAGACCTGGATGACCTCTCAGGTTATGACCTGGTAATAGATTCTTCAAGGTGGAGGGAGCGTGATATCGTAGCGCTGATAGTAATGGCGAAGGGGCGTGTGAAGGAGAGGTGACGGGTGAGATAAGATATCTGGGCGAGTGGGCTAAACAGACATTTCATTACGCAATCATAGGTATCTCAGTTGGTCTCGCCACTGTCTGTTTCTTTCTGGGTTTGGACCTCACATCCTCCCTCTTCCTCCACATCCTCGGTGGTTACACCGCTCCATCACCTGAGAATGAACCGCATCTCTTCATCCACTTCTTCACCTTCACCCCGCTGCTGGGCGATGCCTTCACGGGTCCATGGTGGAAGCTGGTGCTGCTGGCTTTGATTCCTGCATTGGGCGGGTTGATCACGGGAGTAATAAAGTATAAACTTGTGAGGGTGGAGAAGCCTGAGCTTCACGAGACCGATGTCTTCATAGATGGATTCCATAACGAGAGGGGGGTGATAAAGGGCAGGGATGCACTGGTCAGGGGGATAAGTTCGGTATTTACAATAGGCTCAGGCGGGAGTGCGGGTCGTGAGGGACCGAGTGCGATGCTGGGTGCGGCGGTGGGCTCATTATCCGCGCGAATTTTGAAGTTAAATGACCGTGAGAGGCGTAAGATAGTAGCAGCTGCTGCGGGTGCCGGCATTGCTGCTATATTCAAATCGCCACTCGGTGGCGCTTTCTTCGGTATCGAGACTCTATACCGGAGGGACATGGAGGTGGATGCACTGGTTCCCGCGATAATATGCTCCATCACCTCTTATATCGTCTCTTGTTCGTTCTTTGGCTTTGTACATCTCTACGGGCTGACGGAATACAACATTACAACCCTCCTGAAGCCTTTCTCCCTGCTCCTCTTCCTCGCTCTTGGATTAGCCACCATCCCGCTCGTTTATGCATTCGTTAAACTGCTGGCGATCTCGCGTTCTGTATTCTTCGGCAAGCTCAGAATTCCTGATTCACTCAAGCCCGCGCTTGGTGGGCTACTCCTTGGCTTCCTCTTCCTCATCGGGTATATGGTTATGAATCCCCAGCATGACCCGGAGCGAGGTATAGGTATAGCGAGCGGGATATTTGGTGGTGGGTATGGATTCATACAGCTGGCATTCTACGGCAGGCTTACATTCGGTATTCTCGCATTTATCGCGATTGCAAAGGTGGTCGCCACGGCGATCACACTGGGTTCAGGCGGTAGCGGTGGCTCTTTCATACCCTCTCTGACGATGGGTGCTGCACTGGGCGGGGCAATGGGTGTGATTCTCAACCACTTCTTCCCCGATACGGTAGAGAATCCATGGATATTCGCACTCATTGGCGCTGCCGCTTTCTTCGGTGCCGCTGCCAATGCGCCACTCACCGCGCTCTTCATCGTATGCGAGATCTCAGGCTCTTATACGTTATTCGTGCCCGCATTGCTCGCTATTATACCCGCTTATTCGCTCGTTGGACGAAGGACTATCTATCCAGGGCAGTACGAGACGAGGAGGGAATCACCAGCGCACAAACGGGAGTTTATGGTCGACCTGCTGGAGGGTATAAAGGTGAAGGATGCATATACGAAGGAGGTGCTCACCATTCCAGCCGACAAGACGGTGAAGGAGGCACTATACTTCGCGGAGAAGACGGGGCACATCACTTACCCTGTGGTAGATAGAGACGGAAATCTGTTTGGTATAACGACGATAATGGACCTGGAGGAGGCGAGGGAAAGTGGCTCTGTGTATATGAGAGTGGCTCAGATGTGCACGAGGGACGTGATAGTAGCATATCCAGAGGAGTATCTGGAGGATGTATTATACAAGATGGATAGATACGGTATTGGACGACTGCCAGTGGTGATGGCGGGAGATGGAGATGAGGGGAACAAGAAACTGATAGGGATAATAAGCAGGTCTGATATAATAAGGGAGCACTGCCGCAGGCGGTCGCTGTTAAAGTCACAGTGAGATGAGAATGGGAATGGAATGAGAATGGAATGAGAGAGATGAACAGGACCTCAAGGAGGAAGATAGAGCAACTGCGTATATGTATGGAGAAGGAGGTGGAAGCGGGGGCAAGTGGTTTCGCCGATGTCAGGCTCCTGCATGTCGCACTGCCTGAGATAGCGAAGGAGGATATAGACCTGAAGACCAGTTTCCTGGGGTTCTCATTCAAGTTGCCCATAATGATCGCTTCCATGACCGGTGGACATCCGGAGACGAAGAGGATAAACAGGGTACTTGCAGAGGCTGCGGAACAGCTCGGTATAGGTATGGGTGTGGGCTCGCAGCGTGCGGCACTGGAAGGTATCGAGCATGAAGATTCCTTCCGCGTGGTTCGCGATGCTGCTCCTGATTCCTTCATCTATGCAAACCTTGGCGCACCGCAACTGCTGGAATACGGTGTTGAGGGTGTGGAAAGGATCATAGAGATGATAGATGCCGATGCCGTGGCGATACACCTTAACTTCCTGCAGGAAGCGATCCAGCCGGAGGGTAATGTAGATGCGCGGGGCTGTCTGGCAGCGATAAAGGAGGTATGCCATTCGATAAGGAAGCCGGTGATAGTGAAGGAGACAGGTGCCGGGATAAGTTACCGTGTAGCGCGCAGGCTGGTGGATGCGGGTGTGGCTGCGATAGATGTGGGGGGTTTTGGTGGTACCAGTTTAGCCGCTGCTGAGATATACAGGGCGAGGGCAGAGGGTGATGAGCTGTCAGAGCATCTGGGGCAGCTCTTTGGCTGGGACTGGGGCATCACCACCGTTGAAAGTATAGTGGAGTGCACCGCTGTGGGGATACCGGTGATTGCCACTGGTGGCATCAGAAGCGGTCTGGATGTTGCGAAGAGCATAGCCCTCGGTGCTGATATGTGCAGTGCAGCTCTACCGTTTCTGAAGACGGTGATGGATGATTTCACTCCAGATAAAGTGATAAGGAAGGTGGGAGAGATGGGCGAGGAGTTGAAGGTTGCCATGTTTTTAACTGGGTGTAAGACCATACATGAGTTGAAGGCTGTGGAACTGGTAGTAACAGGCACTACAAGGGAGATAATGGCTCAGCGTGGCTTCATTGACAGGATAACGGAGAAGATGCGGGGGAGGAGCAGGAACAGGGCAGGGATGAGGAGAGTATGAGAGCTTTTATTGCCGTGGACCTCGGGGAGGTGGGGAGTATAAGAACGAAGGTAGCAGAGATAGAGCGGCAATTTAGTGGGCTGAGCGGTATAAAATTGAAGTTCGTGGAGCCGGAGCAGGTGCATCAGACACTGAAATTCCTGGGCAATGTGCCCGATGAGCGCGTTGAGCATATAAAACGCGAGCTGGAGGGTATAAATCAGGAACCGTTCAACATCGTGCTCCGTGGGCTCGGCTTCTTCCCGCCTTCACGTGCGGATAAGATGCGAGTGCTGTGGATAGGGATAAGCGAGGGTATGAAGGAGTTGAGGTCGTTACAGGAGCAGGTGGAGAGGAGGATGGTTGCACTGGGTTTCCCGGCAGAGAAGCAGCAATTTCATGCACATATCACCTTCTGCCGCGTGAAGCGGATAGAATCAGGAGCGGGTCTGAGCCGGGTAATGAGGAGGATAGCAGAGCTGAGGGATACGGAGGTGGGGGAGATGCGAGTGGAGCGAGTGAAATTGAAGAAGAGCACACTCACACCCCATGGTCCGATTTATGAGGATGTGTATGTGAAGAGGCTGGGATAGCAGATAGCAGCAGTAGCATTCACTCACTCACTGCCTGCCTGCTGCCCGCTGCCCGTGCCTGAGCTTTAGCGTCTCAAGTGCGATTTCCGCTGCCTTCTTGCCTGAGAGGAGCATGGCACCGAAGGTAGGACCCATTCGTGGCAGTCCAAATGCGGTGGCAACAGCCATACCGGTAACAATCAGTCCGGGATAGAACTCCGATGTGTGCTCCACCACGAGCTTCTCCGATGCATCAACCCACATTGCGCCCTCACCTCTGGTCTTAACCAGCTTTCGTGCCTCCAGCTTCTTCACCACTGCGGCTTCATGACCCGTGGCATCGATTACTAACTGTGATTCCAGTGAGACGGGGTCCACACATGCAATGGGGGGTGGCAGTGTGGTTACCGCCGTCCAGTTCACCACGACGCCGCAGACACGTTCGTTGTGGAGTACCACATCTTCCAGGCTCACCATATTCAGTATCTTCGCACCGGAATCGCAGGCTGATGCTATCAACTTCGCGCAGGCGTGTGTGGCATCAGATACAAATAGCCCCTCACTGTATTCCTCATATGGCACTCCCAGTTCATCAAGTATCTCCTCTGCCGGAGACCTGACTGTGATTTTATTCATCAGGAATCCGCCAAGCCAGAACCCGCCTCCCAGATAGTTGTTCCTCTCTATCAGCAGTACCTTCACATCCATGGATGCCAGCTCCTTCGCTGCCATCAATCCTGAGGGTCCACCACCAATAATGATGACCTCACTCTCCACATATCGCTCAAAATCCTTTGCAAATTCCGATACTATCGCTCTTGTTATCTCCTTCTCAGATGCTGGAGCGAAGGATGTGCTCTTCTTTGTGCTCATGCTTATGTTCATGCTCATGTTCAAATTCATGGGTTATTGCTATATTTCTTTCTTGGTATTGGTATTCATTCTTATCTCTTTATCCTTCCTCTTACAGGAGGTAACCACCATGTGATAAATTGGAAATAGGACTGAGAGGGGAAAGAGAAGGGAGATAAAAGTATGATAAAGT
>JAODGR010000040.1:11274-11601 GCA_025464275.1 Methanosarcinales archaeon
TTTCAATTTCCCTTATCGGCTCGTCATTAACATGCTCTTTATCAACCATGAATAAGAATGAAGTGAACTTATACCTTCCAGGATATACATTCAAAACTTCAAGAGCACTAAGACCTACCTTCTTTACTGTCATAGGCTTTGAAGGGAACCATAAAATCTTCTCTCCATTATATCTCTCGGCAAGAGGTTTTAATCTTCTAAATTCAGCTGGACCATCTCCAGTTATCACCATTATAACTGGTCTCTCGTCTATTTTAGTCTTGACCACTTCCATTTCATATCTGTAATGCATCTGTTAAGAGCCTGGGGTCATGCTGTGCATCCTCC
>JAODGR010000046.1 GCA_025464275.1 Methanosarcinales archaeon
TTTTATACTTCAATGTGGTAACATATAAAAAATTATCCAGAAACAAAAGAAGCCCTTCCATGGCTTTCCCATTACCATATACACTTAAATTGGAAATTTTTCCCGTAGCCTTTCGTCTAAATTATTATTCACAGAACCTCCTTGTTCTTATTCTCAGCGGTCTCCCACACCATTCGCATGCAAAATATGTTGAGATGGTGACATTACAATAACTGTATACAATTTTTGGGCATCCCACTACGACTTCAGCAACTTCTTCATTTCACTCTCACTCCTCGTATTCACCACATCCTTTGCTTCCAGCCATCCACGGCGTGCCGTCGCCACACCGTATCGTATCACATCCCGCATCTGCATCGCATCGTGTGCATCCGTTGATATAGCGATGAGCACCCCGTACTCCTTCGCCATTCTGCAATGGATATCATTCAGGTCGAGCCGCTCCGGGAATGAATTAAGCTCCATAATCGTGCCCGTAGCCCGTGCCACCTCCATCAGTCGCTCCATATCCACCTCATACGGCTCTCGTTTGCCGAGCAACCGACCCGTGGGGTGTGCGATGATATCCACATGCTCGTTCTCCATCGCAGCTACTATCCGCTTCGTCATCGTCTCTTTATCCTGATTGAACTTCGAATGCACCGCAGCAACGACCACATCCAGCTCCTTCAATACATCATCCGGGAGGTCAAGCGAGAAATCGGATTTTATATCCACTTCCACCGATGACAGCACCCTGAATTTACCCTCACCTTCCTCTTCATACCGAGTATTCACCCTCTCTATCTCCTCCTGCCGCTTCTTTATCTTCGCTTCGTCCATACCACCTGCAATACCCACCGCAGGTGAATGGTCCGCCACCGCTATATACTCATAACCCATGGCAATAGCAGTCATTGCCATCTCCTCCACACTGTTCTTGCCATCACTCCATTTCGTATGCACGTGCAGGTCGCCTCTCAGCTCACCGGGCTCTATCAGTGCAGGTATACGGTTCTCCTGTGCCGCTTCCACCTCCCCCCTATCTTCCCTCAGTTCAGGTGGTATATACGCCAGTCCGACAGACCTGAACACATCCTCCTCGTCCTCACCTCCTATCTTCTCACCGGATTCAGCCCTGAACACCCCGTACTCGTTTATCTTCAGCCCTCGCTTCACTCCCAGCTCCCTTATCCTTATATTATGGTGCTTGGAGCCCGTGAAATAATGAACAGCTGCACCGAACGAGCCAGCATCCACCACTCGCAGGTCCACATCCATCCCCTTCAGCACGATTGACGATTTCGTATCCCCCTTTGCCACCACATCCTCCACCCCTTCCAGGCTGGTGAATGCGTCCATAACCTCCTTCGGTCGTTTAGATACCACCAGTATATCTATATCCCCTATCGTCTCACGCATCCGGCGCAGACTGCCCGCAATCGTTATCCGGTCCACTGCATCCAGCTTCCTCAGCTCATTCAATATCGATTCCGCACGCGGTAATGCTTCAGAAAGCAGTTTCCTGCCTCTGTATCGCCTGTACTGCTCTATACCCTTGAGTATGTTCTCCTCCACCTTTGCACCCAGTCCCGGTATACCGCGTAGCTCATGACGCTTCGCCGCAGATTCCAGCTCCTCTATGCTCGATATCCCCAGCTCTTCATGCACCTTCGCTATCGTCTTCGGTCCCACCCGTGGTATAGCCAGCAGTTCAAGCAGTCCATGCGGCAGCTCGCGTGTCAGTTCCCTGTGCTTCTTGCAATCGCCAGTTTGGGCAATCTCCACTATCTTCTTCGCTATTCCCTCCCCTATCCCCGGTATCTTCTTCAGTTCGTCCACACCACCGCGTTCCGCAATGACCTTCAAATCCTGCGTCAGCGTCTCTATCGTGCGTGCAGCTCGCCTGTATGCCCTCACACGGAAGGGATTATCACCTTTAACCTCCAGAATATCCGCGATCTCATCAAATATACGTGCTATGTCCAGGTTTATCATTTCATGAGCAGCAGAGCTTAAACAGGCAACCCCAGTTCCTTCCGATCCTCCTTACGGTAGATGGACTTCAATCGCTCCTCCCTTGTACCCGGGTATCTCAACCGCCCGCCTTTGAACTTGAAATCTGGTGGTTTGCGTTCCGTCTCTATTATGTCCTTCGTCCTGCCTGCTATACGCGCCTCTATGTCCTCCGCCTCCTTCTCCACCGCGCTCTTCGCGATGTGCAGATCATCTATCTTCAGCATCCCCGTAGCTGCTTCTGTCGCGGATATGAAAGCCTGCAACTTCACCCCTATCGGATCCACTATCCCCACCTCGTACATGTCTCTTATCTCCTTATCGGAGCCTGAGATACCGGCATTGAGATTGCCACGGGAATGCTCCGCCCTCAACCGCGTTAAGGTCTCTATCTGGTCCATCCCGCAGTTCTTCGCTATTGCTCGCGGAATTGACTCCAGTGCATCTGCAAATGCTTCTATCGCCAGTTGCTCCTTGCTCGGTACACTGCGTGCGAATTTACGCAATCGCAATGCCGCCTCCACCTCCACCGCTGCACCGCCCGGCACCACCCGATTATCCTCGAATACCTGTGCAACTGCATGGAGAGCACTCTTCAGCTCTCCCACCAGCCCTTCCAGCACCCTGAGAGAAGTACCGCGTACAATTATGGCTGCGGAATCACCACACTTGCATCGCTCAAAGAATACATACTTGTCTCCCCCTACCTCACGCTGGATCACCCGTCCCGCATATCCGAACTTATCAGCACTCAGGTCACTCACGTCCTTCACTATCTTCGCCCCGGTAGCACGTTCAAGCCGTTCAAGGTCGGTTAACTTAACCCGCTTTATCAGCATTATGCCGGCATCACGGAACTTCGGCACCGCATCGGCATCCACACCCCACCGGCAGCAGACCACATTCGCACCACAATTCACTACCGGCTCCACCAGTTCATAAAACAGTCGCGTTCTCGTCGCTCGGAACTCGCGGAAATGCCCGGGTCTCGTTATCTTCACGTGGAAGTCGAGAGCGCCCAGTGTCTCACCCGCTTTGCTGCGCTCACGTGCGGGCATACCCGTTGGCAACTCCTTCCTCCCCTTTATCTTCGGCTCCTTGTATTCTATCGGGAAATCGAGCAGTGCTATCCTCGCATCCTCCATCTCCGTCGGGAGTGTATCCAGTACCTCCCTGTCCACCACCACACCCTCGAAGAAATGGGTCTCATTTACGTTCCCACCGCTCTTCGCCTCTATTGCAATATCATCAACGTCTATCTTAGCCCTATCGGTGCTACTCAGTCGGTGGATGCTCTCCACCACGGCATCCGCTAAGATATCCTCCTCGCGGAATTCTCCCTTCTTCAACGCCGTCTTCGCCACCTGACGCAGTAACGCATTGCCCGCTTCATCCCTCACGTCCACGCTCGTCGCCATCTCCTTCAGGGTTGATCTGACAACGGCAAGTGCGTGCTCATAACCATCAACCACGATATTCTGGTGCACACCCATCTGTCTCAGCTCATAGCCGCGCCTCACCAGCTCCCCTATCAGTATCATCACCGTCGCTATACCGTCACCCACACGTTCACCCTGAGTCAGACCCGCAGTAATCAGTATATCCGCGGTTGGATGCGTGTACTTCAGCTCCTTTATCAGGCTGTAGGCATTGCTTGATACCAGGTCTGCAGCTTCTACCTTCGTTGCTCCTTCTGTTATCAATATCTTTGACCCGAAAGGACCAATTACAGGCTTGAACATGTCGGAAAAGGCGGCACAAACCATCATATTCGTCTCCTGAATCTCCTCAGGCGGTACTTCTCCCGGTGGTAATTCTTCCTTTATCATCTCCATCCCCTATTATCCATAATAACTCCGATTTAAAATAACTTAATTAACTTGAGCAGTGATACCAGACCAGACCACTCGCCTCACTCCTTAATGCACAGGCATACCAAACAGTGAAATGCAATTCTGTTTATGCTTATTCTATACCTCTCCTCTGGACATCTCCAATTAATCTTGAGAATAACTGATAGAAATCTTCAATACTGGTGCCTCTTTTATACCCGTTTCCCGACCATGATACCCCTGATATAAGATGACAGGGAGAACAGCGATCTGGGAGCTCGTACATCTGTCCCTCCTCAGTACAGGAATACTGACATTTGGACTCCTTGATGGCGTTACAGCCATATTGATGATGGAGAAGTACGGTATCTGGGCGGAATCAAACTCACTGTGGCGTGAGATTATATGTAGCTACGGTCCCGGCGCCTTCATCATATTCAAGTTATTCGCCGCATCTATGGTATTCGCAATACCCTTCCTCATGTATAAACATAATGCAGAGGAGATACACTGGACAACTGCATGTTTCATGTCCGTCTTTATAGTTGGTGGTGTGCTGGCTGCGCTGGATAACTACCTGTATCTTCTGACCGGGTTTGTATACCTCCAGTCTGAGGTGGTGATCGGGCTGGTGCTGGTAATGACAATGATAGCACTCCATATCGGGGAGATACTGGACTCAGATGCAAATAGAAAGGGGAAGTTCAAAATCTCTGCCAGGAGATGGGCTGAGCTGAAGCGTGAAATTGGCTACCCGGGCACCTAAGTGTTAAAGTTATTTATGTGAAAAATCCCCTTCTGGATTTTAGAACTCAGGAGATGGAGATGTTAGCCAAACGGATCATCCCCTGTCTGGACTGCGATTTGGGTGTGCCCGGCGGGCGGGTGGTAAAAGGTGTGGAATTCCAGCACATCAGGTATGCGGGCATACCATGGGAACTCGGTGCGGAGTACGACGAGCAGGGTGCTGATGAACTCGTATTCCTGGACATCACCGCATCACACGAGAGGAGGGAGACCATGGCGAACGTGATTGAGAAGGTTGCGAGCAATGTATTCATCCCCCTCACCGTGGGCGGTGGTATTCGGAGTATGGAGGATGCGAGGCGGGTATTCAATGCCGGTGCGGACAAGGTCTCCGTGAATACCGCCGCGTTAAAAGAGCCCGAACTGGTGAATAAACTCTCCGCTCGCTTCGGCTCGCAGGCCTGTGTCGTTGCAATAGATGCAAAGAGGCGGTATCTACGCTCCACCGCAGAGTTGCAGAAGGCAATGGATGAGGGCAGGGAGATAATAGACACAGGAGCGGGAAAATGCTGGTTCGAATGCTCCTTCTACGGCGGCAGGAAGTTCACTGGTATAGATGCTCTGAAATGGGCGGAGGAAGTGGAAGACCGGGGAGCAGGCGAAATCCTCCTCACCAGCATGGACCGCGATGGTACAAGAGACGGCTTCGACCTGGAACTAACCGCAGCAGTCTGCGAGCGTGTGAATATCCCGGTGATCGCCTCAGGGGGCTGCGGCACACCCGAGCACATCAAGGATGTATTCTCACTCACTGACGCCTCCGCTGCACTCGCCGCATCCATATTCCACTATAAAGAATACTCCATTCAGGATGTCAAACGGTATTTAAGGGAGAACGGCATTCATGTCCGGCTGTAAGCACATGAATGACGGAGCGCCTGAGGAGGAGCATGAGGTCGTTGTGGTCGGTGCGGGACCCGCGGGCAGTATGACCGCGCTATCCGCGGCTGATAGAGGGCTGGATGTGCTCCTGATAGACCGAAATCCCGAGATAGGTGTACCCGTGAGATGCGCGGAGGGTGTTAGCCAGGAGATAGAGAAGTATATCAAAATCGACTCCAGATGTATCTGCAGCCGTATAAAGGGGTTCATTACCAACGGACCGGAGGGCACGAGATTGATTGTATCGGCGAGTGATGATTTGGCTGGTTATGTGCTCGACCGCCGGGTATTCGATAAGGCACTGGCACATGAAGCAGCACGAGCCGGTGCAGAAGTCCGTGTGAAGAGTCGTGCCTGTGGCATCTTGAAGTCAGATGGAGGAGGGCGAGTACGTGGTGTGTACGTGAATGCAGGAGGTGAAGAACTCCGTATCCTCGCAGATGTGGTCGTTGCCGCCGATGGTGTGGAATCGCGAGTGGCGAGATGGGCTGGTATCGATACCCGCCTGCGACTGGAAGATATAGCCACCTGCGCTCAGTATCTCATGTGCGATATAGATGTGGAGCGTGATTATTGCGAGCAGTATTTCGGCTGGGAGATTGCACCCGCGGGCTATGCATGGGTCTTCCCCAAGGGTGAGCACTGTGCAAATGTCGGGATTGGGATAGGTGGTAATCTCTCCACCGATAATCATCGCGCCATTGATTTCCTGAATGCCTTTGTGCGTGATAAATTCCCCGACGGGAAGATAATAGCTGAGATGTTCGGGGCAGTTCCACTCAGCGGACCTGTATACCGAACGGTCACCAGTGGACTGCTCTTAGTCGGTGATGCCGCCCGTCATGTGAACCCTTTCTCGGGCGGTGGTATTCAAGAAGCCATACAGGGCGGGCAGATAGCCGGTGAGGTGATAGCGAGAGCAGTACGGGAGAAGGACTGTACAGCACGGCGATTGCGTGAATATGAACGAAGATGGTGGAAGGAGTTCGGACGTACGCTGTATGCAGGCTTGAAGGTCAAGAACTACATGCTCGGGCTACCCCAGCCGGAGTTTAACAGGCTCTTCCGCTCATTGAATGGTGAACTGAAGCTCTCGGAATACACGGAACGGGCATTGATGAAGGAGATAGCGAAGAAGAACCCGAAGATGATGCTCAGCATGTTAATAAGGACTTTAAAGGGTTAAATTAAAGATGAGCAACAAACACTTCATATGATGGAGCGCGGCAGCCACGGTGAGTGTGAGAATGACAGGATTGCATTCCTGTATTCTATACAGCGAGAGATAGCATCAAAGGCGATAATAGAAGACCGGCAGCATAAAGAGCTGACCGTAATCGCCGGTGCAGACCAGGCTTTCTTCTACAAAGACATAGACGTGGAGGAACCCGGAGCCAGAGCCAGAGCCAGAGTCAAAGCCACTCCAGAGGGGCAGGAGGGGGAGGGGCAGGAGATGATAATATCTGCTGTTGTACTCCTCGAATACCCATCTCTGAAACTCCTCCACCACTCGAGTGCAGTGATGCCCGTTGAGTTCCCTTACATCCCTGGACTCCTATCTTTCCGTGAAGCACCGGCGATAATAGAAGCCTTCCTCAAGCTCGATAGCGGGGCTAAACCTGACCTGCTGATGATAGACGGATGCGGGATAAACCATCCCCGATTTGCTGGCTTAGCCACTCATGTGGGCGTTATGCTGGACATACCCACCATAGGTGTGGCGAAGAACATCCTCTGTGGCTCTGGCTCTATCCCTTCAGAGCCGGGTGAAGCCAGTTTGATAGAATATAATGGTAGAGCAGTTGGGTATTACTTCAAGAGTAAGAAGGGTTGCCGACCCATTATCGTGGCACCCGGGCATAAAGTATCGCTCCCTACTTCACTCGCCATTGTAAGAAGCTGCATCCGCACCCATAAACTGCCTGAACCCACAAGGCTCGCACATCTATGTGTGAACAGGCTGAAGAAGGATGAAATTCGCAGGCTCCCTCACGGACAGTGATAGCAGAGAAGCAGCATATGAGATCATCGGCGTGCCATTCGATGGCAACGCCCTCAGGAAAGGTGCGGGCAGAGCACCCTATGCGATACGAAGAGCATCACAGCAGCTCGAGACATTTCTATGGCGGGATAAGCTCGAACTCTCCGACCTGCTGTATCATGACCGCGGTGATATACACTCCTTCGAGTCTCTTTACCACCACTTCAACTCTGACTTTGGCTTTGACTTTGACTTCGAGTTCGAGACGGGCGAGCGGGGAGAAAAGCGGAAGATATTCATCGGTGGTGACCATTCTATCTCCTATCCGCTCTTCAGGTACTACTTCACCCGGCATGAACTCACAAA
>JAODGR010000006.1 GCA_025464275.1 Methanosarcinales archaeon
CACCAACCACCCAGCTGGTAGTCTTTATACCGATGGACTTGTTACCGTATACATTAGTCAAGTTTGAGACGGTTATACCCGTAAAAGTCTGATTGTTTATTGAATCCGTCTTTATCTGTCCGTCGGGACCGATTATCACGAGGTCAACTCTATCCTGAGGTAAGAGGTTTATGCCTCCCACATCTACCCAGAAGTTACTTGCACCCATTGCGATCGATGACACCTCTTTATCTCCTACTTTCAGTTTCAGCGGTATGCTTGGTTCTTCGTACGAAAGCATCTTATACTTTGGATTACTGGGATCTGTGCTCACGTAGAATGCCCCTGAAGTTGGCCAGTTTACATTATAGATTCGCCCATTTGCATCGGGTTTATAAGTATTTGCTAAATCTCCCGCTACATATCGGTATACCACGACGTCACTAAACGTTTTTCCCGCCGAGAGATTCTCGAATTGGAGATTCTGCCCTTTCAGCACCCTCTCTGACGCATTTGTGCTTACGTCAATGTGATTGAAGTTATCGCCCTTGCTCACAGCCATGACTGCCGGCATGATGGCGAGTACAGCACCTGTGAGCACCACAGCCATAGCGATACCTGCTATCACTTTTACCCTATTCTTACCGTCATTTCTTGCCTTTGTATCCATTTCTTTTCCGTTTCACCTCCTAATCTCTTTTATCAAAGAGGGGATATATAAAACTTTGGGTTGCGCTCTGCTTCGTCTCTGCACTTCTCTTTCTGCTTCCTGTCCCTGTTATTACTTCCCGGTGCATCTTCGCATCTCCTCCTTCTTTCCCCCTCTTCTATCCTATTCTTTGGTTGGTATATATAACTTTATGTTTTTCGGTTTCGTTCCTGTCTCCTGCCTGCACTGTTTCCCATCCCTTGCTCCACCTTCCTTCCACTTCCACTCTCCACTCCGCATCATCGCGCACCCCAGAGTATATAGGAAGAGATGGGTATATAAAGTTTTCTATAAACTTCTTATTCCCTCGCTCCTTCATCACGATGACCATACCATGACACTATGAGAGTAAAAGTACCAGTAATCGCCATCACCGGCACACCGGGCACCGGCAAGACCTCTGTATGCCACGTACTTGAATCCAGATACGGATATAACATCCTCAGTCTGAACGCGCTCATCACGCGCAGGGGGTTCTACACCGGTATAGACCACGAGCGTGGATGCCTCATCGCTGACCTCACACGATTGTGTGAATATATAAGTATGAGGAGGCGTGAAGAGGCGATGAGGGGAGATAAGCAGAAGGCACTGGTGATTGAAGGTCATCTGGCACACCTGCTCCAGCCCGATATTGCCATCGTGCTCCGTACCAGTCCAGAGGTGCTTGCGGAGAGGCTGAGGCATAGAGGGTTCCACGCGCGCAAGATAGAGGAGAATGTGGAAGCTGAGATGCTGGATGTCATACTCATAGAAGCGGTCGAATTATGCGGATGGGAGCATGTGTATGAGGTGGATACCACCGGGCGTGATATAAACTCGCTCGCTCAGGCGATACATGAGATTATAGATGCCTGGACGGATGGTGATAGAGCTAAAGGTAGGGGAGATATGAGGATGAGGAGAGAATCTCTGCACCGGAGGTTCCGTCCGGGGACCATAAACTGGCTGCTGCTGCTACCGCCCACGTAGTCTATCGGCAATTGCACGTATGTCATTTGATATCTCAGTCAGAGCTGCTCTTACCTTCAATAGCTCACGTGCTGCTGCTCGCTTATCCTCTTCCTCACTCCGTGCGAACCCACCTGCGATTCTACTCAGCGAACTCGACCTCGTGTCTATCTTCCCTGAGACTTCCTCCAGGTCTGATCTCACCCCCGCTATGTCCACACCCCTGCCACCACCGCGCGTGGTATATACATACGCAGATGCAGCGCCCAGTATCAATCCCAGTAGCACCGCGAGAATGAGATACAGTGCGAGAGGTGGTGGAGCCATCTCGGTGGATAACTCACGGTAATGCTGGGATAGAAGCATTGCCCAGCCTGGATGCCCGCTCTCGTATAGCCGCCTTATATCCTCTTCCAGACCTGTCTTACCTATATTAGCCTGAGCTGCTGTTAAATTCGCATCCATTGACCGCTTTATAGCCTGTATCTTCTCATTTGTTGCATAGAATCGCATCACGGGCGTCAATTCCTGGATGTATGTGATGTTCTCTTCTTCCACCTCTCCCACTCGCAATCTGACCTCAACCTCCTTATTGCTCAGTCCACGGAGGTCATAAGCCTCAAATCCCGGCTCTTTCACCACCCCCACCGGCTTGGGCACCTCCGCTGAGAGGATGATGGGTGAAGGAAAGACCTGCTCATGCGCACGGCTGCCCTTCCATACAATCCAGTTCGCAGAATGTGATATGTTATCGCCGAACTTCCATTCCGGGTCGACCATGTCGGTGTCCAGTTCGAGCACATAATTCTCAAGAATGGGATTCCCGGTCTTACTCACGTATATATGGAATTCCAGCCTGTGCCCCTCCAGCTGGTGGCTACCTATTACCTCACTGTAATTCTGCTTGACGCCTGTATCCAGATTGAGCACGTATGACTGTGCCACATTCAGCTTCAGCACTTCCTGCTGCCCTGCAGCAGCCACATCCACACCCAATCCAGGTAGCAGTACCACCACTGCGAGCAGGAATGCACACACGCCGGTACCTCTTATCCTTATCTTCATCTCCATCCCCGCTCCTCCTGCTCCTCCTTACCCGTTATCTCAGGCGACAGTTCAGGGAGTTCTAACTCGGTACTTCTATCTCCACCGCCCTGACCGCCCGATTCTGACTTCGATTCCGGCTCAGACTCCAGTTCCACAGCTTCTATTATACTCTTCAACTCACGTAATGAGGACAGCATCGCCGCCAGGGGTTCACCCATGCTCCTTATCCCCTTTGATGCTTTTATGCTCCCTTCTTTTATCCTCGAGAGCTCACTCTCCGCCTTCGTTATCTGCCTTATCACCGCCGAGGTGGTATCACCTGAGGGTATCGCGCCGAGGAAACTCGTCGCACGCTCCACCACTCCCCTTATGTCCGTACTGAACCTGTTTGATATATCACCTATCCTGTCGAGGAGTATCTCCATATCCCTTATCGCATCTTCTATCATTCGCATCATCTTCACCGCTTTATCCTCCGCAGGCGCTTTCATCTTCACCCCTCGCAGTCGCGCAACCTGGTCATCAATCAAGCTCTTCAAATGCCCGAAACCCCTGTTCGCCTCCTTCGTCCACCGTTTAAGCTTCTCCAGGCTCTTACCCGCACTCTCCAGTTCATGCACCAGCATCGTAAGGCTCGCTATCGAGTAACTCTCCGGGATTCGCACATTCTTTATCCCCTCTGCAACGTCCAGCCCGGTAAGTAAGTCATCAAACATCTTCAAACACTGCGCAAGCACCACAGGCGTGTTGTTCCATATCGCTTCCGGCTCTATCAGTTCGTAGTTCTGCCAGAATCGCGTCACTGCATCCCTGTTCTTCTCCTCCGCACCCGGTGTATATTCCATATTGGTGATGATGGAGAACGGCTTGCTTGTGCCATAGAAGAGGGAATGATGCCGCTGCAATCTTGCGAAGTCGCTCTCCTTATACGCGCGTTCCAGCCATTCCAGCTCCCGCAATCTCGGTGGCAAACCCGGTCCCGGCGCCCATGGCTGTAACCCGATCATCAGCGTGTATATAGCGAAGCTGTGTGCACGGGCAGGTGTGTCCAGTTTCAACACATCTGCATCCTTCGCAAATCGCTCGGTCACCATGCTCTTGAATGCACCTCCCCCCAGTCGCGCATCATCGAAATTGTCCGCGCGCGAACTCAATACCGCGATGAAATGCCCGAACTTCTCCTCCTCGTTCAACACGTTACCCTGCGCATCCACCTCCACGAATCCGTAATCATGGAGTAGCTCGATATACCGTGATGCCATCGCGTTCTCCACCGAATGGCGGTAGTTCAACATCGGGTTGAAGATGATATCGCCCTCATTGATTGGCGCGTGAGTCCACCGGAAATACTCGTCCTCCCGCCCTAAGTGCTCCATTATCTCCTTGAATGACATCTTCTTCAGGTCCTCTCTGCTCTTCTTCAGCCGCTTCACCTCCTCCTCCGAGAGCTCTATCTGATGATAGCTCCTGGTATTATGGGGTGTGGTTATCTCGCGCAGCAGCCTCTTCTTCAGCGCCTCCAGCCGCTCCAATCGCCGCTCCATCTCCCTCTTCTCCTCGTTCGCATCGCTCACCCGAACTTCGAGGTCAAAGACCGCTTCCTTCAATTCCACCAGCTTCTTACGTGCTCGCTCCAGCTTCGCCTTCACCTCCTCCACTGCTGCACCATTCACGTGTGACAGCAGCCCGGTCTTCGATTCGTAATCCTCGATCACTCGCTGAACCTCCCTTACACGTGCTTCATATCGCTCCAGTTCACCACGCTGCGACTCTATCTTGCTCCCTATCTCTGCAAGTCTCGCTTCTATCTCCACCAGCTTCTCCCTTACCACCGGTATCTCATCCTCTATCTCATAATACAGGAAGAGCTTCTCCGTGGGAAATGTACATTCGTAATAGCCCAGTGAATCAAATCGGTTCTCGTAGCCCCTCGCACGGTTCTGCAGGTCATTGAGGTCCAGCCACTTACCACGCATCTTCACCGTACCCCCGGGTAAGAACCCGAGGTCGAGCAGGAACCTCGGTATCGCCCTCTCCAGCTCCTCATCCCTGTTCTGACCCTGAAGGTCCCTGCCCAGGATGAAGAAGAGCTTGAACGGGTTTGAATAATTCTTATCCTCCACTATTATCTCCTCACTGTGAGACATCAGGAAATGGAGCTCTTTCAGTGTTCCAAGTGCATTCGCGGTGGGTAACGCGGATTCTTTACTCGAGGGCAGGATTCCTATACCGAAGATTATCGGCTCTGACCCGAACTGCTTCGAGATCCAGTCGCGCACATCTATTGCGATGTCCAGTATCATGCTCGAGCCGGTGCCACCGCCGAAAGCGGAGACCATGATGATGAAGAAGTCTTTACCACCTGTCCTGTTCCTCAATTCCGATGCCGCTGCACCTATCGCACTGAATATCCTCTCACGGTGGACATTATACATCGCCCTGCCGTATATCCGATGTTGCCCGCAGCCCGCGCCTGCTGCCGAGAGGTAGGGGTCCGGCAACCACCGGTTTACGTTCTTCATTAGCAGCGTGTCCGGTCTGTTGAGTATTATCTTCCATCGCTCCTCTACCTCTGTACATGCATTCGCAGATGCCTGGTCGGTGTCAATAATCAGGAACTCCTCGTTCTTCGGCACCTTCCCCGTGTTCCGCTTCAGCATTCGCAATATGTTATTCACAATGAAACTCCCCTGCCCGCCCAGCCCGATTACCATACGGTTCACTGTATCCTCGCCCTTAACCTCCACTGACTCGCTCCCTATCTCCACCCCCTCTCCTGCTCCTGCTCCTTCTACTGACATACCTATCTACTTCACACCTCCCGCTCACGCGCTTCGTAATCAGCTATCCTGCGCTTTATGCCACTCATCTCCTCGTCGAAGTGTTCTATCTCCACTCCACTACCTCTTATCTCCCCCTCTATCCTCGTAACCGCACTGTCTATGCTCTTCGCAGTGGATAACAATCTCCTGGCTTCCTTCTCCCCTCTCAGCCATATCACGATACCAGCCACTCCGGATACGATACCCGCTGCCAGCATAGCGTATATCACCGCACAGCGTGCAG
>JAODGR010000036.1 GCA_025464275.1 Methanosarcinales archaeon
TAAAGTTCATCAGGGGCAGTATAACAGATTTACAACTCCTGAGAGCTGCTTTCAGGGACGCGGACTTCGTTTTCCATCAGGCAGCGCTGCCGAGCGTGCAGCGTAGCATTGAAGATCCACTCCATACAAACGAGGTGAACATAAAAGGGACACTGAATGTACTCATAGCAGCCCGTGATGCGGGTGTGAAGAAGGTGATCTATGCCTCTTCGAGTTCTGTTTACGGCGATACGCCCGAACTGCCGAAACGAGAAGGAATGAACCCCAATCCGCTCTCACCCTATGCGGTGACGAAGCTTGTGGGCGAGTACTACTGTAAAGTTTTTAATGACGTCTATGGCTTGAATACCATCTCACTCCGATATTTCAACGTCTATGGACCCCGGCAGGACCCTCACTCAGAATATGCCGCTGTCATTCCCAGGTTTGTGACACGGGTGTTGAGGGGCGAGCCGCCAATCATCTACGGCGATGGTGAGCAGACGCGTGACTTCACCTTCGTTAAAGATGTGGTGAGGGCGAACATCCTTGCTATGGAGAGTGATGCAACCGGGGTTTATAATATCGCTTCAGGCAGGAGGATAAGCATACGAGAACTCGCCAGCCTCATAATGAGATTGACAGGCAGGGACCCGGGCGTCGTTTTTGATGAGCCGAGGCGTGGTGATGTGAGACACTCACTCGCTGATATATCCAGAGCAGGAGCGAAGATGGGCTATAAGCCCGAATACAGCTTGGAACAGGGTTTGGTGGAGGTAATAAGATGGTACTCAAAGGAGAAGTGGAAGGGGAAGTGGAAGGGGGAGAAGGTGGTGGAGAAGGAAGGGTAGGGATAAATGCACTCGTAAAGTATCTGCGTGCCAAGACCGAGAAGCTGATGATGTGTGGTGAGTTCTGTAACCGCATAGAACTCGGGGACAAGAAGCTGATTGATTATGCAGCTGCAATAGCATCAGTGCTTGGCGCGCATGTGGCAGCAACGGGCAATACCGTACTCGAACTGAAGAGACGGGGTATCACCGCCCGGAAGATGTGGGCTGCTGAAGTTATATACTATCTCCAGTATGACCGCTGGAAGGAAGGTCTGAACTTACCTGCAAGACCCGATACGGTCATCATGATCGGGTATAACATGGACATGCTACGGGCGTTTACCGCTGCATTAAAGCTAAAAGGCATTGAAACGGTCGTACTGGATAACATAGAGGTGGAAGAAGCCACGTTCTCTCTACCTCCGCTCTCCATAAGCGAGTGGAAGCATACCCTGGAAGCTCTGTCCCGCTCGTTACCGTGAGACCACACCTCCTGCCCATGCAATCACATTCTCTATTATCTTCAGTCCGATAGGGAATGTCAGGATAGATTCAGGATGGAACTGCACACCCTCTATTGGCAGCCTCCTGTGACGAACGCCCATGACTATCTCCTCACCCTCACCTCCACCACCCCTCTCTCCCCCCTCTCCACCGCATGTGGTGGCAGTGACGGCGGTCACCTCCAGACTGTCTGGTATAACCTTCCCGAAGAGGGAGTGATACCTGCCAGCCCTAAAGGGGTTGGGGATACCCCTGTATATCGTCCTGCCGTCATGTTCAATTTTGGATTGCTTACCATGGCATGGATACGACAGAAGCCCCAGTTCACCGCCGAAGAATTCTATTATCGCCTGATGCCCCAGACAGATCCCGAAGATGGGATAGCTTCTGTGGTAGCGTTCAATCACCTTGAGCAGATTGCCCGCATTACGCGGTATTGAAGGACCGGGTGAGAGCACAATCAAATCCGGCTCCATATCACCTATTATATCCACATCCAGCCGGTTTCGATATACCACAACCTCACAGTTGAACCTGCGGAAATAATCCACAAGATTGAACGTGAAGGAATCGAAGTTATCAACCATGAATACCCTTAACCTGGTCTTCTTCAATTTCCTCTCCCCCTGTATCCTCTATGCTCCTGAAAAATGCCCTGCCCTTGTTCATCGTCTCTCTCCACTCGCTCTCTGGCTCTGAATCATACAGTATGGTCGCACCCACGCGTATCTCCGCGATACCATCATGGATATAAGCCGTTCTGATGATGATTCCAAAGTCAAGATTGCCGGAGAATGTGATATAGCCGACGTTACCGCCGTAATAACCCCTCCTTGAGTGCTCAAACTGCTCAATCAGCTTCATTGCTGCAACCTTTGGCGCACCGGTCAGCGTTCCCGCATTTAACGAGACGATGAAGGCATCAAAAGGCTCGAACTTCTCCCTCTCCAGCACACCCTCCACATGCGCGACCGTATGCATCACCGCGGAGTACTTCTCCACAAACCGGTAATCACGAACTTCCACTCCCGGCTTGCAGACCCTGGCAATATCATTCCTCGCTAAATCTATGAGCATATCAAGTTCGGATTTCTCCTTCCGCGAGTTCAACAGCATCATCATCTTCTCATAGTCCTCTATTGGGTTCTCACCCCTCTCAATGGTGCCAGAGATGGGTCTCGTCTGAACTACTCCCTCTTCCACACGGAGGAACATCTCAGGTGATGCACCCACGAGGCATTCATCGCCGAAGTTGACATAGAACAGATAGGGTGAGGGGTTTATCGTACGGAATTTACGGTATATCTCGAGTGGTGGCTGGTGGATCTTAAAATATCGAGTGTGAGAGAGCACAATCTCAAATATCTCCCCCCTTCTTATCTCTTCCTTCGCCCTTGAGACCATATCTATGTACTCTCGCTCCGTGATGGCTCTCCCGCCTCGCTCCTCCCTCACCCTCCACCTCCTCACCTTCTCCTTCACCTTCACCTTCCCATTCTGCTTCCGCTCCTCCTTCATGGGCTCCTTCTCCAGTTCCATCCGCATTGCGATATAATCCTCAGCCGGGCACTCGAAATCGCGGAAATCGTATAATAGCAGTTCAGCATCCTCCTTTAGATGATTGAAATGAACGATGAAGTCCGGCATAAAGAGATTGAAGTCCGGTATCCCCGTATCTGGATGCAGGTCTGGTAGATCCTCGAAGAGTCGGACGAAATCATAGGAGAACACACCATACAGCCCCAAAAAGCGGTCTTCTGAGGCGAAGAAGTCGAGGAACGTCCTTATGACATACGAGATATTCCTCTGCTTGAACCGCTTGCCCTCCTCAAATAATCGGTTCTCTCGTTCCACAACGCCCGTAATGGAATGTTCACGCATTTTCAATTCGCTTGCGTAACTGAATAGCGACTCATCTAATAGAGCCAATATCTCCTTACCCCTCCTGTTGAGCGCCAGTATCTCAAATTTGTTATCTTTACCCAGTATCTGAAGAGGGGGGTCTATCAATATCAGGCTCAATCTCCCATATATCGGCGCTATCTCCGCGGACTCCAGTATGATTCCCCGCTCTCTTACCTTATCAAAGAAGGACTCGAACAGGTGGTGGCTGTAGGGGATATGCTTCTTTATCCGTCTGAATTTCACACCTCCGCGGCAGAAGACCTGCTCATCCTCTATCTCTACCACTGGGTCCATCGTTCATTCTGTTTTCTGGTGTACATTATTAGTGTGAATTGTACATATAAATACTAAATACTACAATGTCTGTATGGAGTATGGAAGCGAGCCTACGGTACGGAGCGCCCGGCTGAACGCTTCTGCTCCATCTCTATCTTCGCCTCTATCACCGCGTCTGAATCGCGCATTGCACGCTCGGTCTCGGTATTCCCAAAATGCGCTCTGGCATTCCGCATCTCAGCTATAAAACCCTCTATATCAGATGCCGATATCTGCTCATACAGCCGGGTTGCAACCGAGAGGAAGGTCTTGTGTACCTCCTCCATCTCCAGATTCTGCTGTATCAACGCGTATAATCTCGGGTCCTGGTGCAGTATCCTGCCCACAAAGTCCATTAAAATCTCATACATCGGACTCATAAACGCTCTCGCTCGCTCAATATCGAACTCAAGCTCCTTCAATGTGATGCCAGAAGCGATGAGCACGAAGTGTGTGAGTCCCTGAAGAACACTCATCACCCTGTCATGCTCCTCCGCAGTTAAAATCTCTATCCTCGCACCACTGCGCTTAAAGAGCTCATACACCCGGCTGTACATGCTCCCGCTCCTCATCCTCACACGCTGTGGCACGAATATCACCGTCTGACCACGCATGCTCTTTGCAGAGGGACCAAAGAGTGGATGTGTACCCAGAATCTCCACCCCTTCCGGTGTAAATCGAGTCATCATCTCCACCGGCTTCTTCTTCACCGAGGTGATGTCCATCATCAGTGAGCCCTGCCGCATCCCCGGTCCCACACGCTCTATCACTCGCCCTGTTATGTCTATCGGGACTGACAGGAGTAGCACATCGGTATCCACCACCATCTCCATCTCGAGGTTCCGATTCTGGTTTGACCTTAAAATATCGAGCTCCAGGTGCTTTACTCCTATCTCAGCGGCAATCTTACCGGTTTGAACGCTTTTGTCCACTATCAGCACATCTGCACCGCTATCTCTAAAGAAGTTAGCAAACCAGCGTCCCATACCTCCTGCCCCACCTATTATCGTTACCCTCATCGCCACTCTGAACCACTCATCCAATCCCAATCCATATACAGGTATACCGTGCCATGAACTCCATCAACCCCTCCATCAGGTCATTATTATCCTTCCTCCTTATGCCCTCCGCCATCAGTACATACCTGCCATCACGCATTATCACGTTCCCTCTCACTATTACCGGTGTTCCAAATGATAATCGCCTGGCTTCAGCATCGCTAATATTGGTGTGTCTTTTATTATCCACCTGGAAGAATAAGAATAATGCTCCGGTGCCATCATCTATCATCATCTCCTCCACTGTGCCCGTGCTCCTATCTGTACCTGTGCGTGTACCTGCTCTCAGTAATATATCTCCCTCCACTATCACATCAAATGCGCCGTGACACATGATTATATCCTTGATTCTCCTCTTATGCGGCTTATTCAATTCCTCATAACCAGGGAAAAGGATTTCCGTATCCACGAGCTTCGTACCCCTGCCAATATAAAGCGTGACCAGCCCGTTCCTACGTCTCACATATGCATTCTCTATTCGTATCACCCTGTCCTGGTCATGGTGGGGGAGCAACTTCTCTCGATCCGCGAGCCATGAGAAGAACGGTATCTTAGCGGTGTAATCCGCTATAACGCCTTCAATAACCTCTATTTGCCTCCCATCCCTCAGTGTGAGTTCACGTGATGAGGCATCAAGAACCCTGCAGATGGTATTTATACCCCCCTCTCCTGGCTTCAGGCACCTTAACTCCCGCTCTCCACCACTGGCGGGGATGAACCTGAAGAAGCCCTGTCTCTTATATTCACGCTGCATCTTTACGAATCTCTATCCTCATCCTCCTTCCACTCAGTCCAGTATGGACCCGAGCTTATCAATCACCTCTTCTATATCATTCACCGGTATTGCTCCCCGGTTCTTCAATGCTCTTACCCGCTTTGTGGCTTCACCGCCTGTAAAGTCCCGTTCCTCTATTCCATTGAATAATAGCACTGGTTTGCCCAGTTCTGATGCCCTATTCGCTGCCTCAAGATTCCGCAGATTGCCATATCCTACCGGCATATTACACACTACAATCGCATCCGCCGATTGGAGCATCGCTAAGAGTGCATGGAGCGTCTTATCGGCTATCGGTGAGAAGGGTGCTTCGGTCACCACGGGAATATCCAGTAGCTGGGCAACTTCACAGTCTGTATCCAGCAGGTTCACCGCACCTGCAGTCACCCGATAACCCTCCTCCATGAGTCTATGCATCAGCGGTGCACCGGTACCCCCGCCACAGATGAGATGTACCGTGGGCTTAGAGGCGGTGTTAGGGGTGGCAGTGTCAGCAGCTGCAGCAGTACCCCCAGTCGAGTGATGATGTACCGGAGGTGCTGGTGAGACATAGCTGTGATTGGTGACGGCATGCCTGCCCACAATAACATCCACACCAAATGTCCTCTTTATGTTATTCGGGGTCAATACCTGCTCTGGAGTGCCGATAGTTACCACCCTGCCACGATGCAGCAATATCAGGCGGTCACAGTAGTGAGCAGCTAAATTGAGGTCGTGGATAACCGCTATTACTATCAGCCCCTCCTGCCTGGTCAGCCGTTTCAGGAGCTCCATTATCTCTATCTGATAGTTTATATCAAGGTGAGAGGTGGGCTCATCGAGGAGTAGCACTTCCGGTTCCTGTGTCAGCGCTCGTGCAATTATCACCAGCTGCCGCTCTCCGCCACTCAATTCCG
The DNA here is from genome assembly GCA_025464275.1 of Methanosarcinales archaeon. GTDB lineage: Archaea > Halobacteriota > Syntropharchaeia > Alkanophagales > Methanospirareceae > G60ANME1. The sequence continues at coordinate 6,266 of JAODGR010000036.1, forward strand.
TAATACGCCTCTCCGCCAGGTGCCAGCAGTTTGTGAGTTCCATGCACCTCCTCGCTATCTCCATATCCCGCTGACTTTCCAGTTCCCATCTACCCTGATGCGGATTCCTCCCCATGAGCACGATGTCCAGAGCGGAGAACTCGAAATTGACTGCGGTCTCCTGTGGGACCAGTGCGAATCTGCATGCAAATTCACGCTCACTGAGTTCGTCTATCAAGTGCCCATCGAGCAGAATCGTACCCCTCCTCGGGCTTAAGATCCGGCTCAGTGTTCTCAATAGGGTCGTCTTACCCGACCCGTTGGGTCCGATAACACCCAGGAGCTCGCCATGACCCGCCGTGAAATCGATGCTCGAGAGCACTTTCTCACTGCCATAGTATGCCTCCACGTCCTCCACCTTCAAACCCATACGCGACTTTCACCCTTCTTATGGCTTCTTTCTATCAGGTATACAGGTATATAGTTGTTCTTATAGTTCTCGGAGATAAATCCTGTAATTGCCCAGCTCGCCACCGTAATTACCGGCTGATATCTTCATCATACCCCTGACATCACGCACACTCACTATCGCAGCCCTCATTGCACGTTTAACCACCTCCAGGGATACGCCGTTTATGACTATCTCCGGGATGTAATTCACACCCTCAGGCACCTCTGACTTTATATTTGGGTTGCGCCGCAGGGTGGGGCAGTAGAGGTGATTTGTGGTGGGTCCAATCTCAGGATAACTGGTCTGTGGTTTTGAACCTGCTGCACAGATATCAAAGGGAGTGATGGCACCCTCTATCATGCCTACTGCATTAACAGCCCTCTCTCCAGCCTCCAGTGCAGCCTCAAGAGTATGGCAGAATAACCACAGATTACCACCCATCACACCCCTCCCGTAGTTCATGTACCGCTCTACCATGAACTCGCCCATCATTATCGGTATAACAATCATCTCCCGCCCGAATCTATGCTCCACCCTCTCGTAGCCATCACCACAGTGCCCTATCCTCTCCATGGTGTCCATCTTATCTTCGGGTGAGGTATCGAGTTCGAGGGCATTGAAGACCGCAGTTGTAGGCACTACGAGTACTCCCTGCCGTATCCGTTTAGATACCTCGTACTCGAGCTTCGCAGCGTCATCACGACCTCGATTTACCCATATCTGGATTATTGCACCAGTCCTGCCATCAGGAGTCTCATGAGCGCTCAGCCAGCGCTCTATTCCTCCTTCCGATTCACTGAATACCGTGGATGGCAATGCAGTAGCGGCATAAGCCGCTCGCTTCAATAACTGCCTGTTCAGTGCGGTTATGCACAGGCGCACAAATAGACCATCAAAAGCTTCACAGTAGGTATCCTCTACTTCTATCACCATCTATAGTGGCAGACACATCTTCATTTCACCGCCTTAAACCTGCTTTCCAGTCTCTTCAGTACGTCAGGCAGTGTTGTATATTCCATCTCCTCGGTAGGTAGCCTGTGCGGCTCAAAAGGTCCATGTGCCCTCACATAGTTGGCAATATCTCCCGCTTTAGCACGTGCAAGGTCAAATGCAGGGTCGTCAAACAGGTCCGCCGTACCCACCAGCCTGCCGTTGCTTATCTGGAATCCGGCTGCAATCACTCGCGGTGGTCCATCAAACCGTGTGCACTGGGAGTACCTGAACGGTACAGGGACTATCGGTCCGTTATGCGAGCCACGCATCCAGCCACTCACGAGATAAGGCAACGAAAAGGGCTCTAAAACCTCTCCCACTGCTGGTAAACCACTCTGTGCACGTACAAGTGCAACCGGGTCGTCTTTACCCACATATTTACCCGCAGTGAAGTATAACTTCTCTGTGCTGATAACAGCGACCGGCTCATCATCAGGCAGTGGGCTCGTCTCCTTTGGATATACCCGCTTTATTACATATTTGCTCTTCGCTCCTATGAGAGCAAGCAGGTCGTATAACTCCTCTGGAGTACGCAGAAAGACTTCCTTCTTCTCTTTTATGTCCCAGACCTCGAAGATGAACCCGTCATGCATCGCCGGGTCGATCACAAGCCCCGCAGTATTGAACGGGTCTGCGAATATCTTGTAGATGGGGAAATTGAACGCTCCGGGCTCCGTCTTATCCATCATGAATGCAATCAACGGCTCAGAACCACGCTCTGTGAATTCCATCTCCGCTATCCCGGGTCCCATACCCCTTATATTGCCACTGAATGCATCCACGAGCAAATCCTGACCCGCACCATGGAGCTTGAGCTCCTTCGCTACTTCCGTAGCCGCTTCAAAGGTATCCCATGCCAGCCCATGTATCTCCGATGAATCCACACCCTTACGATGACTCATGAGCAGTTGCAGGTCATCGCCCGCATTCAGCACATGATAGCTCACGAGCAATCCTTCCCTCTTCGCCTTCTCCAGCATCTCCTTCGCCTTCTCTTTTAACTCTACCCGAACGGTTGAATGCCCTGGGAAACCACCAACATCTGCCTTTATCAGACTTACAGTTATCTTCTCCTTCTCTCCATGCATGTATATCTGTTTGCCCCGGTTATTTAAGAAGCTATCCCTTCTGCTTCTGACCTTCTGAGTTAATCCTCAATCCATTGGTTTCATTGGTATTATAGAGAAGAGAGAGTACGTCTCGCCAGCTCGTCCCGCTCCTCCTGCTCCTGCCTTATCCTCTCACCACGCCTGAAACTCTCTTCTGCCTTCTCTTCATCACCCATAATCCTGTACACCTGCCCGAGGTTGTAATATGTGGATATCCCGCCATCTATGAGATAATCTCTGAGATTCAATGCAGCATTGAAGAATCCTATCGCCATCTCATAATCCTCTAAACTCGCATATGCAACACCACAATCGTTGCATGTCTTAGCCAGGGTGGGCATAATCGGCTCCTTCTTCACTATCTCCTTATACACTCTTATCGCGTCCTCGTATCTACCCTCGGCAAGATACTCCTCACCGAGGATGAGCAAATCCTCAGCCGTCTTCCCCTCTATATCTATATCCTCTATCACCTCTTTCTTATCCGCTTCCGCTTCTGCCATAAGATAAAAGAGGACCTCATATTATATATATTCACATCCCATCCCATTCCATCCCAACTCAGACAACTCAGCTCAGGCTCAGGCTCCGGTTACCTCACTCTGGAGGTCTGTTACCCTGCCCAGATATGTGCCATCAAGTAGATATGCCTCCATTGTGCCTGTAAGAATGAGTTTCGATGCTATGGGACCCAGGGGTTTCAAATCAGGTGAATTAAAAGCCACACCGCCGCATATCTCATTGAATGCAGGCATTATTATTACCCATGGGTCGTTCCATCGGTCCATATGCCGGTAATACCGTAACACAGCATCATAACTGCATTTAGCCCTAATCCAGACGCTCATCTGTCTTGCATACCCGACTCCTCTACTCACAAGACGGACCATCGGGTGATTGTGCCCCATCATTATGTATTCCGCGGCGAAGAGCTCCGGGGCTGGCCACGTATGCCCGTGGATGTACCCCGCACCGTCCAGGATAAAACCCTTCGTCTCCTCCATCCTTATCTCATGCTGTAAACCCGGTTCCTCGGGCAGGAGCTTTTCTAACTGTGCATCATGATTTCCCCTCACTACATACACCGGTGCGTATTCGGCGAGGGAGGCGAGGAAGAGAGGGACCTCCACCCTGTCGCGATAGGAATATGAAACACCTGGTACCGCATGTTTTACATCGCCAAGCAGGACGATCGCATCGGGTTCTGTTGTTTCAATGCATGCCTGTACCCTATCCATGATTTTACTGGTTTGACTGCCGATATTTATCCCCCTCTGCCTTAACTCCTCCTCTATCCCCAGGTGCAGGTCTGCAATCACCAGTGTTCTTAATTTGTTCTCCACCACCAGCGCTGCTTCCTCTATCACCGGGCTCAGTCTCAATCTCAGGGTCAATCTCCAATCTCATATCATAATAACCACATGTATGTAAATAAGTGAGGGGGAATTACAGCCACTCCATGAAGCTCTTGAAGAGGCGATTGCGAGATACCAGAGGCGGGGGCAGCGGGGTAAAAACGGGCGAAGTCGCTGTGATACCTGAATCGGTGGACGACCTGTGGCATCTCAAGCACATTGTAGAGCCCGGAGACCTGGTCTATTCTCTCACCTCCCGGCGACTGGAAGGTGCGACGGATAAGCTTAAGCTCAGACCAGATAAAACGGAGAAGAGATGGATTCGATTGGGTATACGGGTGAAGAATGTGGAGTTCCACAAGTTCTCGCATCGATTACGCATAAAAGGGGTGATAGAGACAGGTCTGGAGACTGAGGTGGGCTCTTACCACACCTTCAATATCGAGCCTTATACCGAGCTCTCAATCGTGAAGGAGTGGAGGAGTCATCACCTAAAACGGCTGAGGGAAGCGGAACGCACCATTAACACGCCCATAATCGTACTTACCATAGAAGCTGGTGAGGCAATTGCGGGGATAATAAGGCAATACGGGGTGGACGAACTCTTCTCCATCCGATGGAGCTCAGGAAAAGGGATGCGGGGTGATGATACAGCCATGACCGCATTTTTTGATGATGTCCTGAGACAGTTACAGCATGCTTATCGTGCACATGGTGCAGAAGCGCTCATCATTGCGGGTCCAGGATTCATAAAGAGCAATTTCTATTCACGACTGGTTGAAAAAGCGCCCGAACTGCGAGAGCGAGCCCTAATCGAACAGACTTCTTCCATCGGTATCCCTGGGTTCATTGAGGTCTTGAAGCGAGGAGCTGTGGAGCGACTGAGAGAAGCTGAACGATTGACGATGGAAGTGAAGCTAATGGAGAGGTTGATGGCGGAGATAAGTAAGGAAGAGGGTGGTATGGCGGTATACGGGGAGGAGGAGGTACGAAGAGCGCTCCAGTTCGGTGCAATAGAGACCCTGATGGTGAGTGATGATAAGTTAATGACGTGCGGAGAGGGAGAGGGGGAGAGAGAGGGGGTGAGAGAGGGTGGGGATAAGGGTAAGGGTGGAGAAGCGGTGGGAGGGGAGGGGATAGGTGGAGATGTGGAGGAGATACTCAGGGGTGTGGAGAAGACAGGCGGCAGGATTGTCATATTCAGCACCGAATTCGAGCCGGGCAAGAGATTAAATGCACTTGGTGGAATCGCAGCTTTATTGAGGTTCAAGCATTATTAGTCGCAGCAAGGCAAGTTGTTTTATAATAACTCATATCCACATATTAC
>JAODGR010000043.1 GCA_025464275.1 Methanosarcinales archaeon
CTCGGTATGACCTTCATCATCATCTCTCATGACCGCGACTTTGTTTATATGGTATGCGATAGAGTGGCACACATGCAGAATGGGCGGGTAGTGAAGTTAGAGGATTTGAGGTGAGGATGCGCTCAGATACAGGTACAGGTACAGGTAGAGGTACACAGGTGGATGGGGTGAGGTAATGCCAGTAGGAAGAGAGACTCAGCTGGTGGTATGCAGGAAAGGTCAGGGGCTTGGATTGGGTGGCGGTATCGCACAGCGGGGCACATTCGCGAAGGCGATAAAGAACGACGTGATAAATATTGCAATGTCACCGGGCTACAGGCATGTGCCGAAACCGGTGTGCGAGATAACCACAGAGTTGAGGGATAAGGGTATAGACGTAGGAGAGATAATACTGAATGCCGGAGATGGTACACCCGCAGATGCACCTTCGGGTGGCGGGCACGGTGTGGCATTCGGACTGGAGCCGAGGGAGATAGAGATGATAGGGCGGCATAAGCTCGCTCTCCTCAACCATGGCAACGTGAAGCAACACTTCATCTATAAGGTCCGATTCGTACTGACGAGGATAAACATACCCACTATTGTACTCTGCCAGTGCCCGGTGGATTACGAGGATTTCGAGTCGATAGGGATAAGCACGAGATACAGGGAGGGGAAGACACAGGGTAAAGTTGTAGAGATCGTGAGCGGGATTGTGAGGCATGAGAGTGTACCGCAGGACAAACTGAATGAGATAGTGAGCAAGGTGAAGAAGTGCCTGCGCGAGATTGAAGAGGGCAAGTTCGCTGCTGCTATGTAGGCGATTAGGCGATGGAGCTGGACGAGTTACTGGGGATAGGAGCTGAGAACTTCACACTGGTGGAGAGCAGCTATGCAGAACAGCGCTGGATACCGAGGACTATTGATTACATGGGCAAGGTGAAGAGAGGGGATGTAGCGGAATTGATAAGGATACATGATGAGAGTGGTACACTCATTGGGATTGCAATATACGACAGGGAGCTGGGCTTCTGGGTTATATTCACCGATTTCATCGCCGAACGAAGGAGAATGGAGGAATTCAATGCCCTTGCTGATGCTATGAGCGGTGATAAGGAGCGTGAGGTGGAGGTAAATGGCATGGCTTTTCGGTCTGGTGTGATGGAGTTCTATTCCATCGCACTGGTGAACCGTGTATTCTGCAATTGCAATGTAAAGGAGCCGGGTTTCTATCCCCGTGACAGGGTAGAGGCATTGAAGAAGTTGCTGAATGCGCTTGCGAGCGAAGGGGAGATAGGAGAAGGGGCTCTTTGGGGTGACACCATCGAGATTGGCTGTGGTGCCGGTGAAGCGACAGTGGCATTGCATGAACTTGGTATCTCTCCCATCACTGTGGATGTGAACAAATGTGAGATATGCAGGGGTCTGGAGGAAGGAGTACTTTACCCGGAGAGGAGTGTTGTTCTTGACTGCTCCCTCCTCTCCTCCTTCTTCAGCCGCGAATTCGACCTCGCATTTGGGTTTATGGTGGGTAAACTAACGCCTTACGAGCTCTTCAACTGGGAGAAGGTCTTGAGAGAGGTACCAAAGGTGCTGAGAGGAGGCGGGAAAGTACTCCTCACCGTCTCGAGTGAGGATGAAGCCATGCTCCTGGAGAATATATTGAAGGATGAGTTCGAGGGCGAGATAAAGGAGAACAGTGAGAGTAACGGATATTTTGACCGCTGGATCTATACCGGTACGCTGCGACAGCAGAGCACCGAATAAGAATAAGATAAGATAAAAGAAGAAGGGAGAAATAAAGAGATAGAAGGAACTTATTTTCGGTATTTACCCAGTATCTGCTCACGCCGCTTCGTACGCCATTCCTCCAGATGTGAGATCCACTCTTCGTGCCTCTTATATATATATTCCTTCGCAGCCAGCAACTTATCGGGTGAATCACCCCGCAGTATCATCCGGGGTACATAATCCCGAATGGGGAAACCAGTACGTGGGTCAAAGGCATCCTCAGATGAGGCTTCCTCCTGCGTCACCTCCAGTCCGAATTTCTCCGCTGCCTCGAATACTATACCCGTAGTTATACCACGGGGAATGGGTAAAGCATACTTCCGCTCACGCTCCATTAGCCTGCACCACCCCCCTCTCCGGGCATGCTTAAAGCGCCAAATTCATCCGCTTCCTCCTCTGCATAACACTCCAGACAGAGGATACGCCCGGCTATCTCCAGATATTCATCCACTTCCTTCCCACACTTCGAGCACCGTATCTTCTTCACCGACCTTCCACCTTCCTCCTTATCTGCCTTCGCCGCTTCTCGCGCCATCCACCTATTCCTTCTCTCCTCCGCCGTCTCTTCTCTCTCTACCATTTCCTCTCCTCTATTATTAAATAGATATTCTGTCAGTATATAAAGGATGGTGAAAAGATGGAGATAAAACTCAGGCGGAGACCAAAGAGGTACTTCTTCGATTCGCATCGCACATTAACACCGGAGGAGACCCTGAGAATGGTGGAAGGGCTAACCGAGAAGGTGGGTATAACCGAGATGGTGGAGATCTCCGGGCTGGATAAGCTCAATATAAATATACCTGTATACTCGGCACGCAGACCCGGTGCGAAGGCAGGAGCAGTGAATGTTCATGCAGGTAAAGGTCTAACGGAGGAGCAGGCGAAGGTATCGGTGCTTATGGAGGCAATAGAGCGCTATTCCGCAGAGTTAAAGGCGGAAGACCGTGCTAAATTCCTGTTCGAATCGTATAACGAAGGAGAAAGAGTGGAGGGGGTGGAGAAGCTGGAACCATCATCACTTATATTGAGTGCAATCTCAGGCGTGGGACCCGATACCAAGATAGAGTGGTGTGTGGGTTACGACCTCATGATGGAGAGTGAGGTGCTCCTGCCTGCAAATGCCGTTTATCACCCCTACATCACGAACAGAGGTGGAAGGCTCTTCAGGAGTGACAGTAATGGTATAGCCACGGGTAACAACCTGGAGGAGGCGATATTCCACGGCATAATGGAAGTGATAGAAAGAGATGCACTGAGTTATGTGGAGATAAGAAAGGATGCAGGTAGAAGGATAGAGATAGAAGAAGAAGATGGATTGATATTCGAGCTTAAAGAGAGGTTCAATTCCCGGGGCATCGAAACCCATTTCTGGTATATCCCCACGGATGCCGGGTTCACCACCGTTGCTTTAGCTCTGGATACACCAGAGAGGGACCCGAATCTACTCGTTTATGGCGCCGGTACACACAGTGACCCGCGGATTGCAGCGATAAGGGCGATAACAGAGGCTGCACAGTCCAGACTCATGCAGATAGCGCAGCGGCAGCTAAAGGCAGGGGCAACGGGCACACCCACACCCACACCCTCCCCTCTGGATTACGAGACGGTGAAAAGAATGAACAGGCACTGGTTTGATACCGGCAAAGAGGGTGAAGGGGTGAGCCTGAGCGAACTTCCCAGCCTCGCAACTGATACGATAGATGGTGATATAAAGATAGCACTTCAGCGGCTGAAGGCGATAGGTAGGCGGGTGATTGTGGCTGACCTGACGCGTGAAGAGATTGGCATACCGGTGGTGAGGGTGGTGATACCCGGATTCGAGGTATATGCCAGGAATCCAGAGAGACTGGGATTCAGGTACAGATAGTAATAGCATAGCGGAGAAAGGTCATAAGATTTAACATCTATTTAATATTTCAGCTTCTCAAAACTGGAATATTCAAAAAAATAGAAAAATTTAAATGTTCATACGCCAAAATACCAGTGGTGGTAAAAATGGCGGAAGGGATTTGTTATGTCTGCAATCAAACATTCACCGCTGCGAGCAGAGATGCACTGGTGGATAAGATAGTGGAGCATATAATGACCTCACATCACGGCTGGGTATGGGGCGATGCCATGCAGGCGAAGAACGTCTTTGACAAATGCCCGGTATGTGGCGCCTCACTTGGTAAACTCGTTGCAAAATGCCCTAACTGCGGCGCTGACCTCGTGGAGCAATTTGCGAGGAAGGTGACCATGGGGTATGTAAAGGGTTAAAAAACCCCATCTTTTTCTTTTTTCCCTCATCTCCCGGTTTCTATCTCTATCCTCAGTCCATGAAGGGGAAACATGATTCTATACCAGGGGCAACAATAATTTCCCTTATGGGAAAGTATTGGTAAAAAAGCGAAAGAGATAAAAAGAGGACTCGATATACAGATGCCGTTGTGGAGTGGAGAGATGAAGATCGAGGATGAGCTGATAAAGGAACTGCATGTGCTCCTGCACCCGATAAGATTCAGGATTGTGGAGCTACTGGGAGAGAGGGAGATGCATATAAACGAGATAAGCAACGCACTCGGTGAGGAGCGGAGACTCGTATCTTATCACTTACTCACTCTGGAAGAGCACGGGTTCCTGGATAGCAGATATGAGATCTCTGAACTGCCGAGGTCGAAGGGTAAGGCGGTGAGGAAATATCGTGTCACGGGTAAAGTGGAGGAGGTGCTCACGGAGTTCAAGAGTGGATTCCACCATATCCAGAGGTGAAAGTGAAATAATCTTCTCCTCTTGAACTGAAGTTCTAACCAAAAACGGAAGTTTTATCTATTAATAAGGATAATATATTCTTAAAGAGAATGGATGAGAGACCGAAGAAGTGCCCGGAATGTGGCTCCACTAACCTGATCACGGACCCCAAGCACGCTGAGGTCTATTGCGCTGACTGTGGGGTGGTGATAGCGGAGAATCTCGTGGACCTTGGACCCGAATGGCGCTCCTACGATGATGAGCAGGCATCGAAGCGAATCAGAACAGGTCCACCCATGAGTTACAGGATTCACAATAAAGGGCTGAGTACACCCGCACCCGAGGCATTCGCGCGCACAAGGAGATTGAGGGGGATAATAAGTATGGATAGCAGTGAGAAGATACTCTCATTCGCACTCGGGGAGATAGACAGGATGGCGAGCGCGCTTAAACTGCCACCAGAGATTCGTGAGGAGACCGCGGTATTGTACCGCCGGGCGGCGAAGCAGAACCTGATAAAGGGGCGGAGTATAGAGGAGCTGGTCTCTGCGATGCTCTACATCACCTGCCGGCAGTATGGTGTACCGCGAACGCTGAAGGAGATAGCAGAGTTCTCAAGAATGCCACTACGGAAGATAAGAAGGGCTTACATCTTCCTCCTCCGCAAACTCGAGATTAAACTCGCACCCGCAGACCCCGCGCAGTATGTGCCCCGATTCTGCTCTGAGCTGGGGTTGAGTGATGCGATAAGGGAGAGGGCGATAGAGATATTGAAGAGGGGGGAGGGGGCAGGTACCGCGAAGGGCTGGGGTCCCACTGGCACGGCTGCGGCTGCGATATACCTCGCTGCTAATTTGAGTGGTACCTCGGTCGCGGAGAAGGAGATAGCAAAAGTCGCGGGTACAACCCCGATCACCATCCGGAACAGGTGTAAGGAGCTTGAGGAGAAGCTGAAGCTGGATAACGATATAGATACGGATATACTCTCACATCCGCATCAGAAGGGTGTTTACTTCGTGATATGATATAAAGATGAGATAGAGTTAGATGGAATCACACATATATCATGCTCTTGGCTTGCACATGCATCAGCCTCCCGGTAATATAGAACTGCTTCTCCGGACGAACGAGTGGGAGGCGAGGCAGATATTACTGTGCTACGAGCGCCCTCTGCGATATGCCAGGGAATACGAGGACGTGGCACGGCTTCATCTTGGCTTCTCCGGCACTCTACTGGAGCAACTCTGCAGCACGGATATGGGAGACAGGCTATCTGCTCTGATAGGAGCAGACCTGGAAGGGGTAATGCGTGAGTATCCCGGAGCGAAGGGGATAGAATTCCTCGGCATGGGCTATTATCATCCCCTCTTCCCCCTGATACCCAGGGAGGACTGGAAACCGCAGATAGAGCGATGGAAGCAGCAGGCAGAATCTCTTGGTCTCCACGCGCCCGGATTCTGGCCACCGGAGATGGGCTTCTGCATGGAGATGATACCCGTGCTGAAGGATACGGGATTTGAATATGTGGTCGTCGATGGTGTACATGTAAAGCCGAGGAGAGAGGGGATGCGGAGGGAGGATATAATATACAAGCCGCATATTGCTGAATACGACTCCGCGGAGATTGTGGTAATCCCGAGGGACAGGGATATGAGTAACGCACAGGAGAGCGGGCTTGACCCTGGCTGGTTTAAACATGAAGTCATGCATAAGACGGAGAGATGCAGGGGGAATTGCCTTCTGACCACCTGGTCGGATGGGGAGAACGGTGGATGGTTCAGACAGATGCACGAGCCGTCGGGTTTCTGGGGACATTTCTTCGCTCCTTACATGGAGGAAGTACGAAGAGGCGATTGCCCCATTATTCCGATAAAGATAAGTGAGTTCATAGAGGAGAATCCACCCTCAACCTATGTGGATGTCCAGACAGGCGCCTGGAATGTAGCCACTACAAGTGGCTATGATTTCAGCCAGTGGGAGGGTACAGAGAAGCAACGGGCGGGTATAGAAGAGCTATGGGCAACGAGCAGGGAGTATCATGAGCTCGGCAGAAGGATTCCCGAAGTGGAGGAGCACATCCTGAGGGCTGAGACGAGCTGCAATCTCTTCTGGGGTGATGCATGGGTACACAGGATATACGAGGATACACGGGCTGCGAAGGAGTTGATGCGAGCGCTCAAATCGAGCTTGAAGAAATGAATAATGAATTGAAGTTAGAGTTCTTCCCTGACCATCTTCACCATCGCCTGTGCCACCCGTGCATTCAGCAGATAATCATCCAGGGTTGCTATCAGCGTTCCTATTCTGGGCGCCTCAAGGTAGGTGTAGGTGGTGCTCACTGTACCATCAGCCCCTTCACCCTCGATACTGGTATCGGTGTTGATATTGATATTGATATTGTCAGGCATCAGAGCATTTACTATCAGGGCGGCGTCTTCACTTCTCACCCTTATCCTCGCTCTCAGTCTCATCTCATATCCTCATATTCATATTATACTATTCCGGGGGAGGGGAATAGAACTTTGTAACACACGCCGGGTTTCTCGTTAGTATATTCCTGACAGAAACAATGCCAACGAGCTTGTCATCATCGATCACCGGCAGCCTTCTTATACCCTTCTCTGCCAGTATCTCACATGCCTTCTCCACCGATGTGGTGGGTTCTACGGTTATCAGAGGGGAGGACATTATCTCCTTCGCTCTCACCTCTCTGGGTATCCTGTCCTTCATCTTCATCGTGAGCTTCAATGCTATATCACGGTCTGTTATTATACCCACCGGCTTACCATCTCTTGTGATCACCACACTGCCCACACCTGACAGTTCCATATCCTTCGATATCTGAGTCACCGGCGTATCCTCTTCCGCGGTTATCACCTTCGGTGTCATTATATCCCCCACTTCCAGCATCTCCATCGCCATTTATTCTTTCACCTCTTTCACCATTCTGTTCTGTTCTCTCTCTCCTTTAATCCCGGAGTATAAATAGTATAAATAAATCTTTCGTTTTTGTTCCCCTCACGGTCTCATGGGCGGGTCCTCTTGAAAGGTAAGCGGAGCTCCTTACCCGTGCCATGCCGGTAATCGCGGAACCAGAATACACCGGATGCGAAGCTGGAAATTGACTGCCGCTTCCTCCAGTGTGTGATATGCCTCAATCTCCTCAGCACCGTCTCCAGCCTCTTCCGGTGCTCAGCCCTTGAGGGCTCGCCCAGATGATTATAAAGCTCCTCGAATCTCTCATATACCTCTCTGAGCTCTTTATCATCGGTATAAAAGTTCACAAGCTCCTCCAGTTCATCATGTACCTCCTTCACCCGCTCCTTGTAGTGGTCTATCTCATTCATCATGAAGAACGCTTCACCCTCACTCAAAGCTCGTTCAAGCCGGTCAAGTGTCCATCCGCTGGCTAACACCCGCACCCGGGGATAGACCCGCCGGGCACACTCTGGCTCATGGGATAATACGTTTCTCAGGCTGACAATACCCACCAGTATGCCATTTTCAACCACCGGCAGCCTCTTTATCTGCTTCTTCGCAAGAAGTTCACACGCATCACTCAATGACCTCTCCGGGTCAATGGTTATCAGGGGTGAGGACATTATCTCTTTTGCTTTTACCTCACCAGCCCTCCTGTCTTTTAGAATGATCTTCAATGCCACGTCACGCTCGGTAATAATACCCGCTGGATTGCCTCCTGAGGTGATCACTACACTGCCGATACCCAGCTCTGCCATGTCCTTCACTACCTCTCTTACGGGTGTATCTTCATCCTCGGTTATTATGGGTGTGCTCATTATATCGCGTACTTTCATCTCCCCTTTACCTCGCTACTGTTTGAATAGCAATATGTAATCGCCATGCACCTTCTTAAGAAGTTTCGCCAGCCACATCACCACGCAATAGAATATCACCAGCATGATATATCTTATATCCCGGTATAGGAAATCCAGAGGTAGTGGAACTTCTTCTATACCTCCAACACCCGCCAGTCTATACCACCGCATCGCGTAGTAAACGATGACATAGAAGTTGATAGCAGCCACGGAGAAGGCGATCCAGCGATAGATGCTGTTCAATTCCAGCCAGCCTTTCAGCTCTCTGCTCATCCTGAGGATGTAAGCAAAGAGCGCCCACCCCATTATGAAGAGGGCTACACCGGAGCATACGCTCTCCCAGAGGATTATATGACCGTTAGAACTTATAAAAGCCCGCCACAGTATCGCTACCGCCATAATTGCAGCCAGTGTTCTCCGGTTCATCGTGAAATTGGAGAAGGATTCGCGTATACCCAATTTCACTCACCTCATCGCTTACCCGCAGATGGGTACGCCCTGACCTGTTCGAGCACGTGCGGGAAATCAGCGAATACGGCGCCCAAATCAACGGTTCCCACGACGTCAAATACGCCAAGAGCTGCTATTGCTTCTCCTTCTCTATTCCGGACAGGAGCGACAACAACCGGTATACCAGCATACCTGCCCTTGAGTAGGGTGGTGCGAATAACACGATTCTCGTTCAGCACCTTCTCCAGCACCGGACCGGTGTACTCATAATTGACCACTTCCCCCCTCTCCACACGGACACCTCTCCTGTTCTTACTTCGCATCGCCACGGGTATGATGAGCAAATCATTCACCGCTTTGGCTATCGGTGCGAGCTCTTCCGCAGTTGAGTCTTCACTTATCACTATATCTCTGCTTCTGCTCCTACTTCTACTCCTACTATCTGTACTTTCCATTTCCATTTCTCACACTCTTACAGCTATCACAGAACAGAGGTAGCCAGCCCCTTTTATACTTTCCCTTTTCCCTTCCAGACTTCCGGTTCAGTTCTTCAGTTCTTCAACCCATGGTATTACCGATTTGTGGTGTAAATGGTTCCTTCTCTGCTGCTTCCGTTTCCACCCCACTGGTGAGCCTGGCATGGGGTCTGTGCACCCTCAGTACGTCCAGACCGGGCAATGACTTACCCGCGAGATACATCAACAATGCACCACCAGCCAGACTGACGTAGCCTTTCTCACTCTCGCTCTTCATCCGCTCCATATCGAGCATATCCAGTACGGATGAGGTATGCCCACCACCGATGAGATGGAATGCATCAGAGGCAGAGATGGCTTTTAATAGTGCTTTTGTACCCTCTGCAAACTGCTCATTCTCACACACGCCCGCAGGACCTTTCATTATCACCGTACCCGCATTCATTATTATCTCACGGTATATCCTGCATGTCTCTTCACCGATATCCAGTGCCCGCTGAGCGGGTGCCAGGGCGTGTACACTCAGTTCCTCACGGTTGCCCTCGACCTCCACTGCCACATCCACCGGGTATAATATCCTGCCTGAGAGCATGAGCTTCTTCGCCCTCTTCAAACTACTGAGGTACTTCTTCTTATGCTCTTCATCCATCTCTGCTGCGCCGGCTGCGTACATGAAGATGTTACCAATAACGCCGGTGGTCAGTATAGCATCGGCTTTACCAGCCCTCAAAACGAACGCCATCACATCAAGCACGTCTTCCGGCTTGGAACCGCCGAGTACATATACGATGGGGCGCTCCTCATGTGCCCTCTCCAGTGCCGCCAGCTCCTTCTCCATCTGCCTGCCCACACACGAGTCCATCACCTTCGGGAAGCCGACAATCGAGGCATGTGCACGATGAGCAACGGAGAAGGCATCGTTTATGAAGTAGTCCGCATGAGCGGCGAGCGTACGCACGAGATTCGACTTAGAATGCCGCTCAGGTGTTCGCTTGAGCGCCTCTTCAGGGTCCATACGCACGTTCTCAAGTAATATAGCCTCACCATCGCTCAGCGTGTCCATCGCGTTCCGCGCTCTTTCACCCGTTATGTCAGGCACGTAACCGATATCCACAAATCGGCGTAGCAATCGCGCATGCTGTGCCAGCGTGAGGAAATCAGGCTTACCCGCCCTACCCTGATGGGCGATAGCCACAACACGCGCACCCATCTCCTGCAACTCCCTTATCGTCTCGGCATGACGCACTATACGCTCATTCAGCTTCACTTCACCGTTAATCACGGTGGAATTCACATCAATCCGCAGCAGCACCGTCTTGCCTTCCACCAGGAAGTCATCCACCAGCGTAAAATCTTCCAGTTTATATACCATCTATACCATCTCCCCCCAAAATCTCCTCATACACACCCATGGTCATCTTCGCGATATTATCCCATGAGAAGCCTTCCGCGGTCTTCCGTCCATTGGAGCCCATCCATCTCCCGTGCTCAAAGTCGCTGAATATCGCCTTTATACCCCATGCGATGGAACCCGGATTGTCGTATACCTTCAGTCCGTTCACATCATGCCAGACGTAATCGAAGCCATTGTGTGTTACTACGATGGGTTTTCCCGCAGCCCATGCCTCCAGCGCCACGATGCCAAAGGGCTCATTCCTTGAGGGAATGCAGACCACATCGCATGCCTTATAGCAGTTCACAAGCTCGCCATCGGGTATATATCCCAGGAAGCGGCATGCATGCTCCACGTTAAGCTCCCATGCCCGGTGTTCCAGCCCGGCTCTCATGTAACCATCGCCGACGAAGAGGAACTTGGCATCAGGGAAGTCAGGCAGTATAGAGGGTATGGCTTCTAACAGCAAGTCCGCTCCTTTCTGGATGGTCATCCTCCCTACAAAGAGGCACAGCGGGTCCCAAACACCGATGGCAAGCCTCTTCTTCACACCCCTCCAGGGGTCCACAAAGCCGTTAAATTTGCTCAGTGAGACACCATTCGGAATCATTGCCATCTTCCAGTCCTCGAAGTTGTATATCCACTTCGCTTCCTTCTTTATCGTATCTGAAGTGGTGATTATCTTATCCGCGAGGAATCCACCATACCATTCGAGGTTCCTTATGTCACGTGATTGCCCCTCATAGAAGACATTACCACACCTCCCGTACTCGGTTGAGTGGAGTGTGAAGACGATCTTCTTAGCCCTTGCGTTCTTTATCTCCGCGAGCGCATTCACGGTCATCCAGTCATGTCCGTGAACGATATCGAAGTTGCCGGCGACATCCTCGGTCTGGAAGAAGTGGTATGCGAAGGAGTGGCACATATTATTCATCTCCTCCACGAAGTTGGGATTCAGGTCGAACGGGCAGCGGTGATAGTGCACACCGTCTATCACCTCATACCACCGCTGCCCACCGCCCATGCGGGTGAAGACATGCACCTCGTTACCCAGCCGCTGCAATGCAGCAGCGAGTTCAGAGACATGTGATGCCACCCCGCCAACCGGTATGGAATGCAATGACTCCCAGCTCAATAATGCTATCCTCATCTCTTATCCCGCCTTCCTCCTTTCTACGAACCTTTCCTTATCCTTTTCCTTATCCTTATCCTCACCACGCCTCACCTGCTGCTGCCTCACTCTCACTATTTCCGGTTCCGGTGGAAGAACTCCTGCAGTTCCGCGTAGCGCTCATTGATGACCTCCTTGAATGCACCCGGCATCTCCCGGATTCGCATTGCCGTCTCTTCATCACCGAGATATTCTATCCATGATGCGAGCCACGGCGCCTCCGTCTCGGAGAATGCATCGAGATTCTCCACCAGCTCACTCAGGTTCCTTATCGCCTTACCCTGGTTCAGGTAATAGGGCTCCTTACCCACGGGTTCAAATAGTGAATTTGCAAGCCTTGCAAGCTCCTTCTTCTTATCCGCAATCTTTCTCAGGGTTCCCTTCTTCGTTACTTTCATTGACATACCATCACCTCCTCCCTCGATTTCGGGTTTGAGACCGACTCTAACTCCGGCTCTAACTTCGGCTTCGAGTCCAGCTCCTGCTTCAGCTCCCTTATACGGTCCTCTATCATGCTGGTCAGCTCATCCCTGGGTCTCCACCACTCCACCTCCATGAGTTCACTCGCCAGTTTCGCATCGCCTAAGACCTCTCTTATCCAGGTGGCGAAATCATTGTGACCCTCCCTGAGATGGAAGTATATCGACCTCTTATCCACCCTCTTCAGTAGATAGAGGAAGGTTTCCAGGCTATGTGCAACCAGTCCAGTGTGAACGACCCTGCCGCCCCTTCGCATATTGAAGTAGAAAGCCTCTTCATCCGGTACGTTACGGAGTATATTCCCGCTGCCGCTGCTGCTCTTGTTACCATTGCAATCAAACTCGAATCTGACGAACCTCTTCAGGGTCTCATCCACAGTTGTGCGATGAGGAATGGATATAAAGGGCCATATCCTGCCCCCATATACCTCCACATCATCACCGAATACACACTGAGGACCCACAATCGCCTGCTTCACCGTCGCATTCTCACCCATCTGTGTCTTCTCGCCTATCACGCAGTGCTCCAGACTCGAATTCCTGGCGATGTACACACCCTCGAACAGGACTGCGCCTGGACCCACGGAGCAGCCCTCTTCCACCACCGTAGAGTCTCCGATCACCGCGGGTCCGGTTATCCCGGCACCGTTTATCTCCACATTCGCACCTATGAAGACATCCTGCTCTGACCGTTTCAATAGCCATTCAGTGGCTCGCATGTACCCCTCTGGCTGACCGACGTCAGCCCAGAAATTCGTCTCCGCCAGTCTGTACCCCGATATCCTGCCTTCTCCTTCGTGTAGTGCCTGAATTCGGGGGAACAGGTCCTTAGCGAAGTCGAAGGGTGTATTATCAGGTACATACTCCATCACTGAAGGCTCTATTATGTATATCCCCGTACTTGCGAGGTTGGTGAAGCACTCATCAGGTGATGGCTTCTCCATGAACCTCTTTACACGCTCATGCTCATCGAGCTCCGCTATGCCATAATTCCACGGGTCTGAGACAGGGGTTAAAGCAATGGTCACAAGCGCTCCCGAGTCATAATGATGCTCTATCATCCCTCTCAGGTCCATGTCAGTGATATTATCGCCCTGTATCACCACGAAAGGCTCCCCCTCTACTTCCAAACCCGCGTTCTTCACAGAGCCGGCGGTTCCCAGTGGTGAGTGCTCCGCAGGGAACGATAGCGAGAGATGCCCGTCTCCACGGTACCTGAAGTTGAAGTGGTCTATGATCAACTGCCGGAGATAAGTCGTCGTCACCACTATCTCATTCAACCCGTGAGAAACAAGGTAATCCACCACATGGTCTATTACAGGTCTGTCAACCAGCGGTACCAGGGGCTTCGGTCTCGTGAATGTGAGTGGACGAAGCCTGGTTCCAAACCCACCAGCCAAAACTACCGCTTTCATTTCAGCTATCCTCCACTAAGCATCTTTACTGTGGCACCCAGAAATAGCAATTTGAGAAGAGGTGTGGGTGAGTGAGATAATTTTTTTCCTTATGGAAATTCTATTTTATATATTGTGATAATTTACTTTAACATAGCACGACGTGAGATTGGATGATACGAAAGAACATCTCATTGCATGAAGAGGACATGAAGAAGATAGCGAAGATAGTGGAGCAACAGGAGGGTAATCTCAGCGCTGCGATACGGGAGATCATCGATTTCGTGGATTTCATGCTCCGTAAATTTGGCAGTCTGGAGGAGGCGAGGAAGGTGGAGAGGAGGGCAAAGGGGGTGTGTCTACCACATGGTCTGCTTAACTGGTTCCTCAGATATACAGAGGCTTGCCTACCGGACGAGAGTGCGGTTGAGAGTATAGAGGAGATACGCGAGATAGATACAATCTCAGACCTTATAGAGGTGGTGGATATGGGCTTCCCCGTTGAACTCAACATCACCCCCGAGGCTGAGCGAGACCCGGGGGAGGTGGAGATACATCTAACCGGTGAGAAGATGTATGCGGAGTTCGTGGCGAAGGTCATTGCCTGCTTCCTCGGCGAGAGCAGGGGGATGAAGGTGGAAGACCTATCACGCCATGGCGCATCCATCACTCTCAGGATGAGGAGAGTGGGCGTGGGGAGCAGGGATAGGGAGAGCGATTACAGGACAGTGCGTAAGAGCCTGCTAAAATACTTCGGTGCAAGGCACGTCATGATGCAGGAGATACTGGATAAGCCCCGCTTCTGGAACGACATGATAAATGCCACTGCAGACTGGGGTGATGTGCAAAGATACAAGTATCCGCGGTTGTACAGGTAGGACACGGGAATGACAGGAGAGCATCACATCCCCCTGATGATGCTCTTTATCCGCTCTATCTTCGGCTTGATTGTATCATAATCTATCCCCTTATCCACCGCAACGAGGAGGATGAATCCTTCACATCTCTCTGCCACTACTGTACCACCGTCCGCTTTCACTCTCAGCTCATCCATATCGCCCATATTCAGTATCTTTATGCATTTCTCCGCTGTCCTTACCATCATCGCCACCACCACGGAGAGAGAAGAGACCGTCTCCATGATATGCCTGTTCCTGAATTCCACCATCACTCCATTCCTCGTGATAACTGCGGAAGCATTCACTCCTGCGGTGCCTACCAGTTCCTTCAGCGCTTCCCCGAGCTCTTCTCCCGCCATCTTATCTTCACTTGCCCCCCTCTTCCGCCCATAGTCTCAATGCCGCTCTCGCCAGCATGTATATACCAGCCACCAGTGTGAGCCTGCAAACCACCAGCATCGCTCTGCCCCACGGGATAAGCTCATACATGCTGGCATAGGTATAATAAGCTCTGAATAGTGAACTGAGAGCCATTAGAATACCGGAGCCTGCTACCACATTCCAGCCATGCCTGAATATGACAAACTGGAACTTCCGCCCGGCGTGGATAGCGAATACAGCAATCAAAATCCCCGCTGCAAGGTCGACCAATTCCAGTACAGTCGCGCTCTCTATCATCTCCGCTCCGCTTTCGATAATGGTTAACAGCCAATAGCTAATAGAATGTAGAAGGCGGGCGATTAAAATAAAAAATTATATATAATGGATGCAGTAATCATAGAAGTGCAGAATGACAAAGATCGAGGATGAATTGTTGAGAGAGGTTCATGTGCTTCTGCATCCAATAAGGTTCAGGATTGTGGAACTGCTCGATGATGAACAATTACACATAAAGGAGATAAGCGATATGCTCGGTGAGGACAGGCGGCTCGTATCCTATCACCTGCTCACGCTGGAGGAGCATGGGTTCCTGGATAGCAGATATGAAATCTCTGAACGTCCGAAGTCAAAAGGTAAGGCAATGAGGAAATACCATACCACGAGCAAGGTGAGGGAGGTGCTCAGCGAGCTTAAGAGGAGGATTTAGTCTTGGTCTTGTCTTGGTCTTTCTCCTTAACCACTCATTATCCGTTCAAGGGCGACTTTTACCACCCTGGACATCGTGCTGGATTTCTCCTCCAGTATCCGCTTTCGGTCCTCATTCAACCTCTCATCCGCCACATCGCTCTTTAATATCTCCGCTTCATCTACCCCCCTGTTCCTTATCTCCACTTCTCGCCTCTCATTTATGTGCAGCCTTATCAGAACTCGATTCAATAACCCCTCCACCACCTCTCGCACCTTCATCTCTACCAGCATACCGGTATTCTCACGGACATCATCCCTCGCCACGGGCGATTTGATGAGCTCCGTAGCAGTGACGGGTGATACAAAGATACCGGTGTCCACTTCCTCCACTCGCAGTTTCGGGTTCTCATTCTCCTCCTCCAGTATGCCATTCATCACCTCTTTCAGGATATCATCCAGTCCACTTCCCGAAATGACACCTTTCTCTTCCATTTCCATCTTATCCTGATAAGATAGGGATGATTATGATATAAAAAACTTTTGTACCCTCGCCCTGCCCCTGCCCTTACCCTCTACACACGGTCATGATAGAGGAGCCTGGCACCGGAATCTGCGATTCGGCTCTCCTTCACCTCACCGAATTCATGTAATGCTTCACTATCTCCGAGTACGAAGACAGTATCACCAAGCATAGCAACGCTGGCGACTTTATCTTCCGCGGCAACTGCTTCTATCGCATCCCTGCATCGCTCACTCATCAGCCCGCTCTGTAATGAGAACTCACGAGCTGCGTGCATGAAGGTATCCAGGTCGGGCTTCTTCAGTAGCTCCTTCAGCGCTGCCTTACCCGCTTCGTTTATTCGCCTCACGAGTGATGCTCCCGCATCCTGCAGGATATACCGGGTTGACTTACCGCCGAAAGAGACGTAACTCACCTTCACCACCTCCGGGGGGAGTATGAAGTCCACCATCCCGATACCAGGAGGACCTGGCTTCTTCCTTATCACTGCACCTCTGCCATATGTCTCTGCAATCACATCACCCAGCCCTGTACCGTTCTCCACCTCTGCGAGATGTGCTATCTGTGCAGCTTCATTCAATGTAAGCCCGATGGAGAGGAGTGCATTCAATGCAATTGCGGTACTGAGCGCTCCGGCACCGCTCGCTCCAAATCCCGCCCCAATCGGGACTTCGAAGCTGGTTGATACTCGAACAGGATACTTATCAGCCAGGCGATGACAGACGTATGCGGTGGTACTTGCTTCTACTTCTACTCCGTTTATCTCTATCCCCGGGCTCGCGTCATCCACTGAGACTGAGACCTCGGTTACACAGCCCGCCTCCAGTACGATGCCACAACCGATAGAGCCTTTGTACAGCGGGTTCTGGGGCTGGGGCGTATTCCTCTCTTCACAGATGACAAAGAAGCCGGTGATGTGTGAGGGTGAGTAAGCCCTCACGGCGGTTCTATCATCCATATTCTATCCTCTCTCCGTTTCAGTCAGCTCCATTCCATTTATAAAGCTGAAGGGATTAAAGAATAAATGGCGGATTAAGATGGCTGGACGGATATGCAAAGCCAGGGGCAACTGCTCACCTGAGGTGCTGGAGACGGTGGTGGAGATAGCGGTCAGCATCTCGAGTTACAGTAGAGGAGACAGGAAGATGGGTGCTCTGTTTGTGGTCGGCGATGAGGATAGGGTAATGGAGAAGTCCACACCCCTCATCCTGGACCCCCTGGCTGGTCATCCGAGAGAGGCGAAAGACATAAGGGATGCAAATGTACAGGGCACGATAAGGGAGCTTGCGAAGCTGGATGGCGCTTTTATCATCAGTGCCGATGGATATGTCCTCTCCGCAGCGAGGTACATAGAAGCGAGCTATCGGAATATTAACCTCCCCATGGGCTTCGGTAGCAGGCACATGGCAGCGGCATCGATATCCAGGGAGACAAATGCCGTTGCCGTGGTTGTATCCGAGAGTGACGGTGTTGTTCGGATATTTGATGGTGGTGAGCTGGTGGCGGAGATACTCACGGGGATATGGGAACTGGATAAGATAAAGCCCCGTATAAGTGGCAAATACGAGAAGATAATAGAGAGAGACCTGGGCTTGACATTGATAATGAAGAAGAACGAAGAGCACAGCTAAACGCGGAAGAGGATACTGGAGAGCATGAATACCACAGCTGACAGGAGAACGATGGTCGCACCCGATGGGAGATTGAATGAATAGGCGAGTAATAGCCCGCCGATGGAGAGTGCTGAAGAGAGTGCAACAGAGGAGAGGAACATGCCACGCATTCGTGCGGTGAATCTCCTGCTGCTCGCCGCCGGGATGGTGAGCATGGCAATCACCAGTATGATGCCCACCACCCTTATCAATACCACCACGGTGAGTGCAATCAGGCATAGGAGGATGAGGTATAACCGCTCTGTGCGGAGTCCTATCGCAGTTGCATACTCCTCATCAAAGGAGATAGCCTCGAATTCATGTTGATACAGCGCCACCACGGCTATGATGACCACATCAAGTATCAGCATGAGGATTATGTCCGAGGTGGGTACCGTCAGGATATTACCAAATAGATACCCGATGAGGTCAGGTGCGTAACCGGGGGTTAACGCAACGAGGATAATCCCCAGTGCCATTCCGGTAGCCCAGAGGATACCGATTGCGGTATCTTCCGGTATCCTTGTTCTCCGGCTCACAATCCCCATAGCCAGTGCGGAAGCGATACTGAAGGGTATAACGCCCAGAACAGGATTAAGAGACAGGAAATAGCCCAGCCCGATACCGCCAAATGCCGCATGTGCTATCCCTCCGCTTATGAATACTATCCTCTTCACCACCACATACACACCCACAATCCCACATGCGACACTTGCCAATAATGCCGCTGCAATTGCATTTCGCATGAATGCGTAATGCAGAATCTCCATCATCTTTATTTTTCTCTTTGCTCTGCCTGCTCAGCTCGGTGCTAAAAGTTTTATTTTACTATACCCTACGTTAACCTTAACATACTTGTATGAACAAGAAACAAGAGGGGTTAAAGAGATGGATGTAGTTGTATTTGATGGTGAAGGCATGGAGGATGAAGAGATAGAGGAGGAAGAGGTAACAGAAGAGGGGAGTGTGGGCGAAGCAGAGAGCGAGGAGAGCACAGCCAAGGATAAGGAGATGGCAGCCCTGATGGAGCGATTGAAGATGAGGGAGAAGAAGGAGAAGGCAGCGGACCTCGTGAGCAGGTTAAGAGGTAAGAAGAAGGTGAACAAGAAGATAATGCCCTATGAGATCTATGCTACATCGGGCGAATGAAGAGACTCAGGTAAGGTAGGTTGAGCGGATGAGAGGTGTCAGAGGTCAGGCAGACAGACAGTACCCATGCCCATGCCCAGCATCTACATCTATCATCTATCCACATATTTTTTTAGGAGATGAAGATAATCCCGGGAACGGCGTCCCAGATACTGGGTGCGCGAATTGCTGCGGAACTGAACTGTGAACTGGTACTGTGTGAATATAGACGCTTTCCAGACGGTGAGCTATACACGCGGATAAGGGGCGATATAGAAGGGGAGCATGCAGTGATAGTGCAGAGCATAAGGAGCGATTCAGACCTGGTTGCTCTGCTACAGCTGATGGATGCTGCGGAGGATGCCTCTAAAATCACCGTTGTCATCCCTTATCTGGGCTATGCGAGGCAGGATAAGAGGTTCAAACCAGGTGAAGCGATCTCAATAAGGGCAATAGCGAGGAGCATAACCATAAACGGGACTATGGATACCCTCTACGTGGTGAATGTGCATGACCCTGCCGAGCTGCACTACTTCGAGGTGGACTGCCGCGAGCTGGATGCGGCGCCACTGCTCGGTGATTATATAAGGGGTATGGAGAAGCAGACAGCCCCGGTGGTGGTGATAGGACCGGATGAGGGTGCATCGGACCTGGCGAGAGCAGTTGCAGCTCCTCACGGACTCGATTTTGATGTGCTGCATAAGAGGAGGCTGAGTGGTGAGGAGGTGGAGATAGAGCCAGAGGAGCTGAGTATCACCATCGAGGGGAAAAATATCGTCATCGTTGATGATATCATATCCACAGGTGGTACCATTGCAGAAGCGAGCAGGATATTGAAGGAGCAGAACGCGGGTGACATCTATGTCGCGTGTGTGCACGGGCTATTCGTGCAGAACGCCATTCTGCGAATGCTCCATGCAGGTGTCAGGGAGATAATCAGTACAGACACGGTGGAGTCGCTATTCAGTCGTGTGAGCATATCGAAGCTGGTAGCGAATGCGCTTCTCTCACCTTCTTCGGCTACCGCGTTTAAATAGTCGCCTTATATCGCTACCAACGGTCTCAATTGGATGTCTGCTTATCTCCTCCCTGCTCCTCTTGAGGAATGGAGTACCTTTACGGTATTCTTCCACCCACTCGGAAGCGAATTCACCACTCTCAATCCGCTTCAAAGCAGTCTTCATCCTCTCTTTCACCTCCGGTCCGATAATCCTGTGCCCCACGGACCACATCCCATACTCCGCGGTATTTGAGATCACCTCAGCCATGCGCTTTATCCCGCCCTCCCATATCAGGTCAACGATGAGCTTCATCTCGTGTACACACTCGAAATAAGCCATCTCAGGTGGATAGCCAGCTTCTACAAGCACTTCAAAACCGCTCTTCATCAGTTCCACCAGACCGCCACATAACACGCACTGCTCACCGAATAGGTCTTCGTAAGTCTCCTCTTCGAATGTACATTCCAGAATACCCGCTCGCGTCCATCGCATCGCCTTCGCCATTGCCAGTGCGACCTCACGCGCCCTGCCAGAGGGGTTCTGTCTCACTGCGACCAGCCCGGGCACTCCAAACCCCTCCAGATACGCCTTCCGCTCCTCCGTACCCGGTGCCTTTGGCGCCACCATGATCACATCCACATCCGGCGGTGGAACGATTCTATTGAAGCAGATGCTGAAGCCGTGAGAGAAGCTGAGAGTCTTACCCCTTTCCATCTGCGGCTTTATCTCTGACTCGTACACCTCCGCCTGCACCTCGTCAGGAATCAGGATATGAACGATATCCCCCCTCCTTGCCGCTTCACCTACCGGTAGCACCTCAAACCCGTCCTCCTTCGCATGCTCCCAGGAGGTACCCGAGGGTCGGAGTCCAATCACCACACTGACATTGGAGTCCCGCAGACACTTCGCCTGCGCCTCACCCTGTGCCCCGTAACCTATCACCGCTATCGTCTTATCTGATAAGATACTCTCATCCACATCCTCATCGTGTAATATCCTCATGCTTCAATTCAAGGCTCGCAGGTTATTTAAAGCTTGGCAGCTTAGCTCAGAGCTTAGCTATTCTGGTTCTGGAGTATCGCTCTCATCCGTGAGCTGATCTCCTCGCGACCGGTGAAGCGCATCAAATCCCGCCATCGCTTCTGCAGCTCGCACAGGCTCTGGAAGGGGTTGAACTTCGGTACTGCATCTGTTCTGGCAATTACAATATTCTTCAGTGCCTCTTCACTGCCTGCCCGGTCACCCCGTGCAAGGTACTCCTCGGATAGCAACCTGCATGCCTTCTCTATCTTATCCTCGAGGTCTCTCTTCAAGAAGCAACCAGGGTAGGGGTCGAAATCCTCTGGATATACCCTCGTCATCCCCTCTATCTCCTTCTCACTCTCACCCTGAGCCTGACCCTCTATCTTCGCACGTTCATAGATAAAGCGGTAGATGTCCATTCGGAGCTGCAGCCATGTGGGATGCGATTTCGGTGGTGGGAGGTGCTTGATGGATAGCTCTTTATCCAGGAAGAAACGGAAGCCGAACATTCGCGCATTTATCAGGAAGTCTATATCCTCTCCTCTCGTTATCCCGGGGTCAAAAGGAACAGTGGTGAAGAGATTCCGGTGGATGACCATATTCCCGCCGAATACGAAAGGAGTCTCTTTCAGCCGCTGCCACGGCTCTGCACCGATGATAATATCAAATGCCTCGTTCATACGCTCATACTGGTCCCAGTATCTCATCCACGGGCGGAGAGGTCTTTTAATGTGGTAGTCACCATCTGGCTGCAGATAATATCCTGCAACTGCATTGACCCTCATCCTCATGCCTCCACCGCCACCGCCGCCGATATCACGCCCGATGAATTCCTTAGCCTTGGCAATGAATTTCGGGTCTTCAAACACCTCGTCATCGTCTATAAGCACAGCTACATCGGAACCCAGGATATGGGGGATGAAGAGGCATAGATTCCGGATATTGGAATAGCCGCGAAGCTGTAGGAGGTCATTATACTCACCCTTACCCTCTGCGGTCAGCAGTTCATGTATTTGCGCCAGATGTGAACGCCCGAAGAGGAATACCTCCACCCCAGCTCCTGGATTGGATGCCCTGATGATACTGGCAACCTTCCGCTCCACATCCATCTCGATCTCTTCCGCCGTGGCGGCAGCGATTATCACCAGTTGAAAATCCCTGTCCTCCTCATCCAGTATCTCTAAGCTCTGTATTGTCCTGAGTAAAGTACCCTCCCTGTCCAGAGGAGTCGGGTGGTCATAGATGGCATCACCTTCCTTCCAGCCGGTTCCGCTTTCCCTCGCCCAGTAGGTGGGAATTACCATTGTGAGTTTGAGTTTCATTTCATGATACCTCCCTTCCTCCTCCTCCCATCCCCATGCTTAGCTTCTTATCTTATCTCTTATCTCTGTATATCTCACGCTGTATGATGTATCGCATTATCTCATTCGTGCCTGCGGGTATCATGGATAGGCGAGCCATTCTAAACGCCCATTCCACTGGATATTCCGATAACCCGCGCCCGCCGAGTATCTGGAGTGTGTTATGCGCTACCTCAAAAAAAGCTTCAGATGCGAGGAGTTTTGACATCGCCGATTCCTTATCCACGTGATAACCGGCATCTATCAGTCTTGTGGTATGATAAACCATCAATCTCGCCGCCTCCAGCTTCGTCACCATATCCGCGAGCTTGAAGCTCACCGCCTCGAAGCGGCTTATTGACCTCCCAAATTGCTCACGCTCCATAGAATACTCTGTTGCGAGTTCCACCACCGGTCTCGCCTCACCCACGAGCATCGCGGCGTACAGCACTCTCTCAATGGCGAGCTCGTCGAACATTATCTTCATACCTGCGTTCTCGCTGCCCAGGAGGTTCTCCGCGGGGACGCTCAAGCCATCGAAGCGGATATGTGAATTCACCGTGCCAGGGAATCCACCCAGCAATTTATAATCCTCGATCACCGTAAAACCCGCTCTCATTACTCCCGCTCCTTCCCGTGGCTCCACTATAAATACGCTCATACCACGCGCCGGTTCTTGTTCCACCTGCTGCCCGGTGAGTGCCCACACCAGGAGCACATCCGCTTTACTCCCGTTTGTGATGTTCCTCTTCTCGCCTCTTATCACGTACCCACCCCCTTTTATCACCGCTTCCGCACGTGTTCTGATGCGTGACACATCACTGCCTGCATCAGGCTCGGTTATCGCAATAGCACCGCTCATCGTACCCGAGCGCATGGCATTCAGGAATCGTTCCTTCTGCTCCTCTGTACCGAACCTCGAGATGGTCGCATATACATAGGAGGAGGTAGAATGTATCCATGCGAGGGGCACGCAGGCTGCACCAAGCTCCTCCGCCAGTATCGCTTCACAGGTCAGGCTCCCTCTTCCTCCATACTCCGCCGGTAATACCGGTGCCAGGAAACCAGCTTCACCCAGCCTCTTATACAGTGCCCTTGCTCTTGGATACAGGTCAGGGTCATCTGCATGCTCCTGCCCATGCTCGTATATCTCCCGTTCCAGTTCTTTTGCCTCTGACTGCAGCAGGAAATTGCGTAATTCAGCTCTAAATCTGTTCTCGTCTGCGGAGAAGAATATCTCATCGCCTTTCCTGTTCATGATGCTCCTCATTCCTCATATTTCTATCTCTATTCTATCTTATGCGTGATATATTTACATTTACAATCCGTAATCCACAATTTAAGTATGCAGCATGGAGATGTGGAGATTTGTGGTGGGCATCTCTGTATCAGGTATCTGCCTACTGTACTGCATAGCCGGGGTTGTAACACCGCCATACGTAGCACTGGATACGATATCGAACCACGAGAACGAAGTTATACGGACAAAGGGGCTTGTCACCGACCTCCACATCCTCTCTGGCGGTGGTATGCTGCTGACCGTGATGGATAACGGGACTGAATTGCCGGTGTATCTCAGTCTCAGTCCGGGTTCAGGTGGGTGCGATTTAAAGCTCCGGTACGGGGATGAGATAGAACTGGTGGGGAGGGTAGAGCGATACAGGGGAAGCTATGAGCTCGTGGCATCAGGAGAAGGCGTCAAGATCGAGCACAGTGACCCTGATGCAGGTACAGACGCTGTGTATTTCGTTACACAGGTAGCCAGGTATCCGGATACTTATAAAGGCAGGCGTATAAGGGTTGTGGGCTATACCTGTGAGGTGTACAGGCGTATTTTTTATCTCTGCAGCGATCACGGTGAAGGCGAAGGACCCGGGCACCGGTACCGGATGAAGGTGAGAGTGGAGGATGAGGGTAGGGAGAGGGGGGCATTGCCTGAAGTGGAGGAGGGCGAGAGAATTATAGCAGATGGTGTGCTTGTTTATAACCATGAGAATATGCAGTATGAATTGAACCTCATCTCTTTATCTTTAGCCGCTCTGTGAGCCATCCAATCCTCTTCACTTCCTCATCCTCGTTAAACTCCGGTATACTGGGCTTGATGTCTATCAGGGGTGTACCATCAATGGCATCTATACCTTTAATTCGCAGTACGGTCCCTTTCCTCTCTATCAACTTCACAATGGATATCCCTATTGGATTCGGTCTATTCGGCGACCGTGTGGCGAATAAGCCATGTAATTCGGTATCCCAGGGAGTCCTCACGAGCAGTGAATAGCCATGCGACCTGTGGAGCCAATATAGGATTATGAGGTGCGAGAAGCCTTCAATGTCTTTCAACCCCTCTGCATACTGCTCAAATACTTCTACCTCCGCTATTACCTCTGATTTACTTGTCTGGCGTGGACATTCGCTCAAACTCTTATACGGGCTGTGAATCACACCTATGGGAATCACCGTCATCCGGGTCGCCATGCTTCGCTCTATGTTCTCTCGCGCCATCATTCATTCAGGGTCTGCTATCGTTGTTGATGCCAGCAGTACACCTATAATCGTCTTGCCGTCCTTCAACTTACCACTCTTTATCATACTCAGGAGCTCTTCTGCGGGTATAACCCTGGTCGGGAGTTCGGGCTCGGTTGAAACCCTCTTCAAACCCTCCGCCCTGAAGATGTGTATCACCTCACTGCTGACACCGGGTGAGGGGAAGAACTCAACCATTTTATCCAGCTTCGATGCCCGGAAACCCGTCTCCTCTATCAATTCACGCATTGCACACCCCTCTGGTGATTCTCCAGCCTCTATCGTACCTGCCGGTATCTCCAGGCTCTTGCTCTCCACAGCTTTTCGATACTGCTCCACCAGTAATATGCCCTCATCACTCATTGCCACAACAGCTGCAGCACCTGGATGTACCACTATCTCACGTCGCTTTGTCTTCTTACCGGCTCTAACGGTGTCAATCCGGAGGCGTAAGATTCTACCCTGATATACCTCCTCACTCGCGATGGTCTCCTCTTCCCGGTTCACCTCCTCTTTCACTTCCTCTTTCACTTCCTCCTCTACCACCATCATCACCGACGGAAGCCAGTGCGCCCATGGGGCATGCTCTCACACACACATCACACTTGATACACTTCTCCTCATCCAGGGTAAGCTGCCATGCATGGTCGAACTTGAAGACCCCGGATGGGCAGACGGAGATACAGGCACCACAATGGATGCATTTATCTTCATCCCATGCAATCACCTTCACCAGTTTATGTACTTCCACTCCTTTACGCTTGAATAGCTCCACCACACGCTCCACTTTGTCTCGCGGGACATCAATGATGAGTTCACCTCGAACCGCATCCACATATGCACGTTCTATGTTCATCTTCGCACCGGTCTCAATGATTACCTCTGCCGTATTCGGTACACCATGCAAATGTGGCGGGAATCGCAGTTGTAATTTCATAGCCACTTACCTATTCTTTCTATTTCTATTCTTATTCTATTACAATAATACCACATACCTAATTATTAGGCCAAAAATTCCTTTATTGGCATATACGAGATATGAGATGGTGATGGGCATCGAAGTAGCAGTAACGATAAGATTGAAGCCCGGGGTTGCGGACCCTGAAGGGGAGAACACGAAGAAGGCATTGAATCTACTGGGCTTCTCCAACGTTCGGGCTGTGAGAACGATGAAGAGGTTTATAATTGAGTTAGAAGGTGGCGCTCATGGCGATACGAGCGCGATAAGGGCTGAGGTGGAAGAGATGTGTAAGAAACTCCTCGCCAATCCGGTGATTCAGGATTATGAGATAGCGATAGAGGCAGAGACAGAGGCAGAGCCAGAGAAGGGGGTGGAGAGATGAAAGTAAAAGAGATAGACATAGACCCCTGGAGTGTTGCGGATATAGAAGCAAGGGATTACAGTAGATTATTCGAAGAGTTCGGAATCTCCAGATTCGAACCTTTGCTGGCGCGAATTGAGGATCCACACCTCTACATGCGCCGCGGTATCATCATGGGACACCGGGGCTATGAAGATGTAGTGGAAGCGATGCACTCGAATGAGAAGTTCGGCGTGATGAGCGGGTTCATGCCATCCGGGCGGATACACCTCGGTGGTAAGATGGTGATGGACGAGATCATCTGGCACCAGGAGAGGGGTGGTGAGGCATTCGCATGCATTGCTGATATGGAATCGCATTCGGTCCGTGGTCTTTCATGGGACGCATGCCGGCGGATAGGAGTGAATGAATACATCCTGAGTCTCATAGCCCTGGGCTTCGATATAGACCGGGGGCACATATACTTCCAGTCGACTAACAGGGGTTTACGTGACTTCGCATTTGAACTGGGGCAGGAAGTGAACTTCAGTGAGCTGAGTGCGATCTACGGTTTCCAGGGTGATGTCCATATCTCACACATGATGAGTATCCTGGTGCAGAATGCGGATATACTGCAGCCACAGCTGCTCGAATACGGTGGTCCAAAACCGGTGGTCATCCCCGTTGGCGTTGACCAGGACCCTCATATACGACTGACCAGGGACATCGCCGCCCGGATGCGACTGTTCCGTGTGGAGAAGCGATACGACGAGAAGCAGCGCAAGCCATACATAAGCATAAGGGAGAAGCAGGCGAATAAAGGTGCACTGGACGCGGTGGCGGCGCAGATAGAATATCCAAAGAAGGTATACCAGATGCATATCGATGTGTATATAGATGTGGAGGGTGAGGATGAGGGTGAGGGAGGGAGCGGGGGCGGTAATTCATTTGAGACCGCTATGCGTGATATAGATGATATAGTGCGGGCAGTGGAGCTGGAATATGGCGGATATGGCTTCTTCCCACCTGCTGCTACTTATCACAGGTTCATGCGAGGACTGACCGGTGGTAAGATGTCTTCAAGTATTCCAAATAGCTATATAGCGTTAACAGAGCCACCGGAGGACGCGGCAGCCAAGGTCAGACGAGCGAAGACCGGCGGTCGTGCAACAGTGGAGGAGCAGAAGCGGCTGGGTGGGTCACCAGAGGAATGCACGGTCTATGAGCTGTTGATGTTCCACCTGATACCTGAGGACGCATACATAAAGGAGATATTTGAGGAGTGTAAAAACGGCGTACGAACATGCAAGTCATGCAAATCCCAGGCTGCGGAATTGATGTCCTCGTTCATCAGGAGCCATCAGGAGGAGCGAGCACATGCCAGGGAGATATTGAAGGAACGCGGACTTTATAAGCAGTGGTTAGATGTTTAACTCGAATCGCCATCACCACAGTTCTATAAGGGAGGCAGTATTGTATGAGCACCTCAAATCCGGTAAAGTGCGCTGCAAAACCTGCGAACGGTTCTGCGAAATCGCCACCGGTGAGATGGGATACTGTAAAACCAGGCTGAACATCGGTGGAATACTCTACACCTTAGAATATGGCGATATCTCTTCCATAAGTGCAAATCCAATAGAGAAGAAGCCATTATTCCACTTCTTCCCCGGTAGCAGGGCATTAACAGTGGGAAGTTATTCCTGCAATTTCTCCTGCCCCTGGTGCCAGAACTGGGAGATCAGTAAATCGGTACCGAATCCTGCACGGTCTAATTTCCTACCCCCTGAGGAATTGATGCGCAGGGTAAAGGAAGAGAGATGCATGGGTACCTCTGTATCATTCAATGAACCCACCCTCATGCTTGAATACTCGCTTGACCTCTTTACACTCGCGAAAGAGAAGGGCTATTACAATACCTATGTGACGAACGGCTACATGAGTGCAGAAGCGTTAAAGCTGCTGGTGGAGCACGGGTTAGACGCAATGAACGTGGACGTGAAGGGCGATAAGGAAGCGGTGATGAGATACTGTGGTGCAGATGTGGAGAAGGTGTGGCGTAACATAAGAGAAGCGAAGAGGAGGGGTGTTCATGTTGAGATCACCACCCTCATTATACCTGGCGTGAACGATGATGAAGAATGCGTGAGGAGCATAGCATCAAGGCTCATAAGAGAGGTCGGTGTGGATACACCATGGCATGTAACGCGTTATTTCCCGGCTTACCGTGCACCTGAATCCGGACTTTACCGCAGCAGCACACCTGTTGATATACTGGAACGTGTATGGCGGATAGGGAAGGAGGAGGGTTTGAATTATGTCTATCTTGGTAATGTACCCGGGCATCACCTTGAGAACACCTATTGCCCACGTTGTGGTACACTGCTAATCAGGCGATACGGATTTGAGGTGGTCATTTATCGGATAACAGCCACAGGTAAATGCCCCGGGTGTGGAGCGGATATACCGGTGATATGCGCCACGAACGAACGTGCATAAAACCATCAAACAGCGGGAGACGTTAGCCCCGACTTCAATCTCGCCTCCTTCATCAGCCCGTGCAATATCTCCGAGACCTCGTCCATCCTTTGCCTATCCACAGGATACGGCACCCCGTCCTTACCGCCGAAGGCAAATGAGAACTTAACAGGGTCACGCCAGCTCGGTTTCGCTCCGTATATCAGTTCAGCGACGAGTGCTAAAGCCCGTACCGTTGCAGGTCCAACACCGCGGATACACAGCAGCTCTTCGAAATCCGATGGCTGATTCTCATATGCTATGCGCAGTGCATCCCAGTTCACATGCCTCGGTAGCTTGAAGCGGGCATCCACAGCCGGAAGCGATTCACATGCGGGTGCGGGTGCAATAGCATGGTCATCGAAGTTCAATAGCGTTCTCTGCCCCTTCTTCAGCCTTAAGGTTAAGGCACTCTCCAGCTCCTTATACACACGCTTCAATTCCCTGCCCCTTACCAGGTCAACGGAGACCTTACGACATTCCCTGCTCTCCTTCGCCGTCATATTCAGTACACTGGGATGAAGGAATCCGATGATACCCTGGTGTGGCTCCTCATCGTAACCACTCACCCTTACGGCGGAGGAGAGCCAGTGGTATCGCCTTGCATACCGATTGCCGGTATTCATACCCTGCTGTATCACCGCCCATTCGCCCTTCTCGGTGATGACCATCGAGTGATGATACAGGTGGTAACCGTCCTGTATGCAGGTGTTATCCACCTTTGCAGCCATTCTGCTGGCATATTTCAACTCCTCAATCTTTGTATCACTCAGTCTCAGCTTCGTACCTATATCTTCTATATCAGCGAGCGTGTTCCGTGAAGCCCTGCCCTTGCCGCCAGCGATGCCAATACCGAACTCCTCAGGGTCTATCACAGATTTTAATACGCCACATACCACCGTGGTGGTGCCGCTGCTGTGCCAGTCGTAAGCGAGGACACAGGAGAGCGACTGGAACCACAGAGGGTCTGCCAGCTTCTCTATCACCCCACCCACGCCATACTCCTCCACCATCAGACCGAATATGGCATGAGCCAGCTTCTTCATCCGCTTTACCAGCCAGTAAGGTGCCGAACCACCATGAAGTGGCAGATCCACCACGCCCGCTCGCTTCATTTCAAGTGAGAGCTCTACCCTTCTTACCGGCAGAGGTCAAACCCCTGAAGACCCTACCCCTGTGCTTATGGTCACAAATCCAGTTGATGGTCTTATCAGCTCTTATCGCCGGGTTTGCAGGTTCGACCATTATTATCTCGAACCATTTATACTTACCATCCTCAGCTACCCAGTAGGAGTTGAGGACTTCCATATTGGGATATTTACGCGCGGCTCGCTCCTCTGCAATCCGCTGTAAGCTCTTGCCAGGTGTTATCTTGTGCACACCCATCCGCTTGGGTCTTCTCCCTCTTCTCGGTCTCGATTTCCGCCTGCCACCACGTCTAACCTTCGCTCTCACCACAATGAACCCCCTCTTCGCTCTGTATCCGAGAGCGCGGGCGCGATCCAGCCGCGTTGGATGCTCTATCCTCACAACTGCCGGCTCTCTACGCCATTTAACCAGCCTCTCACGTCTCAGTTCGCCCACGTACGAATCATCCGGTCTCTTCCATGCCTCACCTATGTATTCATAAAATGACTTTACCATCTCTACCTCCTGAAGGTATATGCCCGGTATGATATTAATATATCATATAACAAACCCGAAGCAATTAAATAGAAGATAGAATATAAGGTAGAAGATATAAGAACCAGATAGCAAATAAAGAATTTAATAAAGGGAGAAGAGAGTGAGGAGCATGGTGGATAGACCCAAGCCATTGGACATATTGAACAGGTCGCTGAAGTCACCGGTTATAGTGAAGATAAGAGGAGGCAGGGAGTTCAGGGGGATACTGGCAGGCTATGACCTGCACATGAATCTCCTGCTGAACGAAGCGGAGGAGCTGAATGCCGATTCTTCAGTCAAGAATCTCCTGGGTGAGATTCTTGTGAGGGGTGACAATGTCGTCTTCGTATCACCGACGGAGCCGAGGAATGAGGATAAGGAGCGAGAAGGAGCCAGGAGTAAGGAGCAGGAGGAGCATGAGAGATGGTAAAGGGAACCCCCTCTATGGGCAAGAGACAGAAGAGGTCACACATGAGGTGCAGGCGATGTGGCAGCCACTCCTTCAGTGTGCATGGTAAATACTGTGTAGCATGTGGGTTCGGCAAATCGAGGCGGATGAGGAAGGATTTCCGGTGGAGGAAGAAGAAGCCATAGGATTCATCTTCATATATACTTGATACTTGATACTTGATATTGAGCAGCCGAGGTAGCTTAGAGGACAAAAGCGCCGGCCTTGAGAGCCGGTGTCCCTTAAGGGACACAAGGGTTCGAATCCCTTCCTCGGCGCTGGGATGAATGAAGGAGGCAAGGGACGTGGACGTGGAAGAATGGGATTATGATTATGAGGAGTTGCTGGACCGGGCTTTGAGGCAGTTACCAGAGACTGTAAAGAGCACCGAGTCCCGATTCGTGATACCGCGAGCAAAGGTCTTCATCGAGGGTAAGACCACAATCTTTGATAATTTCGAGGGGATATGCAATTATATAAACCGTGAACCTGAGTATGTGATGAAATTCCTGCTCAGTGAACTGGGTACCGCGGGCAAGATAGAGGGTAGCAGAGCGATATTTCAGGGCAGATTCTCACCCAATGAGGTGCAGCATCAAATCCAGCGGTTCATTCATGAATACGTACTGTGCTGGGAATGTAAGAAACCGGATACCCACTTCGCCAGGATGGAGCGTGTATGGGTACTGAAATGTGATGCCTGCGGTGCAATACGTCCGATAGCGAAGATAAAGGGTGGCGTTAGAAGGGGCAGGAGATAGCTCATTCCAGCTCCACCCTTATCCCCATTATCTCCCTCTTACCACGGTACACATCCCTCGCTATCTCCGCGCATCCAATTGCTGCACTGTACCTCGTTAATGTCCGTATCTTCTTCTCGCCCAGTAGCTCTTCTATTCGTGCTCTCATCGCATCCTTCTCACCCTCTGACCCGGTTAAGAAGATTGCACAGCTTTCCGGCTCTGTGGGTGTGCGGGTTTTAGAGTGAGAGTGTGAGTGAGAGTCATTGAAGAAGACGCGCATCGCCGCGATCTCCATCGCCACAAAGAGTGCCAGTGTGGCTGTTACATCCAGGTGCACACCGGCTGTTAGCCGCTTACGTGCTACACCGGCGGTGGAGAATGCCTCATTTGCCCCCATCTTACCGCTGTCTATCTCCCTTATCAGCTGGAGGTCAATAGGACCCTGATATAGCCCTGGCGCACCCATGCATGCATCTATCCCACCCTTTATCTCACCATTCACCACACACATCGTTACCGTGTTGGCACTGATATCAGAGAAGATGAAGTGCTTAAACCCCCTTTTGTAGATGTGATATGCAACACCCACCTTCTCAGGGCTTGCACAATGAGAGAAGAACCTCATCCTTGGGTCTATACACTCACTGCCTGCGTGTATCCCGGGTATCATTATAGTGGTGATACCGGAGTTCTTTATGGCGTCGAATACGTTTGTACCGCCACCGACTGCTATACCCGCTCCACCTTCGCTCCTCAATCCCCGGTCTGGTACCTCACCAATCTCCTTTATCCTTGAGAAGCCATCACCCATCGAGTAGCTCAGAGCAATGAGCTCTATCTCCTCTGCTCTTGCTCTCAAACCCAGACCCAGCTCCATCCACTCCAATATCGCTTCTCTATCCATCTTAGCCGCTTCTTCACGAGCTAACTCAGCGATTCGCGGCTTTGTATCACCATCCTCAGCCCCTATTCCGGCAAACCGTATTCCCGTGGTGCCGTGGTCTATACCTACGAACATCCTCCCTACTGCCGTTTCACCTCTCTCTTCAGTTCCACCAGTTTCAGACCACCCGGGATATCGGTTATCACATCAAGGACAGTGCACTTATCGCCGTTCATGAGACCGGGAGGGTGGCATAGATCAGAGAGTGAAGGCTCGCAATCCAGTGTTTTGAATACGATTTTCGAACC
Organism: Methanosarcinales archaeon; assembly: GCA_025464275.1. GTDB lineage: Archaea > Halobacteriota > Syntropharchaeia > Alkanophagales > Methanospirareceae > G60ANME1. The sequence goes on from JAODGR010000043.1 coordinate 32,716, forward strand.
TTTTACTGCCTGTTTTGCCTCTATTATCGCCTTTATCGGTGGCTCGGTCACCTCCACCACACACACTCCACCCTCGTGGATGGGGCATTCGTGCTTCATACCCTCTCTTATCCTCTCCACCCTGTATCTCCTCCCCACCTCGAGATTGGCGCACGCCTTCTTCAATCTGCACCCATCGCATCTCCTCGCCGGACCCATGAAGATGAACTCCTCCCCCTCCTTCGCCTGCTTCTCTCCTATCAGAGTTACTATCCTCCCCCCTTCCATCTCCTCTCATTCCTGTGTACCGTCTATCCACTCTTAATCTACTACCACTGACTATCACCCATCTATCCAATCACACCGGTGGTGATAGCCAATCGTTCCGCTGCTTCCCTCGTAAGTCCCGATTCACCCAGGATGGTGAATCGTTCGGGATTGATCTTGTGTGCGGTAGTGAGTGCCTCAATGATGTGTTCATCCTTTATACCCAGCTCCTTCGCGGTCGTGGGAGCGCCAATCTCCCTGAGGGTGTCACGAATCCGCTGCCAGTTATCACCATACAGATATGACATCATTATGGTTCCGACACCACACTGCTCGCCATGCAAAGCCGGTTTATCTGCTATCATATCGAGAGCATGGCTGAATTTGTGCTCTGAGCCGGACGCAGGTGCGGATGACCCGGCGATACTTATCGCGACACCACTCGAGACCAGCGCCTTTACCACGGTCCATGCAGCCTTCTCATCCCTCTTCTTTATCTCCTTCGCCTTCTCCAATATCATGTTCGCGGTCATCTCTGAGAGGGCGGCGGCGTAACTGCTGAATTCCACACTCTGTAGCCGGTGAGCGAGTTGCCAGTCACGTACCGCGGTATAGTTCGCGATGATGTCACCACACCCGGCAGCGGTGAACCTGAAAGGTGCAGAGGATATTATCTGAGTATCTGCGATGACTGCGAGTGGTGCATGAGCCTGCCTGGATACGGGGCTGTGACCCTCCTCACCCTTTATAGAAGCCCTGGGCGAGGCGATACCATCATGTGATGCGATGGTCGGGATAGAGATAAAAGGAATACCAAGTTCGAATGATGCGACCTTGCCGGTATCAATGATTGTCCCACCGCCAACTGCGAGTATGAACCTCGCTCTGCACTCCCGAGCTATCTCCACGGTGCTCTCTATACTGCCACGATTTATAGCCTCTACCACAGCCATCTGCACCTCGTAACCCGAATCGGTCAGGAACTCCACCACCTTCTCACCCGCTATCGTCCTCGTGAAGCGTGCACCGGTGACCACGAGGGCGTTGCCCTGCAGCCCCAGGTGTTTACATACCCGACCCACCTCAGACAGTACACCATGACCGACCAGGAGTTCTCGTGGCAGTTGCATCCATTTCATCTTATCAAATGGTTTCATCTCCTGGCTCCTTTGCCTCTCCTTCATCTCATCTATGGTTATATAAATTTATTGTTTATTATATTTCCTCTCTCATCTCTCATCGCTCACGTGCGAGATACGAGAGCCAGAAAGCCTGATTCGGGCTCATAGCATCTGCCATCCGCGATGAGTTCATCAATCACCTCCTCCATCCACCTCCCTCTCAGTCCCCGCTTACTCAGTTCCGCCATTAACACTTCACGACTGCTCTTATCCACGGTATTGAGGAAATCGAGAGCAATCTCCTTTGCAGTTTTGTTATAATGGAGCCACAACTGCTGAACCGCCTCCAATGCGATACTCTCACATTCATCCAGTTTGTCGCCATCGCCGTAATGCCTCATCGCTCTGTCCATCCAGCTGGTGGTGATGGTGGGGAGGTGTGAGCGAAGCTGTTCTATTCTCTCCATTGTCCGTATAGCGGTACTCAGTATCCAGTTATCCCTCACACCCGCATCCACCTCAGCCACACACGCAGAGGCGCACGCCTCTCCGTCAATGATCAGGAAACTCTTCTCAGGCGGGTGTACCCGCACACGGGGTTTACCCATGAATGCCAGCAGATACTCAGGTTCAACTGTGCTAAGCCTGAGCCTGAGCCCCATTCTGGCTGCTATATCTGTATACATGTACAGATTGATGAGAGCGGTGGAATCACTTATCTTCAGCTTTGTTATCCTGCCACGGCTCTCCACTTCTTTCACCTCCCCCACAGCAAATAGGGTTGAGCACCTTGCACAGGTGGGTGTAATGACAGAATCATCAATCACGAGGTCGCTGAGCATCAATTCCTTGAAGAAAACCCGACAGGCTCCTCTCTCACTTCGCGTTGACATCGCACACGAATAAATAGAATCAGAAGATTATGATACCACCATATCCAACCACACTCGCGGTATCACCGGTGATATCCCCGCTGGTAGCGTATTTAACCAGTTTCCCCTGCTTTGCTCCGAGCCTCTTCGCAGCATACAGCACCGATGCTATCGGACCAACGCCACATGCGGATGAGCGGTGAGAGAATATACGGTTATAGAACTTACCGACGTCCAGCTCTGTTATCGCTTCTATCACCGCTTCATCCTTGACACGAGCTACGTGGTCTGGTTCATAATGGGTGAAGTCGGAGGAGGCGATCATAATAACCCTCTTCTTATCCCTGAATCTGATAATCGTAGCTGCGAGGTCTTCTCCTATCTCACGTGCAGTCTCTTCGTCACTGAGTGCCACGCAGATGGGTACGAAGAGGAAGGTATCGAACCGGTACTGTAAGAATGGTAGCTGAACTTCTATCGAATGCTCATACCTGTGCGCTGTCTCATCGATGTCAATGATCCGTCTGGGTAATGCATCTATGAACTCGATATCCACATCCACACTACCGAGAGGGGTCATCCACGTCTCCCGCGATGCGGCGACGAGTGAGCCCATGCCATGATGATTGGGACCGAGGATGACGAAGGTATCGGCATGTGGGAGTCTGGCATAGACATGAGCGGCAACGCCACCAGAATACACGTACCCGGCATGGGGGACGACCGCGCCGATGATGCCCTCTTCTGTCTCCGCGCCTGCACCTTCTGGCACCCCTGCGAAGCATCTCTCCAGCTCCTCTATCAGCTCACGCCGGGTTGCCGCGTAGAAACTACCTGCTACCGCTTCTCTTCTCATCGTATCATCATCTCATCTCACGGTTAGTAGTGTCAAATAGTATCAGATCACCGCCTCGAAGTCCTCCAGTGAGTACTCGAATTTGAAATCTTCCGTATCACCCTTCTCGCGGCGATGGAGTTCACGCAGCAGTTCACGTGCAAGTAGCCAGTAGACGGTAGCGAGTGCTTTCCTGCCATGGTTGTTCGTTGGAATGACGAAATCCACATTGGATGTGGAGTTGTTCGTATCACAGAGTGCAATAATGGGTAGACCTGTTTTTACACCCTCTTTCAGTGCCTGTGCATCGGTCATCGGGTCGGTCAATATGAGGATCGAGGGTTCGATGAAATATTCACTCCTGGGATTGGTGAGTGTACCGGGGATAAACCGTCCCACTATCGCCTTCGCTCCTGTCACTCTGGCGAACATGCTCGCAGGTCGATGCGCGTACTCCCTTGCAGCCACGACGAGTATGGAAGAGGGTTCGTAATTAGCCAGGAAACGGGCTGCTATACGTAATCGCCTGTCCATAATCTCTATATCAAGGAGATATAACCCATCTGGTCTTGCCTGATAGATGAACCTTCGCATATCGCCGGTCTTCTGCTGTGTACCTATATGAACGCCACTCGCAAGATAATCAGGACCCGGTATCAGGGTTTCCATCTTCTCCCCTCCCCCTGCTCCTGCTTCATCTCTATCCGCTTCGTTCATCATTTGTGTAGTTGAGGTATTGTTATTCTTATTCTTCTTTTCTTTCTATCATTCTATTTCTATTAAATCTTAAATCTTTCTCTTTCTCCATAGTGAGAGAGCAGAAATGGGTGGGGATAAGGATAAGGAGGAGATAAGGAAGCAGATAGAGGAGCTGCGGGAGAAGATAAGGTATCACAATTACCGGTATTATGTGCTGAACGAGCCTGAGATCTCGGATGCGGAGTATGACCGTCTATTTAAGGAGTTAGAGGAGCTGGAAGCGGAGTATCCTGAGTTTATAACCCCAGATTCGCCCACTCAGCGAGTGGGAGCGAAGCCGCTGGAGGAATTCAGGACTTACAGGCACAGCATCCCGATGCTGAGCCTGAAGAGCGTGACGGACGCGGGGGAGGTGACCGAGTTTGACGAGCGAGTGAAGCGTATGCTGGGGGTGGATACGATAGAATATGTGGTGGAGCCGAAGATAGACGGGCTGGCTATGGAGCTGGTGTATAAAGACGGTGTCCTCGTTGCCGGGAGTACGAGGGGTGATGGCTGGACCGGAGAGGATGTGACACAGAATCTGAGGACGATAAAGACGATACCACTGCGCACCCTCTCGGAGGCATTACCGTTGCTCGAGGTGAGAGGCGAGGTTTATATGCCGGTGAGTGGGTTCAGAGAGCTGAATGAAGAGCTGGGCAGGCGAGGAGAGCGTATGTTTGCGAACCCGCGTAATGCCGCCGCGGGCTCTGTGAGACAGCTTGACCCGCGAGTCACGGCATCGAGACCCCTTGACTTCTTTGCTTATGGCATCGGGCGGGTAGAAGGTAGGGAATTCAGCACCCAGTGGGAGATACTGAATTATCTGAGGAGCATAGGCTTTCGTGTGAGCGAGCTGGTAAGGCTGTTCGATAAGATAGAGGACGTTATAAGATACCATCGAGAAGTGGAGGAGAGGAGAGACGAGCTGGATTATGAGATCGACGGAATAGTGGTGAAGGTGAACAGGGTGGAGTACCAGAATCGACTGGGAACAATCTCAAGGAGTCCGAGATGGGCGATAGCATACAAGTTCCAGCCGAGGGAGGAGTTCACGAAGGTGAAGGATATAGTGGTGCAGGTGGGGCGTACAGGTGCACTGACACCCGTTGCGATCCTCGAACCCGTGCAGATAGGTGGTGTAACGGTCAGCCGGGCGACATTGCATAACGAGGAGGAATTGAAGCGGAAAGACGTCAGGATAGGGGATACAGTGGTGGTGGAGAGGGCGGGTGATGTGATACCAGAAGTGGTGAGTGTGGTAAAATCGAGGCGAACAGGTGCGGAGAAGGAGTTCAGGATGCCCGATAGATGCCCGGTCTGTGGTGCGGAGGTATTGAAGGAGGGACCAATAAGACGCTGTGTCGGTGTATCATGCAAAGCCCAGCTGAAGGAGAGGCTGAAGCACTTCGCTTCTACCCGTGCAATGGACATCGAAGGTCTCGGTGAGAAGTTGATTGAGCAGCTGGTGGACCGGGGTATGGTCACAGATGTGGCGGATCTGTACCTTCTGAGCAGGATGAAGGGCGAGCTGATGAAACTGGAGCACATGGGCGAGAGATCGACGGAGAAGCTACTGGATGCGATAGAGAGGAGCAAGCAGACCACCTTCGCACGGCTGATCTATGCACTCGGGATAAGGCATGTGGGTGAGCATACGGCATTACTGCTGGCAGCCAATTTCAGGGATATGGATGACCTGCGGAATGCCACCTATGAGAGGCTGGTGAGCATCCCGGAGATAGGACCGGAGGTGGCGAGGAGTATCATCCTCTTCTTCGAGCAGGGGAGTACGAAGGAGCTATTGCGTAAGCTTGAGGAGGTGGGAGTGAGGTATGAGAATCCAGAGGCGGCGGAGGCAGGAGCAGAGGCGGAGAAGGAGAAGCCACTGGCTGGTAAGATATTTGTATTCACCGGGCGAATCTCCATCCCGAGGGATGAAGCGAAGAGGAAGGTCGAGCAGCTCGGCGGGCGTGTCACATCGAGCGTCACGAAGAAGACGGACTATGTGGTGGCAGGTGAGGAGGCGGGTTCTAAGCTGAGGAGAGCGCAGCAACTCGGCGTGAAGATAATAGGCGAGGAGGAATTTATGGCGATGGTGAAGGAGGGGTGAGGATGGAACCGGATAACACCATATACATAATAGATGTTACGAACAGGGATGGAGTGCAGACCTCGAGATTGGGGCTGGCGAAGCTGGAGAAGACATTACTGAACTTCTATTTAGACGAGATGGGCATTTTCCAGAGTGAGTTCGGGTTTCCGGTCACGAGGCATGAGACCAACTATCTGAATGCCAATCTCGAACTGGTGGAGCTGGGTGCGCTGAAGCGTATTCGACTGGGAGGATGGATGAGAGCGATAAAGGAGGATGTGGAGCTGGGCTTCAAGCTGGTGCCCAAGCTGAAGCATGTGAACCTGAGTATATCCACCTCTGACCAGATGCTGAAGGGCAAGTTCATGAATAGATACACATGGGACGACATACTGGAGATGACGTGCGAAGCGGTGGAGGCAGCGAAGAGGCATGGTGCCGAGACGATAGGTGTAAATGCTGAGGATTCATCGAGGACAGAGCTTGATAGACTGATAGAATTCGGTCTGGCAGCGAAGGAGCACGGCGCGGACCGTATAAGATACTGCGACACACTGGGCTATGACGACCCGTTCACGATATACGAGCGTGTGAAGAAGTTAGCAGAGGCGACAGGAATACCTGTTGAGCTGCATTGCCATAACGACCTGGGAATGGCGGTTGCATGCTCGGTTACGGGAGCGAAAGGTGCAATAGATGCGGGTGTTGATGCATATATCACCACAACGGTGAACGGAATGGGCGAGCGTGCGGGCAATGCCGACCTGGTCTCGACCATCCTGGCGGTGAAGAAGTCGAGTGGATTTGCGAAGAGATACAAGCTGGATGAGCATATAGACCTGAGATACGCATGGAAGATATGCAAATACGCATCGCTATCGTTCAGAGTGCCGATACCGGTGAATCAGCCAGCGGTGGGTGAGAATGCCTTCGCACATGAATCCGGGATACATGCAGATGGGGCACTGAAGGACAGCAGGAATTATGAGCTGTATGATTACACGGAGGTGGGCAGGGGGCACATCGAGATGATAGAGACCGGGAGGCAGATAACCGCGGGAGAGTACTCCGGGATAAAAGGCTTCAAGAACGTTGCAGGGAGGTATAAATTGAAGTTCAAGGATGAAGAGGAAGCGAGGAAGATACTGGAGCTCGTGCGCTATGCGAATGTGCACACGCAGAAGCCGGTGACGGAGGATGAGATGAAGTTCATAGCCAGGTATCCGGAGCAGGCGAGGAAGATTATGCGTGTGGAGCCATGAGAAGGGCATGAGATGAGCAGAGTATGAGATCTCTTACCTTTGCAGCCCGTATGGAGGATGTAAAGCCCTCAGCGACATTCAAATATAACGAAGCAGCAAAGAAGCCGGGGGTAATTAACCTTACCATAGGTAGACCGGGCTTTGATACGCCGGAGGTGATAAAGGACGCGGCGAAACGGGCACTGGATGAAGGTAAAGTACACTACACACCCTCAAAGGGTATACCAGAACTTAGAGAGGCAATAGCAGCCAAACTGGAGAGGGAGAACCGTATCGGTGGCATCGATGCGGATAAGGTCGTCGTCTCAGGTGGTGCGAAACAGATAATCTACTGTATAATCATGGCACTGGCAGACAGGGGAGATGTGGTGGCAATTCAGAATCCCACATGGGTGAGTTACGAGGCTCAGATCCGACTGGCAGATGCGAGAGTGGAGTGGCTGAGTTTGAAGCCGGAGGAGGGTTTCATCCCGGGTGACGATTTCATGCACGAGCTGGAGGAGACGAGTGCCAAACTGCTGATACTCAATTCGCCAAGTAATCCCACGGGTGCAGTCTTTCCAGAGCGGATAATCAGGGAGATAATGGATGTATGCAGCAGGAAGGGGATCTTCGTCATCTCTGATGAGGTGTATGAGAAGCTGATCTATGAGGGCAGGCATTACAGCCCTGCGAGTGACTATGAGAATGTGATAACGGTGAACGCATTCAGCAAGGCGTACAGTATGACAGGATGGCGGCTTGGATACTGTGCGTGTGTAAATCGGGAGCTGGTGGAGAAGATAGAGACGGTGCACCAGCAATCACTCTCATGCTGCACCTCCTTTGCGCAGTACGGTGCTCTGGCGGCATTCACAGACGAGGCGAG
>JAODGR010000052.1 GCA_025464275.1 Methanosarcinales archaeon
CAAAAGAAATACGCTTGAGCGCTTCTTTTATCTTATACGTTTGTTGAAACCTTTGCTGTGAAAAAGGAATATTGGAATCATGATGATATATGATATAATCCATAAAGCGTCTGTAAATATCAGCCCTGTTGGTGATATCAGTAGCTTTGCCTTCTCTGATAAGGGTTTTCACCATATATGCGAGCATCGGGATTCGGGTTAAATCTGGTGCGAACCTCGATACGATTCTGGCTCTCTCATAATCATCGCCAAAATACAGCTTCTCATCCGCTTCGGAGAAAGGTTTTAATCTCAGGAAAGGGAGGCTGCTTTCGGTTTCAAATGTGATAACAGAAGAGGGTCTGGAACTTATAATAACATGATTGTTGGAGATAATCTTAAAAATAGTACTTACCAGATTATTATAATCGTTCCCTTTTATCTGATCCAGCCCGTCAAACAGGAAAAAGAGTTCGCCACGACGGAAACATGAGTCAAGGAAGTATTCTACGTCTTCCTTTAAGAACTCGTCTTCAAAACTCGCGATCAGTTGCTCTTTAAACTCATTCCATGACCGTGGATTTATACTCTCGAATTCTGCACAGGTCATAAAGATAGGGACGGTCTCTTTACTGATCAGTTGTGTGATCAGCCAGTACAGAAAGGTGGTCTTACCCGTACCAACAGATGAACTGAGTATGTACGATCTGGAAAAAGAGAGGAGGTTTTTTACATCAAAGTCCTCCCACCTGCGTCCATGAGCCCATCCCCTTGCTTGTTCTCTTTCCTCTCTTTCCGCTCTTTCCGCCGGGATAGTGCCGCATTCGAGGTTAAGGGGAATGAACCTGCTATCTTTCAATTTCTTATTCAATTCCTCTTCCGCACTTCGGGCAAGTCGTGACCGTATTTTTTTGAACACATCATGAACATCTCTTAACGCGTGCCAGCGCTCCAGCAGCGTCGTCAAAGGTACAAAGAATGCTTGTGCCCCCCTGTATCGTGCACATATAAGTCCAATAACCTTCTTGCTCTTCAAATTCAATACCGGAGCTCCACTATAGCCACAATCTACATTACTCAAATTGAGTCCGGTAATCTGCANNCCAACTGAGCCATTGATATTTATGCCTGACTCACTGAAATATCCTTGAGGATAACCAAAACTGTGGATATTGTCCCCAATGCTATATCGGTGGTGTGTATCGAGTGGAAGATATTTCAGTGACGGTGGTGCTTCAACAATCCTGAGGACTGCTATGTCCGCATCTTCAATGCAGTATTCTTTGCAAATTTGCGCCTGATAGTTTTCGCCCTGATAAATAACATTGACTTCGGTTTTGCCTGCCTTTAGATGGGGTTCAATCACATGATAACACGTGAGAATATATCCCTCGGGATGGCAGAAGAATCCAGTGCCATTTATTTCTTTATTATCCGGCTGCAGAATCTTGTGCACGTATTGCTCTAAGTTTCCTATGCTGCTCACTTTATCTGCCATTCAACCTTAATCTTCAGACTGCATTCGGCTGTTGATTTAACAATATATACATTACCTCCGGCGCTGAGCTTGAGACCAAATTCCGCGCTTATCCGGTTCGGAGTATGTTCAGGTTCTAATCCCTTAAATGTTTTAGCAAGCGATGTACAAAATTTCTGTATTGTAGAGGAAATCTCTTCAAAAGGGATGATTTTACCTCTTACTTTGCCCATTACAGCTACCATCTCAGGAACTTCCGCTTCAGCCGCTTCACCCTCGGATTCTATCAATATCTCCGTCTCATCACACTTCACCCTGATCAGGTTAGCCATATTCTCTTCCATTTGGTAACTATAAAAATTTAGTATCAAATAATATTTTATCAGGTTTTAACTTTTTGAATGCCCAAGAGCCACATCCAGATCCATCACCTTCTTTGGAACCTCGATGATCATGCCCTGTAAACGTAAGGTAAAATAAGCTAATGCAAGGGAAAAAATAGTGGGAGACAGATAAAAAAAGTCCCCCTCTTTATTTTACTCCTCTTACAGGCTATTCAGGGAGGATGTTTTACTCCTTCTTAAGTCTGTTAAGAGTCTCAGTGGCATAGTCCACAACCGTCTGGGACATCGCATTGTTCAGGATATCCTGTATTGCCGGTATCCCCTTCTCTCCGTAAGTCGCTAAAGTGTCAATTATCTCTATCTTCCTTTTTACCGGTGTGTTCTGCATACTTGCCATGCCTTCCATTCTCAGTTTCTCTATCTCTTCTTCCGACATCTTCGTCGCCTCACGTCTATATTATATTAGGGTTATTCTCTATAAGGCAGTTTCGCTTTTTCGCTTTTTGGCTTTTTGATGGTGGAACAGAAGAACGTTTATAAATGAGCTCGCACATCGGCACATCGGGGGATATATCTCTTTGTTTTTGATGGGATGGCTGTTAGAAGCCCTCCAGCTCCATGGGGTCTGTTATCCGTCCTGTAACGGCAGAAGCGGCGACCACTGCAGGATTCGCCAGATAGACCTCCGAATCCTTATGCCCCATTCGACCAATGAAATTTCGATTGGTTGTGCTCACACACCGCTCACCCTTTGCAAGTACTCCCATATAACCACCCAGACACGCTCCACATGTAGCACCACATATAAACGCACCAGCATCCATGAATATACCCACCAGACCCTCTTCAATCGCGCGCCTCAGCACCCGTTCACTCGCAGGCACCACAATCAGTCGCACATCGGGGTGCACCTTCCTGCCCCTCAATATCCGCGCTGCTATTCTCAAATCCTCTATCCTACCATTTGTACATGAGCCCAGGTACGCCTGGTCCACAGGAACGTCCAGCTCACTTGCAGGCACGGTATTGGCAGGAGAGAAGGGCTTTGCAACCGTGGGTGGTATCTCTGAGGCATCATACTCGAATACCTCCTCATACTCCACACCTTCATCCGCATATACCGCCCTGTAATCGCCCCTCACCCGACCACGCAGGTATTGAAATACCTTCTCATCTGGCGGGATGATACCCGCTTTGGCTCCCGCCTCCACCGCCATGTTCGCAATCGTTATACGGTCAGACAGGCTTAGATGAGTTATCGTGGTGCCGTAGAACTCCTGTGCCTTGTATAACGACCCTGAAACTCCTATATCCCCTATGATATGCAGTATTATATCCTTTCCCATCACGTAATCCCTCAACCTGCCTTCTATCACGAACTTCTGGGTCGCCGGTACCTTGAACCATAACCTCCCGGTAGCCATTGCTGCTCCTGCCTCCGTTGAGCCCACACCGGTAGATAAAGCGCCAAGTGCACCGTAAGAGCATGTATGTGAATCAGCACCTATTATCAACCTCCCTGGTGCCACAAAGCCCTCTTCTATCATTACCTGGTGGCATATCCCACCTCTACCCACTTCGTAATAATTCTTTATCCTGTACCGCCTGGCGTAATTGCGTAACGCCTTCGCCTGCTCTGCCGAGGCTATATCCTTGTTCGGTACGTAATGGTCCTGTACCACCACCACCTTATCTAACTTACCCGCCTGCTCCACCTGCTCCTGGTCATCCTCCAGTGCCTCAAGAACCTCAAACGCAGGCACACCTGTTATATCGTTCACCATTATGTAGTCAACCTCTCGTTCCACTATCTCTCCTGTTTCACCATCCAGTATCTTCTCTGCTATCGTACCCTTACGCTTGGTCTTACTCTCACTCTTAGCCACTTCCATCCCTCCCTTGGGCTCCATGCACCTCAGCTCCGCCTGCTCGCCTGCTCCGCCCGCGCCTGCCTTACCTCTCTGCCACCATCGTCTTCACCACCTCCTTCACCACATCCAGTGGTAGTTCAATCCCGGCTCCACCGGGAGAAGGTGGTAATGCCTGGGTATTCACATTCATCGCCACCCATGAGTTCAGGGCTGTACATATCCTCAATATCATAGCAGCATCCACCGTCGCCCCGGTTATCAGCTCAGATACCGCCTCCGTATTCTCTATCCTGAGCTCGTATATAGATTCTATCACACCCAGAAGCTCCTTTGTATACGCTCTCGCTACCTTCTCCTCCTCTACCCCCATCTCTACCTCCTCATCCTCATCCTTATCCTCATCATCGGTCTACTGAAAGGATAGAGAAATTACTTCTATAAAATCGGAATCAACTTTTAATTTTAATGAACACGCACCTCAAAGGTGAACACCTCTAAGTACAGCTTCACTCCTTCTCCTCTCGCATAGAACTCCACTGTGACCTCTCTCCTCGCATCATCAACCACCGGCTCACTGTAATCGCGACCGGGTATGAGATTCTCCGCATCATCGAGCGTATCACTGAGCCATCGCCTGATGGCACGGTAGTGGTCTGAAGTGATGCTTATGGTGAGACTTGGATAGTGCAGATTATGAATATGTTCATAACTCCCGACTTCTAACTGCAGATGAACATTCTCACCCGCTCTGGCTGCTACCCCATCACCTCTCAGGTCCACCAGACTCAGCCCTATTCTCGTATAGTGTTTCACGGTGCCGTTATCCGTATACGATACATTGGAGAACGAGAAATTAAAAGGAGCGAGCGGATGTACAAATTCTGATCCACCGCTGTCCTGGCTCGTTATCACCGCGCCGTTCTCGTATACAATCCTCTGGTCATGATAACTGGTGGAGTACCTGATGGTGCCAGAAGCCTCTGCGAGTGTGATTGCATGTGCATGGCGGTAACCAATGCTGACGTTAACCAGTACAGGAGTCTTGTAGGGGTTTATGCTCAGCAATTCAATGCGTAACTGGATATACCGATGCCCTTTAGATACAGATAGCAAATCTGTGAGCGGAAAAGTCCTGAAACCACTCTCGTTCACCTCTATATCGCTCGATTTGATTGCATAACAGTCCTCCCACGGTGTGGCATGCCTCATGTCTCCATACATATCTGTTCTGACTTTCAGGATTATATCCGTATCGGCAGTGATATTCTCTGCATACCATGTGAGATTCTCATACACGGTGTTGTTTGTGGCTCTCCACCTCATATTCCCATCCTGATTGGTGAGGTTGGTGTCAAATCCTACAGTGCCGCCGGTACAGGTGATATTGGAGACGATGCATCCACGGGTGTCATTGTTGGGGTATCCATAGAGCTTCAGCTTACCATCTGGTGTAATACTTACATTACCTGATACAAGTGAGTAATTACCTGAGAAATTGTAATGGCAACCGGAGGAATTGCACACACCGTCAATACCCCCCTCGCTCCCACTACCGTATCTTATGTAGCGCAGATATGAGTAATTATAATGATACTGCACTTCCACAGAAGTGAGTACAGGTGCTTCATCACCATCCGTGGTATTCAGTTCCACCCTGAGCTGGATATACCGATGCCCGTCATGGTTCGACAGGAGCGAGAAGCCACATCCACTCCCTTCTACTATGAACTCACTCGAGTTTATCGCTTCACACATGTTCCAGGGGGGTGCATCACTCATATCAGAGGAATTACCCGTCCTCACTCGCAGGGTTAGCTCTGTATTCTGACTCAGACCCGCCACACACCACCTGATGGACTCGTAAACGGTATTATCGCTACCTGTATCAAACCCTGAAGTACTATTGGGCACAATGACGGATGCATTGGCAAAAGGAGGACCATCAAGTGTGAGTGCACCGCTGGCAGTGACATTTACAGCACCGGATTCCACAGTGTAATTACCCGAGAAATTGTCCACTCGCCATCTTATACTCTCTGATTCACTCAGTCGCACGGTAATGCGACCCCCGGAAGGCGAGAAGTTGAGTGTGTCCGACGGCTGAGGTGGAACGAGGAAGGAGTCACAGGAGGGCATGGTTTTGATAGAAACAGTCGAGGTAACCGGGTTACTTCTTACCACAGACTGCATAAGAGACCGTAGCTGGCAAAATCCGCTACGCTGAATAAGCGAGTGCACTCTGGACTGGAGCATGTTTATGGTGGAGTATAACCCGTAAAAATCCTGTGTCACCTCCTTAGTGTGCTGAAATTCGCATCTCTCCATCTCTATCGGGGCATTAATCGCGATATATATGGTAATCGCGGTCACCGCTATCGAGACGAACAGCACTGTCGCAATTGCAAATACCTGAGCATCCGAGGATGTCGCGAATGCCGCGAATGACTCCCCCTTCTCTCTTACCCCTCTCCTCATCTCTCAGCTCTCACTCCTTCACTCACCTCATGCTTCATGCAGGAAGATGGAAAAATACCACCCACTCACAGAAGGTGAGTTTGTTCAATTCAGTACCATTACAATAGAGAAATAACTGAATCACGCTATTTAAAGCTGATTATCGGTTATAATATCCTATCAACGGTCTTCAATAAAAATCTACATCATTTCACAGAATCCTTCTTATCCGTTCACACGCCTCCTCTATCAATTCCACATCCATGCACAGCGAGAAACGGACATAACCCTCTCCATACTCACCAAATCCTGTACCGGGTGCCACCACCACCCCCGCGCGTTCCAGCAGGAAGATTGAGAACGCCATGGAGGAGGAGAAGCCCGGTGGTATACGTGCCCAGAGATAAAATGTCGCCTCCGGCTTACGCAATTCGATACCCGCAGACTGCAATCCCTCAAATAGCACGTCCCGTCTCGCTCTGTAGACCGCTACATTCTCTCTTATGCACTCCTGTGGTCCAGTCAGAGCTGCTATACCCGCTACCTGAACCGCCTGAAACGTGCCGGAATCTATATTCGTCTTCACCACTCGCAGCCCGTTCAGTAGCTCGGAATTACCCACTGCAAACCCGATCCGCCAGCCGGTCATGTTATACGTCTTGGATAGCGAATTGAACTCGATACCCACCTCCTTCGCACCACGCACTCCAAGGAAGCTCGGCGCTTCGTAACCATCGAAGGTCAGTTCAGAGTAGGGGTTGTCATGCAGTACTATTATCTGGTGCTCATGTGCGAAATCCACCACCTCCCTGAAGAACTCGGTATCTGCGGTAGCGGCAGTGGGGTTGTTTGGATAGTTCAGGAACATCAGCTTCGCTCTCTTCGCCACGTCCACATCTATGCGGTCTAAATCGGGCTTGAATCCCTCTTCCTCCAGCAATGGCATGTAGAAAGGTACAGAACCTGCCATTATCACTGCATTATTATAGACCGGATATGCGGGATTGGGGACGAGAGCAGTATCTCCTGGATTGAGGAATGCGAATGCAGAATGAGCTATGCCCTCCTTTGAGCCTATCAGGGTCAATACTTCACTATCTGGGTCCAGATTCACATGCTTCCTCCGCCTGTACCATCCCGCCACCGCTTCACGAAATGCGAGCATACCCTCGTATGTTGGATAACGGTGGTTCGCAGGGTCGCCTGCTGCATGACATAGCGCTTCCACTATGTGCGGTGGGGTTGGCAAATCAGGGTCCCCTATGCCCATATCTATTACGTTTATACCCTTACGCTCAGCCTCTCGCTTCTTACGGTCTATCTCTGCGAAGAGATAGGGTGGCAAGGCATTTATACGGTCTGCGTACATCCCTACATCCTACCCCCTTCTATCCTTCCCTTCTATACTTCTATACCTCTATACCTCTATCTACCTGTACCTTCCGCACGCCTGACAATCAATGTCAGTCCTTCCCTACCCACCACCTCCACCTTCGCACCTCGCTCTATTCTCTCCGCTCCCGGCATGGTCCGTGCATTCCAGTATTCACCATGTATCTTTAATGTACCACCTTCTTCATTTATCTCCGTCAGTGCATGTGTGATATGCCCGATGAGCTCCTCACCTCCCACCTTCACTCGCCTTCGCCTCGCCTTTAGTACCGCGCCGATAGCGAAGAAGAAGAACGCAGCAGATGCAATGGTGATTCCCAGTATGGTGATTATGAACCCACGGAACCATCGTGGGTCAAATAGCAGTGGCTCTTTTGGCAATATCAGCGCTCCTGCTATCAGACATACCACTCCGCCCGTAGTAAGTATCCCGAAGGTCGGCGTCAGTGCCTCCGCAATGAATAAGATGATCGCGATAATTATCAGAAGCAGCCCGAACATGTTCACACTGAAGAGCCCCATACCGTAGAGCGATAAGACCAGGCAGATAGCGCCTATCATCTCAGGTACGTACGTACCCGGGGACATGAAGCCGAAGATAAGCCCGTATAAACCAACAATGAATAGAATAACAGCTATCTGCGGGTTGCCCAGTATCTTCAGCAGTGATGAACGTGCACTCTCTCCCCTGGGGTGGAGTGATGCAGTTCGTGTATCCAGGATTATGCTCCTGCCTCCTGTAACATTCACCCTCTTACCGTCCACCATCCTCAGGAGGTCACGCTCGTCACTCGCGATGTAGTCTATTATACCCACCTGCAATGCTCTATCCGCATTCAAGACCGCATTATCGGTCACGAACAGCTTTGCCTGCGTTGCATTCTTACCGCTCGACCTCGCTATGCTCGCTATATGCTCGGCAAAGAATTTCACCGTCTTGTTGTCCGCGG
Source organism: Methanosarcinales archaeon (assembly GCA_025464275.1). Classification (GTDB taxonomy): domain Archaea; phylum Halobacteriota; class Syntropharchaeia; order Alkanophagales; family Methanospirareceae; genus G60ANME1. The sequence goes on from JAODGR010000052.1 coordinate 8,468, forward strand.
GGTGCCGCCCGCTTATGCCTATCGAGACAGGCATTGCAGCACCGGTGGTTGTGCCCGGAGTCATTGCCGCGATGTTGCCGGATACGAGGATAAAAGAGCCAGCCGATGCCGCTATCGCGCCTCTTGGCGTTACATAGGTGATCACCGGCACTCTGGAGTTCATTATCCCCTCGGTTATCTTCAGTGTGGAGTCCACCAGTCCACCGGGGGTATCCAGTTCGAGCAGAACTGCTTCGGCATTCGCAGCTTCCGCATCACTCAGGCTTTCCAGTACCTCCATAGCTGTGCCTTCTGTGATTGTGCCCTCTATTCTCACCACATAAACCACCGGGCTATCCGCATCTCCAGCTCCAGCCATTCCAGAGAGGGATGATAATGATAATAACAGTAGAACTGCAAACGCAAACCCTGATAGGGTTGCCCACTCCCCTCTTCCTCTCCTGCATTTGCCTCTGTATCTGTATCTGTACACCGGCATATCCAATCCAATAGCTGTTTTAGTTTTAAACTAAACTTGATGTTTAACTTTAATTATTGAGAACTGATAAGATAAAGCAAAGGGATGAACAGAGGTATAGACACGGACTTAAACGCAACCATCTCTTATTACCGTGAGGAGATAAACAGGCATCTGGATTCTTTCCTGGCTAATAAGGTGGATGAAGCAGCCCGAATCTCACCTTATGCCCGTGATGTGATATTAAATGCCAGGGAATACACCCTGCGGGGTGGTAAGCGGCTCAGACCCATCTTCTTCATCTATGGCTATAAATGCATCTCCGACGTTGAGGGTGATGCCGAACGCGCCATCATAGATGCTTCTATATCCATTGAGCTGATGCAGAGCTACCTGCTGATACACGATGACATAATGGACGAGGATGAGCTACGCCGTGGCAAGCCCACCTTCCATGTCCTCTACCGGGATATCTGCGAACGCGAATTTGGACCCGGGCTTGGAAGTGCGAAATCGGTTAGATACGGTGAGAATATGGCGATTCTTACCGGTGACCTGCTGGAAGCCTATGGTGAGGAAGTGCTGGCAAGTTCGAGTTTCAATGCTGAATATGTCAGGAAGGCTCTGTGCAAGTACCTTGAGATAGTGAGGAACGTGGGGTACGGGCAGATCATGGATATAACCTCGGAGATGCAGGGTAGCATCACTGAGGACGAGATTCTCATGATACATCAACTCAAGACAGCGAGCTATACAATAGAAGGTCCTCTTCAGATCGGTGCCATCCTGGCGGGAGCGGGGGATAGTGAGTTGCAGGTCATGCGTGAGTACGGTATCCCGCTTGGCATTGCATTCCAGGTGCAGGATGATATCCTGGGTTTATTTGGGATGGAAGATAAGATAGGCAAGCCCGTGGGCTCGGATATACGAGAAGGGAAGAAGACATTGTTAATCATGCACGCATTGTCGAGGTGCACCGAAGAGGAGCGGCGATTCATCTTGCGCACACTCGGTAATCCACATCTTACCATGGATGAGATAGAAGCGGTGAGGGAGATAGTGGTAAGAACCGGCTCACTCGATTATTCGCGTAAACTGGTCAGAGAGAACACGGAGAGGGCGAAGAGGGCAATGATACAGTCCAATTTCAGACCAGAAGCCAGGGAATTCCTCATAAAAATCGCTGATTTCATTGGTGATAGGGAATATTAGCGAAATGCAAGTGCAGATGCAAATGCAAACGCAAAGCTATATAAAGGGTAAACTATAAGGAGGAGATAGAGATAGGTAGTATAGAATAGGGGAAGGGGGAAAAGTGGATATAAAATCGGCTGGTGTGGCTGTAACTGTAACTTCTTCAAGTATGGCAGTAATCTCTGTCGTTGCACTCCTCGCTCTCATGCATACGGCAATGGCTGTGAGCACAGGCGATAACTTCAATCATATCGATGTAAGCACATGTGCATCAGAGAGGGTGCTGAAAGGGCAGAATATTCAATTCGAGAATCTCCCGGCGGGAAAAACGTTCAGCGATGTCGTGGTGTACCGGTATGTAGCGGACGATTTAGCAAATACTTACCAGCCCGATGCAAATGGACGAATCTATAATGTAAACTGGCCAACTTCAGGGGCGTTCTACGTGAGCATAGATCCAAATAATCCAAAGTACAAGATGCTTTCATACGGAGAGCCGCATATACCACTGAAACTGAAAGTGGGG
>JAODGR010000049.1:0-11776 GCA_025464275.1 Methanosarcinales archaeon
GGTAATGGCACGGGTACTGGTACTGGCAAATTCGTGGATATGAAGATAGGGTATGGTACCGCGAACATCGCAGAGGGAGGAGCAATGAGTTATGAAGATGCTATTCGGTCGATAGAGTGCGGTATAAGAGTGCTGGAGGATGAACTGGCAGAGGAGGGAAGGGGTAAGGGTGTGGATATCGTTGGCGTGGGTGATATGGGAATAGGGAACACCACCCCGAGCAGTGCCATCACCGCGTTCATCACCGGTGAGCCGGTGGAACGTGTAACAGGGCGTGGCACGGGTCTGGACGATGAGGGGCTGGAGAGGAAGATAGAGTTGATAAAGAGGGCATTAGAGGTCAACAACCCGAATAGAGGGGATGCAATCGAGATATTGGCGAAACTGGGTGGATTTGAGATAGGGGGCATGGCTGGTGTGATGCTTGCCGCAGCCGCACATCGCATCCCTGTTATCATAGATGGTTTCATCTCCGGTGCTGCGGCGCTCATTGCATACGAACTCAGTCCGCGGATAAAGGATTTTCTCATTGCATCGCATCTGTCTGTGGAATCCGGGCATTCCGCTATACTGAATTACATCGGGCTAACTCCTATATTCAATTTGAATATGCGACTGGGCGAAGGTACAGGTGCAGCACTTGGAATAGGGCTCGTGGATGCTGCGTGCAAGATACTGCGAGAGATGGCAACGTTTGAGGAGGCAGGGGTCTCGGTATCGGTATCGGAGAGTGAATGAGTTCATGTTCATGGCACCTGGCACTGCTGCTTATCCTACCGCAGCTCCTCCGCCATCGGATAAGACCCCAGGATCTTCAGCATTGCCACCCTCTTCTTCACACCCGCCAGTGCATCCCTTATCGCCCTATCCTCCTTATGCCCCTCACAATCTATATGAAACATGTAGTCACCCATAGCCCGTTTTGAAGGTCTCGATTCTATCTTCGTGAGGTTTATACCCCGCATGGCAAACTCGCCCAGTACATCATACAACGCACCCGGGCGGTCCTTGAGGTAAATCAATATGGAAGTCTTGTCTCGCCCGGTGGGTGAGGGTGAGGTGTAGAGGTTGCTGGAAGCAGATGAGAGCACAACAAACCGCGTTACACTATCCATGTCCTGTACATTCTCCTCTATTATCTTGAGGTGATATTCTCTCGCTGCTGCTTCCGATGCCAGTGCGGCAATCTCTTCAGACTGTGATGCCTGCTTTGCTGCTACTGCGGTACTATCCACCGGCTTCACCTCCTTGCCCTTACATCTCTCACGCAGGAATCGCTTGCATTGCGCAAGTGCATGTGGATGCGAGACCACTCTCTTTATTCTATCGAAATCATAGCTCTGTGCCAGTAAACATATCCTTATCGGTACTAATATCTCACCCACTATCTGCATCTGGGTCTGTTTCACCATTCCAGACCCGGCATCGGCACCGGGACTGGCACCGGCACCGGGATTGCCGTTCTCGCCCGATAAGGCATCCAGGGTCTCACCAACAGAGCCTTCCAGTGAGTTCTCTATTGGTACTATCCCGTAATCCACCTCTTCACTCAATAACCCATCCGATACATCGAGTATGGTATCATAATAACGCATCTCCACCCTCTCTCCCCTCGATTCCGCCCATTTCAATGCTGCAATCTCCGAGAAAGTCCCCGCAGGACCCAGTATCCCCACCCTTATCCCCTTCATTCGCACACCATCCATAACATCCACAACATTACCACCGCATCAGCCATTGCCATCTGCTCCATTTATTATTACATTACAAAGTTGGAGATGAGAAAAAATTTAAATACCGGATATGGAGAAGGAATAAATGAGATGAATTTTAAGCAGGCGGTGGTACTTGCAGCGGGTGAAGGTGAGAGGTTGAGACCCTTCACTGCCTCGAAGCCGAAGGTGATGATAAAGGTGGCAAATAAGCCGGTGCTCCAGTATGTGGTGGAAGCGCTGGCGAGTAATGGAATAAGGCGAATCATACTTGTGGTGGGCTACAAGAAAGAGAAGATAATGGATTATTTCGGTGATGGCGCTCATTTTGGTGTGGAGATAGAATATGCAGTGCAGGAGCATCTGCTTGGAACCGGTGATGCCTTACGGTACGCGGAGGGTAAGACAGATGCCCGATTCCTCGTCCTCCCCGGCGATAATGTGATAGATGGAGCCACAATTGAGGATTTGCTGGATGCTGAGGGTAATGCGATACTGATAAAGGCGTATGAGGATGAGGACGTGAGCAGATACGGGGTGGTAATGCTGGAGAATACGTATGTGAGGGATATAGTGGAGAAGCCGGAGAAGGAGATAAGCAACCTGGTGAATACCGGTATATACGCACTTGATAAGACGGTCTTCGAGTTCATGGAGGATGAGCTGCCTGCGGGCTTGAGGAGGATGGTCCATGCCGGCTACCGGGTGAAGGCATACGAGACACACGGGGCATGGCTCGATGCGGTATATCCATGGGACATCCTTCGCCTGAATGATATAGTATTGAAGAGCGGGAGAGGAGAGCGTAGGATAGAGGGTAAGGTGGAACGAGGAGTCACGATTACGGGTAATGTCTCAGTGGGCAAGAACACCCTGATAAGGGCGAATTCGTATCTGCAGGGTCCGGTGCTCATAGGTGAGAATTGTGATATAGGACCGAATGTCTGCATCTTCCCCGCCACCAGCATAGGCAATGATGTCAGGATAAATGCTTTCTCTGAGCTCAGTAACACTGTGCTGATGGATATGGTTAATATCGGCTCATTCTGCTCCATTCATGACTCCATCTTTGATACCGGCTCGCGAGTGGAAGGGGGATTCGTGGCACGGAGTGACGAGGGTGACATAGAGATTGGAGGAGAACACCACAGGGTGAAGGTAGGGGTGATGGTGGGCGAGTACTGTGAGATAGGGAGCAATGTAATCGCCACTTCGGGGACCATAATAGGGAATCATGTGCGTATAAAGTCGATGAAGGAGCTGAGTGGGCGTATTCCCGATGGCAGTCTGGTGGTGTGAGGATGTGCGGGATAGTGGGTTATGTAGGGGAGCGTGCAGCACTGCCAATCCTGCTTAGCTCGCTCCGACGAATCGAGTACCGCGGCTATGACTCCTGTGGCATCCTGGTACAGGACAACGCCAGAGGTGAAGTGCACCTCTACAAGGGACTGAAGTCCATATCTGATTTAATCCAGAACCTGGATGTAGCTCAGTTCCCCGGCACCATCGGGATAGCACACACGAGATGGGCGACACATGGCGTGCCATCGGAACGTAACGCGCACCCACACCTGGACTGCAATGAAGAGATTGCAGTTGTACATAACGGTATAATAGAGAACTTCAGGAGTCTGCGGGAGGGTATACTCCACAATTGCCTCTTCCATTCTGAGACAGATACGGAGGTGATACCGCATCTGATAGAGAAGACACTGGTGAACCTGCGGAGAGAGAAGCCACACACCTACACCGGTGATGAGGAGTTGCTGATGGCGGTGATGAGGGAGGCTTTGCCATGCCTGAAGGGCTCTTATGCGATAATAGTAGCAGTAAAGGGCTTTGATGGACTCATAGCAGCGAGGCGAGAATCCCCACTCATCATCGGCGTTGGTGATAGAGAGAACTTCATAGCATCAGATGTACCGGCTGTGCTCGAACAGACGAACCGGGTGATATACCTTGAGGAAGGGGATATCGCACTGGTGAAGAAGGACCAGATATACATCGAGAATATGGATGGCGGGGAGGAGGTGAGGAGGGGAGCAAGTCTGATCTCATGGACGATAGAAGATGCCGAGAAGGGGGGCTACGAGCACTTCATGCTGAAGGAGATACATGAAGAGCCCAAAGCGATTATAAATACACTCAGGGAGTATTTAACGGAGACGGGTATAGAGCTGGGAATAAGGGCAGAGCTCATGGATAAAGGTAAAGGTACTGGTAGTGGTACAGGTGCTGGTACTGGTACTGGTGCTGGTACTGCCAGTCCCAGTCTACTGATGGTTGCCTGTGGCACCTCATTTTATGCCGCGCAGTGCGGTAAATACATAATAGAGCATCTGTCGGGGATTCCAGTACATGTGGAGCTCGCATCGGAGTTCAACTATTCCGATTTCGTACTCGCTCCTGATGATGTGACTGTGATAGGGATAACGCAGTCTGGTGAGACCGCGGATACACTCATGGCATTGAAGAAGGCGAAGCGGTTTGGATGCCACACGGTGGCGATAACCAACGTCCTGGGCAGTTCAGCGACGCGAATCGCAGATGAGACCATATACATCAGGGCTGGACCGGAGATAGGCGTAGCAGCTACCAAGAGCTTCATTGCACAGCTGGCTATCCTCTATCTGCTCGGGCTCCACCTGGGAAGGGCGAGGATATCGGAGCATGAGTTTATGGAGTGGATAGAGGAACTGAAGCGAATGCCTCAGGTTGCACAGATGGTACTCGATGATACGGAGGCTGTAGCCAGGCGATATGCGACCTACCTCGCAGGATTTGAGAATGTCTTCTTCGTCGGACGCGGTGTGAACCTGCCAGTGGCATTTGAGGGTGCACTGAAGCTGAAGGAGATATCTTATATACATGCGGAGGGCTACGCTGCTGGCGAGCTCAAACATGGACCCTTCGCATTGCTCACGCCGGATACGCCTGTGGTCGCTATTCTTAGCCGTGATAATGTATATGAGAAGACACTGGGCAATATAAAGGAGATGAAATCACGGGATGCACCGGTGCTTGCACTGGCAGTGGAGGGTGATGAGGAGGTGGGGAAGTATGTGGACGGTGTGATATACGTACCGGATACGGAACCGATACTCTCTCCCATCCCAAACACCGTTGCACTTCACCTCCTCGCTTACTGGACAGCAAGGGCGCGTGGCTGCGAGATAGATAAGCCGAGGAATCTGGCGAAGAGTGTGACTGTGGAATGAGAGTGAGAGAGAAGAGAAAGAGAAGAAGTTTTTTAATTAAAATCAATGTAGCACAATATTAAATCGAGAGAAAGAGACGAGACCGTAATGTGTAATGTGTAAGGTGTGAGTGTAAGTATTGGTGGGTAAAAAATGGGCAAGCATCAGAAGCGAATAGCGGCACCGAGGAGCTGGCGAATAAGCAGGAAGACGGCATACTGGACTGTAAAGCCCAGACCTGGACCCCATCCAGCGGATAGGAGTATCCCGCTGCTCTTGATTGTGCGGGATATACTCAAGTTCGCGGATAACCGCAGGGAAGCGAAGAGGATACTGAATGAAGGGAAGATAATGGTGGATGGGCGTGTGAGGAAGGACCACAAGTTCCCGGTTGGCATCTTTGATATCCTCTCCATTCCGGAGATAGGGATGCATTACATGGTACTGGTGGACCATCGTGGAAAACTCTCCCTGCGGTCCATAAGCGAGGGAGAAGCGAGGGGTAAACTCTGCCGCGTGGAGAACAAGCGGATGTTAAGAGGCGGGTTGATACAGTTGAACCTGCATGATGGGCGGAATCTCCAGATGGAAGAAGATACAGGGATAAGAACACATGATTCCATCCTCCTCGACCTGAGCACGAATACCATATTGCAGCACTTCCCTTACAGGGCGGGCAATAAAGCGATGGTGACCTGGGGGAAGCACTCAGCGCAGATAGGGGAGATAGAGGAGATAAGGGTGATAAGGAGTCCAGAGCCAAATGTGGTGAGATTGAAGCCGCTTGATGGAGGCGAGAGTTTCGAGACGATTGAGGATTATCTATTTGTGGTGGGTGAGAAGGAGATAGAGGTACCGGTGATGTGAGGTGACAGGTGATGAGAGTAGAGAAGGATAAGAGCGCGAACGCGAATCCAATGAGGAGGATAGAGGTGGACAAGGTGGTGATAAACATGGGAGTGGGCGAGAGCGGTGAGAAGCTGGCGAAAGCGGAGAAACTACTCGCCAATCCCGCAATTGCGGGACAGAAACCGATAAAAATCGCTGCGAAACGGACTATCCAGCCTTTTGGTATAAGACGGGGCGAAGCAATCGCATGCAAGGTCACACTCAGGGGAGCACGTGCGCGTGAATTCCTCAGACGCACGTTTAAAATACAGAACAAACTCTACAAGAGCCAATTTGATACCTATGGCAATTTCTCATTCGGAATTGCGGAACATACCGATTTCGGTATTCGGTATGACCCGCTTGTTGGCATCTTCGGTATGGATGTCTCAGTCTCACTGAGGAGACCGGGCTATCGAATAAAGGAGCGTAAGAGGCAGCAGAGGAAGGTACCTGCCAGGCATAGGATAACACGTGATGAATGCATCGCCTTTCTGGAGAGGGAGTATGGTGTGGAAGTGATAGAGGAGCCGGAATGATGATGACAGGCTACCACTAACAGCACTAAATGCATCTGGGAATAATCACCTGTGAGATACTGAGACGGGAGATATACGAGGTCATTAAATGGACAGGCATTAAACGGGTGTTTATGGTATTGCCAGAGAGTACAAATCCGGTGATTACGGTGGCTGTGAGCGAGATGAATGCGCGATTTCTAACCGAGTTTGCCGGAGATGGTGATATAATACTGAGAGAGAAGCGTCTTGAAAGCATCAAGAAGGAGATTAAGGAGAATAACCTCTCCGATTCGGTGATTATCAAGCTGACAGAGCTGCGATTGCATGATTACCCGGATAAGCTACGGGCTACGATAGAAGAGTGGGTGAGGGAGTTGAGCCCCGTGGTTGATCTCATCCTGCTGGGATACGGATTGTGTGGCAGCACGCCCGTCGAGATGGAGGAGCTGATAACGAAAGCGGAAGCGGATGTGGATGTGCCTGTGGTGATACCGAGAGGAGGAGGGGGTGAGATATTGAACAACTGTATAGAGATTGCAGTGGGTAAAGATAAGGTGCAGGCACTGTTAAGAGAGGAGAGAGGCACCTTCTTCATGACCCCAGCCGGGGCATCGATAATAGAAGAGCCACAGGTGATACTGGAGAGGGGTATAGAGATAATGAGCGGCGGCGGGGGTGGCGGATTCGGAGTAAACAGGAATAGAAAAGGGGACACTTCTGCTGTCTTAAAACTGCTGAAGAACCATTACAAACGTGTTATTAAGGTATGCTACTCGGATGCGGATGAGAGTGATGAGGAGTTTAACAGGGTGGTGAGGAACTTCGCATCTGAATTTGGACTGGTAATAGAGTCGGTCAGGGGTTCTTCCAGAGCTGTGCTCGATGCTTTACGCCCATTCTTTCATCATGCTCCACATGCTCCACCTGATTCTTGATCATGTAATTGAGCCCCAGTAGTGCTTCAATACCGATTTTACCTCCGTTATACGGTTCTTAACCGCTTCTGGTGCCGTTCTCGCCACTTCCACTGCCTCCTCACACCGCGCCTGCTCAGAGCAGAGTAGTGAATTGAAGACTGCGGAAGCCGAATCAGCAATTGCAGAGAGGTTATAGCCACCTTCCAGTGTTGCCACGAGCCTGCCTTTGCTCTGTTCCTCTGCAATACCTCTTATCACATCCATGAGCAGCCCGAAGCCATGGGATGTCACACACATAGAAGCCAGCGGGTCATCGATATGTGGGTCGAAACCCGCGGACAGGAGTACAAATTCAGGTTTGAACTCACGGGCTACCGGTACCAGCACATTATCCAGTGCGTATAGGTATCCGGCATCACCGGTACCAGGAGGAAGGGGGATGTTCACGGTGTAGCCTTCACCATCGCCCTTACCCACTTCCCTCAGCCAGCCGGTGCCCGGATAATGAGGGTATTGATGGAGGGAGCAGTAGAGGACAGAGGGGTCATATAGGAACGCTTCCTGTGTACCATTACCGTGATGTACATCCCAGTCGGCGATTAATATGCGTCTGATGCCGTGGTTCTGCTTCAGATGCGCGGCAGCAATTGCAATATTGTTGAATATACAGAACCCCATGCCCCTGCTTGCGGTAGCATGATGCCCGGGTGGTCGTACCAGAGCGAAGACGTGTTTCATACCGGGCTTCTTCATCACTGTATCTGCCGCTTTCACCACCCCTCCCGCTGCGAGCATGGCGATATCGAAGCTATCACGGCAGAGTGGAGTATCAAGGTCGAGCCTGCCACCACCCCGTGAGCACATCACTTCCACCTTCGCTATGTAGCTACCCTCATGGATGTATCCTATCTCCTCTTTCGATGCTCTCACCGGAGATATCTGCTCCACTCTCCCTGTTATACCATCTGCATCCAGCCTTCTCATTATGGCTAACAGTCGTTCCGCCCTCTCCGGGTGGTTACGCCCGGTATAATGCTTCAGATAATCGGGATGATAGACGATACCGGTGTTACTACTCGTCTCACTCATCTCCCATTTCTCCCTCCTTCCTTTTCCTTCTTCCTCCACCTCACGCCTCCTCTATTGTATTCCATCTCGATTGTATTGAGATGCCCTCTCTTTTAATAGCTTCTTGAAACATAGGGTATGTGTATGTATGAAGACAGGGATGAGGAAAGAGAATGAGGAACAGAATGCTCATTGCTATCGGACTGATAGCCATCTTCATGGGCTCACTGATGGAGCTGGGGATGATGGGAGCGGTCGGGCATGTTATAGAGTTTAAAAAGCCAGCGATTGTGGGCTTGAAGCATGAACCGGGAGAAGGAGGTAGTGCAGGAGGAACAGGAACAGGAACAGAAGCAGAAGCAGAAACAGAAACAGTATTCCAGACAGAGCTCACGGTAGACAATCCCTATCCATTTCGTATACCTCTGGAGCATGTAGAAGCGGAGGTTTTGATGAATGGGATAGAGGTGGGGAGGATATCTTCGGTGGATGGTGTGGAGATAAGACCGATGAGCAGGTCTATACTGAGATTCTCCACAGAGCTGATTAATGAGCAGGTTCAGAAGTGGTGGCTCACGCACCTGAGTAATGGAGAGCGAACGAAGGTGGAAGTGAAAGCGAGGATGCTCTTTGATCTCGGACTCACCAGGCATGAATATCCAGTTGTGATAGAACGTAGCTTCAGAACCAGTCTCCTGTCGGGCTTTAACTTCCGGAGCCGCAGTGAGAGCGGGAGTGAGAGTGGGAGCGGGAACGGGAACGTAGCAATCTCGGTGAGTGATGTGAGCACACATTTTGGTAGCGTGAGTGCGAACGATACGGAGGTGATTACTACTGCTGTGGTCACCAATGGAGGGACTGAGCCAGTGGAGCTGACAGGCTACAGGTATACACTCCAGATAGGAGGTTACAGTGTGGGTGCGGTCGAGATGAAGACCAGTGAGGTGGTGTTACCGGGAACAGGAGCAACAGTCAGATTCGTACTGCCACTGAGGACGGGCGGTGAGAGGATAGCCAGGTGGTGGGTTCAACATCTCGAGCGAGGAGAGAAGACGGAGATGAAGCAGATAATCCAGGTGCAGATGGATATAGGTGAAAGTGACCACAGCCACAGCCACAGATACATGTGGATAGAAGGTGAGAAGGAGTTCAGAACTTCACTGCTCCGGGAGCTACTGAGTCCGGGTCTGTAAACCTGTAAACTATATCATATAATCAATATAATCTAAATTACACCTTTTATAGTATAAGAAGCAAGGAGTAACAACGAGCGAGGAGATGAGAGGGGTACTGGTAGAGACGGGTAAGAGCCTGATAGAGGCGGGTTTTATCGTGGGTGTGATAATAATGGTGGCGTATGCACTCACCGGTACCTACCATATCGGGTACGCTGTGGAGTCTGGCAGTATGTTACCGAACATGCAGATAGGCGATTTGATACTCGTGCAATCGCCACATCGTACACAAATCATCACCTTCGAGGAGGGTAAGGAGCTCAATTATAAATCGTTCAATAATTACGGGGATGTGATTATATACAGACCAGATGGGCTAACCTCAGTGACGCCGATCATCCATCGAGCGATGTACTGGGTGAACGAGGGCGAAGCGATGCCGGATGGCAGACCGGCGCCACATGCAGGCTACATCACGAAGGGTGACAATAATGATGCCTATGACCAGCAGTGCCTGGCGGTGAAGGTGGGAGATGACCGGTGGGTGAGAGTGGAGCCGGTGAAGCCAGAATGGGTAATAGCAGTAGCAAAGTTCCGTGTGCCTTATCTCGGCTATCCTTCTCTCATATTGAAGAAGCCGTCAATCATTAAAGGGATATAGGGCGGGTATAGTAGGGGTATAAGCCATGGGGAAGCCGAAGATTACACTACTGGATTTCCTGCACCTGAGGAAAGAATCGGAGAGTGTTACAGTCAGAGATGATACAGATAGAGATGGTAGACAGGAGGAGGTGGAGGCACCGGTAGAAGCAGAAGAGGCTCATGCTCGTGCTCATACTCGCATATACACTGTATGGGAGGTAACGAGGTACATAAGGCAGAAACTGGATAGTGACGAGTTATTGAGGGGGCTATATGTAAAGGGTGAGCTCTCCAATGTGAGTCAGCCCACGTCCGGGCATGTTTATTTCACACTCAAGGATGAATATTCCGAGTTGCGGTGTGTGATGTTTCGTGATAGGAATGCATTACTGAAATTCAAGCTCGAGGATGGGATGAGTGTGATAGTGCGGGGGCATATAAGTGTGTACGAGAAGCGGGGCAAGTATCAGCTGTATGTGGAGGAGATACAGGAATCGGGTATAGGTGCACTATACAGGGCATTTGAGCAGTTGAAGAAGAAGCTCAAGGATGAAGGTCTCTTCGATACCGTACACAAGAAGCCAATACCCGCTATACCTCATACCATTGGCGTCATTACCTCACCGACCGGGGCAGCGATCCGTGATATGATAAACATCACAAGGCGGAGGTTCCCACATGTGCGTATCCTGCTGGCACCGGTGGCGGTGCAGGGAGAAGAAGCGGCTGCTCAGATCGTTAATGCCATCAGATTGATGAACCGGGTGAACAAAGAGCTCATGAAGGTGGATGTGCTCGTGGTGGGACGCGGAGGAGGTTCGATAGAGGAGTTATGGGCTTTTAATGAGGAGAGTGTAGCAAGAGCGATATTCGCATCCGAGATCCCGGTGGTATCAGCGGTGGGGCATGAGACGGACTTCACCATTGCAGATTTCGTGGCAGACCGGCGGGCGGCGACGCCTTCAGAAGCTGCGGAACTGGTCGTGCCCGACCGGCGGGAGATAGTGAAGAACCTGAACACACTTGAGTCGCGTATGCGTAAGAGTGTGGAGAGGTTGATAGAGCAGCAGAGGCGGCGACTTGAGAGTATGGAGAAGAACGTTCTATTCAGGAAGCCCACAGAGAGAATAAACCAATACCGGCAGATGGTGGATGATATGAAGAGGACACTGATTGCAGAGGTTATACATCATCTGCAGCTGTACCGGAAGAGTTTACATGCGCTTAGAGGCAAGCTGGATGCTTTAAGTCCACGTGCAATTCTCGAACGCGGCTACAGTATATGCATAAAAGAGGAGAGGGTGGTGAGAAGTGTCAGTGATGTGGTGGTGGGTGACGAGTTAAGGATACTGTTCCACGATGGTGAGGCGGTATCAGAGGTAAAGGAGAGGGAGAGGAGTCAGCCACAATCACAATCTTAATCAAATCTAAAAGTATCAATTCGCATAATGGCATAATGGAGGTTGTTCATTCGAAATCAGGCAATGCCGAACACGCTCTGCACCGTACGCAGCCTGCTATGTTGCTACTCCAGCTCATTCCCACATCATCCAATATCTCCGCCACCTGCTCGTATATACGATGCATCCTCACAGGAGCAGGGGGCTTCTCGTTCTCCAGTAATGAGCCGGGTATGGGGCGAAGGGGCACGATAAA
>JAODGR010000049.1:12017-18281 GCA_025464275.1 Methanosarcinales archaeon
TCTTTTATCGCTTCCGCGGTTTCTGCGAGATAATTTATGCCCTTATCCGGGGTCGCGGTTGTACCCGTAGTGAGTGTCACATGAGAGACCTTATCCAGCTTCTTAGCCGCTTCTGCGACTTCAGCGAGCTGTTCCGGGGTCTTCTTCGCTATCGTTGCACCACTCCTCAATGAGAGCTCAATCGCGCAGAATTTACATCGCTTTGGTGTGTTCCAGTATACACAGGTCTGGATTGTGGTTGTGGCGAAGCAATCGGCGCCGTGCAGGAGTGCGATTTTATAATATGGTGTTCCATCACGGGTCTTCAATCTCTGAAAGCGAGCAATTGGGACTCTAATCTCGGTTATCCTCTCTCCATCCTTCATCAATACGTAGCGGCGCTGACGCTCATGCTGGTGCTCAGGCTCATGCTCGTCTCCAGCCTCGCTATCGATGTTATGGACGCTGTACGGCGATTGAGAGACGAACCAGCTCTGGGTGGGCACATTTGCTACTGTACCTTCAAATATGAACATACCACCGGCAGCGGGTCCTGCACCGGCTTTCCGACCTCTGTCCACATCTGCACCTGATACTTTTGCACCCAGGCAGAGCAAATCGGTCTTCAGGCTCTTTACGGCATCCCTATCCATCCTGTATCCTGTTCCCTCTTTTATCTTTTTCCCTATCTGTTATATCATATCTGTAAAGTTGATGATAGATAGAATCTGGTAAAGATGGTTTTACACGATAATAATCTCCTCCAGCACAGAAATCACCCTATCCAGCTCCTCTCTCCCTATTACAAGTGGTGGCACGAGTCTTATCACCTTATCCGCAGTGCAGTTTATCAGTATTCCACGCCGCAACGCCTCATCCACGATCTCCGTACATGGCTCAAGCAGTTCTATCCCTATCATCAACCCCCTCCCCCTCAGCTCCTTCACCACACCCCTCGATGCCAGCCCGTCAGCACGTAACCGACTCAGGAGATAAGCACCCAGCTCCGCTGAACGCTCCACCAGCCCCTCGCGCTCTATCACACCGATAGATGCAAGTGCGGCACGGCATGCCAGTGGATTACCACCAAATGTCGATGCATGCTCGCTCGTTTCAAATTCTATACCCTCCAGCGCGAGCATTGCCCCTATTGGCAACCCGCTACCCAGCGCCTTCGCTATCGTCATTATATCCGGCTGCACACCCTCGTGATCCTTGCAGAACCACCGCCCGGTGCGACCAAATCCCGTCTGAATCTCATCCAGAATCAATAAAACACCCTTATCGGTGCAGATATCCCTCACAGCACTTAAATAACCATCTGAGGGCACTATCACTCCACTCTCGCCCTGTATAGGCTCCAGAATGACCGCAGCGGTATCGCCATCTATTGCATCCTCTATCGCATCTGCATCATTATAAGGGACGAATTTCACACCCCTCAGCAGTAACTGCTCAAATGCACGCCTGAACTTGTGCCCCGCAGTTACACTCAGCGCTCCTGCTGTTCTGCCATGGAAACTGCCTTCCGCAGCTATAAAGCCGCTCTTACCTGTCACTTTGGTTGCGAGCTTCAGTGCCGCTTCCACACTCTCCGCACCGGAATTGCAGAAGAAGACCTTGTTCATACCGGTTAGATGGACCAGCTTCTCCGCCAGCTCCACCTGTGGCTCCGTATAGTAGAGGTTGGAGACATGGATGAGCTTATCCACCTGCTCCTTTATCGCTTCCACGACCGCGGGGTGGCAATAACCGGTTACATTCACCGCTATGCCTCCCACACAATCTATATACTCATTACCGTAAGAGTCCCTCAATCTCGCACCTTCACCCGCCACCATCAGTATGCGCGGTCTACGGTAGGTCTGCATGATGTACCTTCGCTCCTTATCGAAGACCGCCTCTGTCTCCGATTCGGTATTCGCATCACGCATCAATACCCGCCTCACCCCTGCATCAATCGATTTACCGCATTGATGAACGCCTCCACAGACGCCATCACGATGTCTTCCCGGACACCTCGCGCAGTCACCACCCGGTCTCCCTTCTGCACCCCGACAATCACCTCAGCAAGCGCATCGGAGCCACCTGTTATCGCTTCTATCCTGAAATCCTTCAGTATGAGGTCACCTCCTATCTCACCCCTTATGATATCCTGAACCGCCTTTATCGCTGCATCCACCGGTCCTATACCCATTTGGGCACTTCTGCATTCCTTACCCCTGACGATAGCCCTCAGAGAAGCTGTGGGTATCACGTTACTCCCGGTTATTACAGATAGCTCCTTCAATATCACCGCTCGCTCATGCTTCGAGACCTCACCGGTAACCACCTCCGCAATCGAGTAGAGGTCATCGTCTGTCACCCTCTTACCACTTGCACTTAGCTCCTTCACACGCTCCAGTATCTCATCCACCTGCTCACGTGATGCGGACATCCCTATCTCGGACAGCTTCTTCTCTATCGAGTGGCGCCCGGTATGCGTGCCAATGACAATCCGTCGCCGGTGCCCCACCATCTCCGGTGTCATTATCCCGGGCTCAAATGTATCACTACGCTTTATTACTCCGTGTGCGTGTATCCCGGATTCATGTGAGAATGCATTCTCCCCCACTATCGGCTGCGTGACCGGGATTTGGACACCTGAGAATCGTTCAACCTTCTTCGCCGTCTCAAACAGGTACTCCGTCCTTATCCTCGTCTTACATCCATAGATTGCATTCAGCGCCATCACAGTCTCCGCGAGGTCGGCATTGCCCGCTCGCTCTCCCAGTCCATTCACCGATACCTGTACCTGAGAAGCGCCAGCCTTCACCGCCGCCAGGCTATTCGCAACAGCCAGTCCGAAGTCGTTATGGCAATGTATGCTTATCGGCACCCTCACCACCTCCCTTATCGCACCCACAAGCTCGTACATTCCAAATGGCTCGCTTACCCCCACCGTATCCGGTACGTTCACGATGTCTGCTCCCGCTTCTTCTGCAATCCGGTAGAGTTCACGGAGGAAACCCAGCTCCGTACGGGTCGCATCCATCGCCGAGAACATACACTGGAAACCATGACCCTTCACGTACTTCGTCATCTCATACGTCTGCTCCTTCACCGCCTCCTCGCTCATACCCGTGGTATGCTTACGCTGTATCTCCGAGCTGGGTACGAAGATGTGTATCATATCCACATCACACTCGATACAGGCATCAATGTCCGAAGTGAGTAGCCGTGCGAGGCCGCATATCTTAGCAGAGAGCCCCAAATTCGTGATACTCCTCACCGCTTCCCTGTCCTTCTTCGAACTGATGGGGAATCCCGCTTCTATCACATCCACCCCCAGCTTATCCAGTTGACGTGCTATCTCCTCCTTCTGCTCCTTCGTGAATGATATCCCCGGCGTCTGCTCGCCATCCCTCAATGTGGTATCAAAGACCTCCACCATCCGCTCCATCTCCTTCTGCTGCATCTCTCATCTCTCACACTCCACACTCCCTTTCACCTGCAATTAATTCATTGCTCAGGAAGCCATAAGCCATTAATCCTTTATCTTTAATATTGATGTGCCTGTGATGTAATTGATGTAATGTAAGAAGCGGGAGATGAGTGAAAAGATAAAGGTGGGTGTGCTGGGTGCTACGGGGAGTGTGGGTCAGAGGTTCGTTCAGCTCCTGGACGGGCATCCATGGTTCGAGCTCGGCGCACTCTTCGCTTCAGAGCGGAGCGCGGGTAAGACCTATCGCGAGGCTGCGAAGTGGTTCCTCACCTCTGAGATGCCCCAGGATGCTGCCGAGATGACCGTTCAGCCAGTGGAGAATGCGGTGAAAGCCATGAATGACGAGCTCAGAATCCTGTTCTCCGCACTCCCGGGTAGCGTAGCGAAGGAAGTGGAGAGGGAATGTGCACAGGCTGGATATTGTGTGGCGAGTAACGTCTCGGTGCATCGAATGGAGAAGGATGTGCCACTGGTCATCCCGGAGGTAAATCCAGACCATCTGGCACTGATAAATGAGCAGAGAAGGAACCGCAACTGGGATGGGTTCATTGTCACCAACCCCAACTGCTCCACCATCGTACTGGCTCTGTGCCTGAAACCGCTGATGGAGTTCGGCATCACCGAGGTGCGAGTAGCCACGATGCAGGCGGTATCGGGCGCCGGCTATGCGGGTGTGCCATCAATGGCGATACTGGATAACGTGATACCCTACATAGAGCGAGAGGAGGATAAGATGGAGAGTGAGCCACTCAAGATACTCGGTACACTCGAAGGTTCGGAGATAAGAAATGCCGATTTCACCGTATGTGCATCATGCCACCGTGTCCCGGTGATGGACGGGCACACGGAAGCCATCTGGGTGAAGTTCAGGGGAGAAGTGAATGAGGATGCGGTGAAAGAAGCATTCAAGAAGTTCAAGACCGACTTAAACACCCCTTTCGCACCGCAGAAGCCTGTAATACTGCGTGAGGAGCGCGATAGACCACAGCCCAAGTTAGACCGCGATGCAGGCAGGGGGATGAGCGTCTCAGTGGGACGAATACGCCGTGGACGGCTGAAGAACGAGCTAAAATTCATCGCTCAGGGGCACAATACCATAAGGGGTGCCGCAGGTGCATCTATATTGAATGCAGAAGTGATGTTGAAACAGGGCTATATAAGCTGAGTAAGCTGACTAAACCGAAGATTGATGAAGCTCAGCTGTTTGTCGCATACCCTGAGGGCTCCGATTGGATATTAACTGTGGCATCACCTCCTCTCTCGCTGCCTCCACCTCCTCCACCTCCTCCACCGCCTCCATGGCATCTGCAGCACTCACCACCATCTCCACCGCCTCCACCGCTACCACCACCATCAGGATGCACCGCCGCTTCATGGCAGCCCATGCATATATCGCCGTTGAACGTTCTGGCGTAAGTAGATGCAACTCCGCCGACGAAATATCCGTAACTCCCGTTCACACTGTGCCCCTCACCTCCCCTCTCTGAATCGTCAATCACCTGCTTCGTCTTCCCCTCGGCGTGGCATGCTCCACAGCTCAGAGCCTCTGCACAGTGCACATCACTGGAATTCGTATCCACACTAACATTATCCAGCTGGTAAGTGAGGTTATCTGCCGGATGCTCCTCCGCATACCTGTGCACGTTGTGGCACTTGAGGCAGTAAGAATTGTTCACCCATGCACTGCGGTTGGATGAAGGGATGTAATGGTATCTGTAATGCCCCCATGAATTATCTGTGTCCCAGCGTGCGGAATCAATCTCTATCGGCGCATGTGTCAAATAATCCTCATTTGTACCACCATCGGTTCCGTTTACAAGCGCATCATAGATGTTACCGTGGCATTTCGTGCATTCTATCCCGTTCAGATTGATGAACTCATGCTTAGCGCCCGATTTGTTCCACTGAATATCGTAATTCCGCGTGCCATTATATCCGAAACTGGTAAAATTCCAGTTTGAAAGGGTGTAACTGATGTTGTAGAAATAGGAATATGATACTTCAGTGGAATAATTCGTATGACATGCCAGACACGCCTCGTTCTCCCCTACACTCAAATTTGATTCGTTCGCCATCTCAACGAACTTACGATGTGCTGAATATTCGCTCCCGTAATCGCTTGCATTGAACGCTGGCGCTGGCGGTGCGAACTTACCATCAATCCAGGTGCCACTGCCACCATGACAGTCGAGGCAGCGAGGCGTGTAAGCTGCATGCACTTCCTCCCCCGGCACTGCGGAGGTGGTATCCCCGCTCGCGAACGTGATGCCCGTACCAGTGAATCTGTGGCATGCTTCACAGCTCAGGTCACTGTGGATTGCCGAGAGATTCAGTTCATCTGCGATACGGTGATGACATGCCGTGCAATCAATCTGATTCCCCTCACCGGAGATGTTTACAAAGGCGTGCTCGCCGGCGAAGAGCGATATGACATCTATGCTTGCGAAGAGTGTGAGTGACGCCACACCGATGAACAATACGATAAACACACCCTTTCTCATTTTATCCCTCCTTCACCTCCCGGTAGTGTGTATACCCCGCCGGTGAGATATCCGTGACATTCCAGTACGAGGATGAGAGATTATAGGAATCATTCACGTAGAGCATCAACCCGGAGGTGACATTGAAGTTCATCTCCACCCGCATATGGGTATGACATGCGATACATGCTTCATTCGCATCCGCCTGCATATCGTTGCATTGCGCATTCAGCACGAATCTCCTGTGCGCTGCCAGCGAGCCCGTATCCGCAGAATTGGTCGTCAAGCCGAATCCGCCTGCCGGGGGGACATAGGACACGT
>JAODGR010000049.1:18412-37420 GCA_025464275.1 Methanosarcinales archaeon
TAAATCGAAAGTTCTGTGGCAGTAATCGCATTTAAGCCTGCCATAGCCCGTCTCGCCACTGTGCGGTCCTCTTCCCGATTCCATCTCCGCTGTAACATCGGCATGACACTTCTCACACGGCACCTGGTTCCCTCTCCCGCTCAGGTTATACCATCTGTGCTCTCCGCTGAATAGCGAGACCGTGAGTGGCAGTACAGCTACCGATATGCCAATTGCGAGAACGGCAATAATCAGCATGAGGATGGTCATTCTCTCCCGCTTCATCTCAGCTCCTCATCTCCATCACCGTCAGCAATAGATACCCGAGGATTGCGATTATGCATAATGCGTATCCATACATCCTTATAACCTTGAACAAGTTCTTCACAAATGTATATTCAGACCCATACCTCCCAATCCGCACCTCCTTCGGGTTCAGAATGAAATAATTGCCCAGCGCCTTTAATACGATGGGTCTCCCCTGTATCTCCACCGCTTCTCCCAGAATAGCCTCCTTCGGCACCACCCACGGGTCTGCGAATGCACGTGCATCGCCTTTGGTCATCACTCCCTCATCCGTCACCGCCACCACGCGATGGGTGACAGGGAGCATGCTCGTACTGCTCTCCAGCATTATTATTGAACCCACTTCCGGTGCGATGTGGATGCGCTGCATCAATACCAGGTCACCCCGTTCGAAGGTAGGGCTCATACTGTCTGAAGTCACCACCGCAAAGAAGACGAACTTGAACAGGAGTATCACAATGACGAAGATGAATATGGAGAGTATGAGTGAAGAGCCCAGGAGCGAGGGTTTATGCATCCCTGAGACGACTTCATACTCGTACATCCGCTCTTTTATACGCTTATTACGACTGTATCTCCCATATAATTCCTTCAAACTGCTGAATATCCGGCTGTGTAGCCCGGTATCCTTTATCAGTACCAGATAGGTGAAGTAATAGATCATACCGGCAATAACAGTGGCTATAATAGCAGAGATTACCCACTCCATTTGAGCACAACACTCCTCCCTTTAAATCTTTGGGGTTTATCAATGATAAATCTTTCTATTTCACTCCCGGCTCTATTCTTTTTGTTTAATTAATTTGTACATAATGGTGATGATATTAGAAGATTAAGAGCATATAGAAGGAAGAATGAATCGAGAGGAGCTGGAGAGCCTGCTGGCGGAGAAGAAGCGAAAAGATAGACCTTATACACACGTCCTGAGTTCCATGTGCACATACCCTCATGAGGTGGCGGTGTATGCGCACAGGATGTTTATAGAATCGAATTTAGGCGATTCAGGGCTTTTCCCAGGTACAAAGGAGATGGAGGATGAGGCGGTGAGGATGATTGGAGCACTGCTGGGCAACGAGAATGCCTGCGGGTATATCACCACAGGAGGTACAGAATCGAATATACAGGCAATAAGGGCGATAAGGAACAGGAAGAGGAAGGAAGGACTGAGGAATAACGATATGAACATAATCGTACCGGAGACAGCTCATTTCTCATTCGATAAAATCGCTGATATCCTATCCATAGAGGTAAGAAAGGCGGGTCTGGACCATCAGTTGCGGGTGGACCTCCGTTCGGTGGAGGAACTCATGGATGAACACACCATAAGCCTGGTGGGTATCGCAGGCTCGACCGAATTTGGACAGGTAGACCCCATAAAAGAGCTTGCTGAGATAGCAGAGGATAGGGGCATCTTCCTGCATGTTGATGCAGCCTTTGGCGGCTTTGTCATCCCCTTCCTGCCCGAGCGCGAGAGGTCGAAGTACAGGTTCGACTTCTCGCTCGATGGGGTATCTTCTATCTCAATAGACCCTCACAAGATGGGTATGAGCACCATCCCCGCTGGCTGCCTCCTATTCCGTGACGAGTCGTATCTGAAGGAGCTGGCAGTTCCTACGCCTTATCTCACCACCAGGGAGCAGTACTCGCTGATAGGCACGAGAAGCGGGGCATCAGCCGCAGCAACTTTCGCTGTCCTCAAATACCTCGGCATTGAAGGTCTGCATGCGGTGGTAGAAGAATGCATGCGATTAACGCGGTTTCTGGTGGATGGTGCGCGGAGACTGGGCATTCAGCCTGTGATAGAACCGGTCACGAACGTTGTAACGCTGCAGCTGGCGGATAGGGATGTGGATAGAACAGTCCATGCACTGAGAGAGAGAGGCTGGGAGGTATCCACCACACGTAGCCCGAAGGCGCTTCGGATGGTGATAATGCCCCATGTCACCGAGGAGCTGCTGAAGCAGTTCCTGGAAGACCTGAGCGATGTTTATGCCTCAAATTGAGCCGCGCCATATCCTGGCATCTATTCCTATTATGTATGCATGTGGTGCGTAAGCCTTCACCTTCCTCAACGCCAGTATCTCATGTGCCTCTACGGTTCCGAGCTCTTCCATCCACAGCCCGAATTTGTGCTTCATCGTCTCCAGCAGCCTGATACCACCGTCACCTCCTCTATCGCCATCTCCTCCCCTTACCTCCGCCCTCTCCCTTTCCAGACCGTAGAAATGGATTACCCCTCCCTCAGGCTTGAGCATCTGCACCGCCTCAGGCAGGAAGAGGTGTGCACTCTTCGGCAGATTCATGATTATCCTGTCCGCACTGTCGCGGAACTTATCATACACAGCCCGCACATCTCCCTCTACCGGCTCCACATTGCTCACCCCGTTCAATCTCATGTTCTCTCTCAGATACCTCACCGCATCAGGATTGATATCTATGGCGATGACATGGCTATTCACCGCACGCTTCGCTATGAGGATGGAGAATGGACCCACTCCCGCGAACATGTCTATCACTGCTATCCCCCTTCCATGCTCCTCTGCAGCTCTTGCAATCAGAGAAGCCACCCGGTCACGCTCGGCAGCGAGTCTGGGATTGAAATAGACACGTTCGAGGTCGAGCCTGTATCTGCATCCGTTCTCCTTATGCACCGTCTCCGTTCTCCTCTCTCCACCGATTAGCTCTATCCTCCTCCTACGAAATACACCTTCGACCGGGGAGCACCGTATCGCAACCACTTTGACATTCCTGTGCAACTTCATTATGGCATCTGCCACAGCCCTATCAGCCCTGTCAACCCCCGTCAGGACTGCTATATCGCCTATTATCTCATAAGAAGGTTTAAAACCAATCAGCTCTTCTATACGCGGACTGCGACTGCGGATTATCTCAGGAACTCCGGATTCAGTGCCGGTGCCGCAGAGTTCCACATCATCCTCATTCAGGGTTATACCGGCGTTCTTTACATTCTTTATTATCTCAAGTGCTAACTTTTCATCCGCTTCAGGCTCTTCTTCCGCCAGTTGCAGTTGCAGTGGCAGATAGACGAAACGGTCATCGTGCTGGACTTTCACATCATGATTCAACAGATTGGCAGCCTTGAGTGCTCTCCTGACCCCTTCACCATGCTCCTTCTTCACCTTCACCCATCTCTGGTTTCTCATCATATGTCAAGGTTCATCACTTCCTTCGCATGCATCTGTATGAATCGCTTCCTCGGCTCCACCTCCTCGCCCATCAGTACCGAGAATATCCAGTCCGCTTCAGCCGCATCCTCCAGCGTCACCCGCTTTATACAGCGCGTGCGCGGATTCATCGTCGTCTCCCATAACTGCTCCGGATTCATCTCGCCCAGACCCTTGTATCGCTGTATCCTCACTCCGGGATCGCCCTCCTTCACATTCCACTCCTCCAGTATCCTGGCATACTCCTCATCAGAGAATGCATATCTGGTCTCTTTACCCTTCTTCACCATGTACAGCGGCGGCAGTGCTATGTACACGTGGTTGGTACTCACGAGCTCCTGCATGTACCGGTAGAAGAAGGTGAGCAGTAGCGTCCTTATATGCGCACCATCGACATCGGCATCGCTCATCAATATTATCCTGTTATAACGCACCTTCTGTAGCTCGAAATCGTCTCCTATTCCCGCACCGAGTGCGGTAACGACCGTACGAATCTCGTTGCTCTTCAGTATCTTATCCAGCCGCGCCTTCTCCACATTCAGAATCTTACCGCGGAGGGGTAGAATAGCCTGGAAGTTCTTATCCCGCGCCTGTTTCGCGGAACCACCCGCCGAATCGCCCTCCACTATGTACAGCTCTCGCTTCGCCGGGTCCTTCTCAGAGCAATCAGCGAGCTTACCGGGCAACGAATCGGAGAAGAAGTCCTTCCTCCTCACTATCTCCCTGGCATGTCTCGCTGCTTCTCGCGCATGTGCAGCCTCCAGCACCTTTCTTATTATATTCTCCGCATCCCTTGGATTCTCATTCAGGAAATCCCAGAGGTGCTCCCGCACAATCGATTCCACAATCCCTTTAACCTCGCTATTACCCAGCTTCGTCTTCGTCTGACCCTCAAATTGCGGCTCACGCAGCTTCACACTTATCACTGCTGCGAGTCCCTCACGCACATCTTCTCCATCCAGGGTCATCTTCTTCAATACACTCTGCGATTTACCGTACTCGTTCAGTACCCGGGTCAATGCGGCTTTGAACCCGCTCACATGCTTCCCTCCTTCCACCGTCTTCACATTGTTCACGAAGGAGAAGATGTTCTCCGCATAGCTGTCGTTATACTGCAGCCCGATTTCTACTTTCACACCCTCCTTCTCCCCACTGAATATTATAGGACTGTGGAGTACCTTCTTATCCCTGTTTATGTAATCCAGGAAAGAAGCAATACCGCCATCATACCTGAATAACCTCTCTTTACCATCCCTCTCATTCCTCAGCGACAATGCCAGTCCGGGATTAAGGAAAGCCAGCTCACGCAGTCTGGTACTTATGACAGAGGGGTCAAAGGAGAGAGTGCCGAAGATCTCCGTATCTGGCTTGAATCGCACCCTCGTACCACGTGTCCAGCCATCGCCGTTGAGGTTAGTATCCGCATCGCCCTCCATCATGGATTCCTTCAACTCGCATGTCGGCGTACCACGTTCGTATCTCTGATAATAGCTCCTCCCATCTCGTCTCACCTCCACCTCCAGCCATTCAGAGAGCGCATTCACGACTGAGATACCCACTCCGTGGAGCCCGCCTGAAACTTTATACACCTTGCTATCGAATTTACCACCTGCATGCAACTTCGTCATCACCACTTCCACCGCCGGGAGGTTATAATCCTCATGGAGGTCAACCGGGATTCCACGTCCGTTGTCCCGCACGGTTACTGAGTTATCCTTGTGGATTACCACGTCAATGGTGTTGCAGAAGCCCATCAAAGCTTCATCTATGCTGTTGTCTATCACCTCGTTCACGAGATGATGGAGCCCTCTTGAGCCGGTATCACCGATGTACATCGCAGGTCTCTTCCTCACCGCCGTAAGGTCCTTCAATACCTGTATATCCTTCGCACTGTAGCTCTCCATAATGATAGATATGCGATATGTTTAAATAAAACTTCAGCTCATCTTATTCCTGTACGGCTCTTTACGAACCACCATACAGCATACCAGGAGGTGAATGAGAGGGTGACGCAGTACAGGATAGCGGTGATCGCCGGTGATGGCATCGGACCAGAAGTGATAAGAGAGGGTAAGAAGGTACTGGAAGCGGTCTCCGAGCGTTACAATTTCGAGCTGATGTGGATTGAGTACCCACATGGGGGCGAGCATTACCTCAGAACAGGGGAGCTGATGACCGAAGAGACACTAAAGGAGCTGGAGCGGTGTGATGCCATATACTTCGGAAGTATAGGAGACCCGCGGGTGAAGCCGGGCATACTGGAGCAGGGCATCCTCCTTGCACTCAGGTTCTACTTCGACCAGTATGTGAACCTGAGACCGGTAAAGCTCTTGGAGGGTGTGCAATCGCCACTCGCAGATAAGCACGCCCATGATATAGACTTCCTGGTGGTAAGAGAGAACACGGAAGATTTCTATGTCGGGATGGGTGGCAGAGTGGGGGGTAAAGCGCAGGCGCAGCAGCAGAAACAGCAGAAACAGCAGAAACAGGAGCAGGAACTGATAAGGAAACTCTATCAAATCAAGTTCAGACTGGACATCGAGACCGACGCAGATGAGCTCGCATATCAGATAGGAATAATAACCAGGGAGGGGTGCGAACGGGTGATGAGGTTCGCATTTGAACTCGCGAGGAAGACCGGCAGGAATAGAGTGGCGAGTGTGGACAAAGCGAATGTACTCACAGAGGGTTACGGGCTGTGGCGTGAGGTATTCAATGAGGTCGCGGAGCACTATCCAGATATACAGACCGAGTTCAACTTCGTGGATGCGATGTGCATGTGGATGGTCAAGAATCCAGAGTGGTATCAGGTCGTTGTGGCACCCAACATGTTCGGTGACATCATTACAGACCTCGGTGCGATGATTCAGGGCGGGCTCGGTCTCGCTCCCGGGGCAAATATAAACCCCGAGCCCGGTGGCGTCTCCATGTTCGAGCCCATTCACGGCTCAGCGCCGAAATACAGGGGCAGAGATGTTGCCAACCCGGTTGCGGCGATATGGGCAGGAGCAATGCTACTGGAGGATATAGGGGAGAAGCAGGCATCTGATAGCGTATTAAAGGCGATAGAAGCAGTTATGCGTGAGGGTAAGGTGAAGACTCGTGACCTCGGTGGTGACGCGAGGACGAGTGAGGTGGGTGATGCAATCGTCAATGCGATAAAGCTCAATGCCTGAGCTCCATCCGTACCCTTCAACTCACGGCGCTCTTACTCTCGCCAGTATCTCCTCAATCACGTCGTCGGATGTCACTCCCTCCGCTTCCGCCTCGTAGTTCAGTATCACCCGGTGTCTGAGCACGTCATGTGCCACCGCCTTGATGTCCTCTGGTATGACATATCCACGCCCGTTAAGCATGGCATGCGCCTTGCCCGTGAGGACCAGCCATATAGAAGCTCGAGGTGAGGCACCATATTCTATCAGCCCCTCGGCGTTGACACCATACTTGTGTGGCTCACGTGTGGCATCCACGATCGCGGTGACATAATCCACAATCGTATCGTCTGCATAGATACGCTGGTTGAAGCGCTGTATCTCTATTATCTCCGGGATGGACATCACCTCATGCGCATCTATCGCAATCCCGCGTGTATTTCGCTCAATGATTCGCTTCTCCTCCTCCACGGTTGGATACCCTATCAGGAGTTTGAATGTGAACCGGTCGACCTGAGCTTCAGGGAGTTTATATGTGCCCTCGGATTCTATCGGATTCTGGGTGGCCATGACAAGGAATGGGGCATCCAGATGGAAAGTTTCACCCTGGATACTCACCTGCCGCTCCTGCATCGCTTCCAGCAGTGCGGATTGCACCTTCGGCGGCGCACGGTTGATCTCGTCCGCGAGTATGAAATTGTGGAATACAGGACCCTTCTGGATACTGAAGCTACCGGTTCGATGGTCATATATCTTCGTACCGGTGATATCAGCAGGTAGGAGGTCGGGTGTGAACTGTATTCGGCAGAAGCTCGCAGCAAGTGTATCTGCCAGTGTCTTGACCATGAGTGTCTTCGCCAGACCCGGCACACCCTCGAGCAGTACATGCCCATCTGCCACGAGACAGATGATCAATCTCTCCAGTATCTCCTCCTGACCCACAATAACCCGTTTCAGCTCGCTCAGCACGCGGCTCAACTTCTCTGCGTAACCGAGCGCCTGGGAGTTCAATTCTGCAATCTCATCCTCCTGATTCATTCCTCACCATTCACATTCACAGAACCTGATTCAGCTCGCTTATGCTACCCACCACATAGGTGGGCTCTCCCCACACACGCCGGTTGCGTGGGCGGATGAGTATCGAATCTATGCCCGCACGCTTCGCCGCCAGTATCCCCACGGGGCTGTCATCCACCAGTATCGTCTCCCCCCTCGGGATATTCAGCTCGGACATCACTTTATTTATGTAAAATGGACTTGGTTTTCTCTCATTCAGACTCTTTAAATTGCTCCTCCTGCCATACCACAGCTGGAAGTAGGGTTTCAACCCGAAGTACTCGAGTGCGAAATCCACACACGCCTGCTGGGAATCGCTCACCACTGCGAGTTTGTATCTTCTGCTGAGATACCTTATTATCTCCTCAGAACCTTTGCAGAGATTTATCTCACCACGCTGTATCGCTTCTATCTTCGCTTCTATGACGTCACGCTCCCGCCTTGCCCAGAACTCCTCACAATCCAGGTGGAACCTGTCACAGAATCGCCTTACACCTGTGTCACCCTGAGAATGGAGCGGAGAGAGGAAATAGGCATCTATCTCCTCTATGCTGAGTTTAAGCCCGTAGGCACTGAGGGTCTTAAGGAAAGCTTTATATGCCCATTCATGCTCTACACTGCCGGTGCCGCGTGAATCGAGGAAGGTGCCATCCATATCGAGTATGACAAGCCTGTGTCTGTGTCCGTGCTCGTGCCCGTGCTG
This sequence comes from Methanosarcinales archaeon, assembly GCA_025464275.1. Lineage (GTDB taxonomy): Archaea > Halobacteriota > Syntropharchaeia > Alkanophagales > Methanospirareceae > G60ANME1. The sequence continues at coordinate 26,794 of JAODGR010000049.1, forward strand.
GTGCATCTCATTTAAATTCCTTACCTGCCTTCTACTTCGCTCTGCCTCGCTTCGCCGCCCACTTCACCTTCCTCCGTTTCCTGCCCAGTTTTACCATGTTCCGCTCACATTTGGAGCTGCAGAAGTATAATACAGTACCGTCACGTCTCACGAGCATCTTACCTCTGCCCGGTTCTATTGGCAGATTACAGAATGAACATCTCTTCTCCATCATCCTATCCTCTCCTATCCTCTCATCCCTTCAACTCCTCATCGCCGCTTTGATAGCTTCCTCACTTCCCTGTTCGTCTCCAGGAGCACGATGATATCACCCACTTTCACCGGTCCACGGCAGTTCCTCGTGATTATCCGCCCCTTATTGGTGCCCTCCAGCACTCTACACTTTATCTGCGTCGATTCACCATGCATCCCTGTCCTGCCAACTATCTCTATTACCTCCGCGGGTGTAGCTTCCTCGTCACTCATCCCTGCTTTATCTTCCCCAGCTCCTCCACTATCTCATTAACCATCTTATCCGCTTTACCGGGGTCAACGATGGCGGCAGAGGCGCAACCCTTCTTTATACCACATGCAGCTCCTAAATCGCGCTGGCTCTTCACATAGGAATATGGTATGCCCTTCTCCTCACACAACGGCGGGAGGTGCATCACTATCTCCTCAGGGTTGACATCCTCACCAATGAGCACCAGCTTTGCCATTCCCCTCTCCACTATCTTCGTCGTCTCGTTTGTGCCTTTCTTTATACTCCCGGTACTGCGGGCTATCTCCAGTGCCTCCAGCGATTTACTCTGTAGCTCTTCCGGCACCTCGAACCTGACGTATAGCCTCTTCTCTTCGCTCATCTTTCATCCCCCTACAATGTCATTTGTGCCTTTACCTTTATATTTGCTAATGCTTTAAGTTTGTAATCCTCCAGCAATACCGGCTGCACACTCGATATCGGTACACTCAGGGCTATCTCCTTTGTACGCCCGTATCTGCCCTTACTCACTATCACCGCGTTGATCAATCCCAGGATATCCAGTTCAGAGACCAGATCGGTGACCCTGCGCTGGGTCAGAGGCTCCATACCCAGGAAATTGCAGGAACGCCTATACATATTGTATACCTCGCCGCTGGAGAAGCGTTTCTTATTCCGCTCCTTGCTCAGCAGTATTATGCTGTTCAGTACGATCTTCGACTGGAGTGGCAATGTCTTCACCACCTCCTCAATCCTGTTTGCTTCTATCCGCTCGCTCGCCAGCCGCACATGCTCCTCCTTCACCTTCTCGCTACCCGAGCGCTCAGCAATCTCGCCAGAGACTCGAAGGAGGTCAAGCGCTCGCCTCGCATCCCCGTGCTCCTGAGCTGCGAATGCCGCACACAGGGGTATTACAGAGTCCTCGAGTACAGATTCGTTGAATGCCTTCTCCGCACGCTCACTCAGGATGTCCTGTAGCTGAGCGGCGTTATAGGGGGGGAATATTATCTCCTCCTCACCCAGTGAGGACCTCACACGCTGGTCCAGGAGCTCGGTGAAGGTCAGGTCATTTGAGATCCCTATCAGACTCAGCCTTGCATTCTTCAGCTCGCTGTTTATCCTGGAGAGGTTGTACAGTGCATTATCACCCTTGCTCACTAACTTATCCACCTCATCCAGTATCACAATCACACACCAGTTCTCAGCATCCACGCCCGCTTTAAACTCAGAATATACCATATCCGTCGGCCAGCCTATCATGGGCACATGCTTGTTGAATATCCGCGCGAGATACGCAAATACCCGGTATTGAGTGTCAAAGACCTCGCTGTTGATGTAGACCATGGAACACTTACTCCCCATCTTCTGCCCCATAGCCTCCAGTTCCTTGCTCACATACTTCACCGTGGCGGTCTTACCCGTGCCCGTCTTCCCGTAGATCATTATATTGGAGGGTGTCTCACCCCTCAGTGCAGCGGAGAGTATATCAGCGAGATTCTTTATCTGCTCATTCCGGTGTGGCAGATTCTCAGGTATGTAAGTGGGACGAAGCACTTCCTTGTTCGCAAATATTCTGCCTCCCTTCTCCTTTATCAGGTCCTCGAACAGGTTGTCCATCTCTACTCCTAAAAGATGTCCCGATGTTAAAATAGCTAACCTGCCATATGTTAAGTAGCATCCACATATAAATGTTATAGATATTAAAGGTTCATACCTTAGGTTCTCACCCATTGGAGAGGATGTGTATGATTGCCGTCCCACCGGTACCGCCGATGTTGTGTGCCAGTCCGAGATGGGCATTGGGCACCTGCCTCTTACCCGCTTCACCCCTCAGCTGTGTCACTATCTCCGTCACCTGTCTTATACCGGTGGCTCCAAGCGGGTGTCCACATCCCTTCAAGCCACCCGAGGGGTTTACCGGTATCTTCCCCCCTATCTCCGTCTCCCCCTCCCAGGTGGCTGAACCGCCCTTACCCTTCTCAAAGAAGCCTAAATCCTCTATCGCTATTATCTCCGCGATTGTATAGGAGTCGTGCACCTCGGCGAGTGATATCTGAGAAGGTTCGATGGAAGCCCTTCTGTATGCCTCTCGCGCCGCAAATACGGTCGCATCCATCGTGGTTATATCCCTGCGGTCATGCAGTGCGATGGTATCACTCGCCTGTGTGGATGCCTTCACGTAGATCGGTGAATCAGAATATCTCCTCGCATGCTCAGCCGGGCAGAGAACCACCGCGGAAGCGCCATCCGCTATGCTTGAGCAGTCCAGCATGTGAAGTGGCTCAGCAATGACCGGTGACGCAAGTACCGCATCCAGAGATATCTCGCGCCGGTACTGTGCCATGGGGTTGTGAACGGCATTGGAATGGTTCTTCACCGCCACTTTCGCCATCTGCTCCTCCGTAGTGCCATACCGGAGCATATGTGCTCTTGCCATCTGTGCGAAGAGGGAGGGTAGTGTGGCGCCGCAGATCGCTTCCCATTCCCTGTCCACCGAGGAAACGAGCAGGTCACTGGCTACATCCTCTCCCACATCCGTCATCTTCTCCACACCCGCGGCTATCACGATGTCATACCACCCTGAAGCGACCGCGAGAATAGCCAGATGCAATGCGAGCCCGCCGGAAGCGCATGCCGCTTCTACCCGCGTTGCCGGGATGTGCAAACCAGCCAGACCGGCATAATCCGCAATCAATGCGCCTATGTGCTCCTGCTCCACAAATCTGCCCGCAGACATGTTACCCCCGTACAGCGCTTCTATCTCATCACCACTTATGCCTGCGTCCTCTATCGCCCTCACACCCGCCTCCACCGCTATGTCACGGAAAGACCTGTCCCAGAGTTCACCAAATTTCGTGTTCCCTACACCTATTATCGCTACTTCCCTCATCTCTGCTCCTCCTCAGAGCTTTATCTTGCCCTGATGCCTGGCGTAACCCGCGTAATCGAGATACTTGCACCCGGATAGGAAATCCTCCACCCGCGGAGCTTTAGCCCTTATCTCATGGATGGCGTCGGTGACAGTGAAAGCGAAGGAATCAGAACCTGCACCAGAGCCGAAGGAGGTCATCAGGATTCGCTGCCCGGGCAATGCGACATCAAGAACCGCAGCGAGTCCTATCAGTGAAGATGCCGAGTAGGTGTTCCCGATGCGATTCACCACGAGACCGGGCTTTAACTGCTCTGCCCGGAATCCGAGGCTCTTAGCCGCTTTCAGCGGGAACTTCCCATTCGGCTGATGGAAGACCGCATAGTCGAAGTCAGCAGGCTGGAGCCCCGTCTTCTCCATCAGTTCCTTCGTAGCGGAGATGATGTGTCGGAAATAAGCGGGTTCGCCTGTGAACCGTCCGCCATGAGACGGGTACTTCTGCAGGTCACGGCGCCAGAAATCGGGTGTATCAGAGGTGAAGGAGGCATAATCCTCCAGCTCTGCTATTACCCCATCCTCACCAATGACGTACGCAGCACCTCCTGCACCTGCTGTATATTCCAGTGCATCGCCAGGTCGAGATTGCGATACATCCGCTCCTATTGCCAGTCCGTATCTCATCTTCTTCAGTGCAACCAGACCCATACAGGTCTGTATGGCTGCTGTTCCCGCCTTGCATGCGAATTCAAAGTCCGCAGCGGTGATATAATTCGATGCACCTATCGCCGCACCCACAATCGTTGCGGTTGGCTTTACCGCATAGGGGTGGCTCTCGGAGCCCACATAGATGGCGCCTATGTCCCTCGGATTCACTCTTGCACGCCGTATAGCAGCCCGGGCTGCCTCCACCGCCATGGTTGCCGTATCCTCATCAAGGTCAGGCACGGACTTCTCTTCCACCATCAGTCCGGACTTTATAATCTCTGGATTCTCTCCCCATTGCTTCGCTATCTCCTCCACTCTTACCCTGTATGAAGGTATATACACACCGTATGAGACTATGCCTATTCCTGTCATTCTCTTCCACCTCTCACCATGATAAAAAAGAAGTATAGAGGAGGGCATATAAATTTAAGGGTATGAAAGAGCGTATGAAGGAGTATCTGGAGACCATCTTCGGGTCTCCTCTGCGGATATTAAGCATAAAGGGGTTAGAAGAGGAGCTGGAATACAGAGCGGTGGAGGGTGAGCGTGGAGAGCCGGGTGAGAAGATAAAGGGATTCGGGTACGGAAAGCCTTATTTCGTATCCTTCGAGACGCCGGGAGGAGAGAGGCAGGAGGTGGTCATCTCTTCACTGAAAGGGGATGGCTTCGGGCATGAGTACCCATCTGACCGGGCACAAATATTGATATGGCAGTACAGGGCTTTTAATTCACTACCCAGGCATGTGAAAGCGCTCGATGTCGGCTATTTCACCGGTGATGGACGCCTGATTTCCACCCGTGAGGCGGTGGAATATTTCATCCTGTGTGAGAAGGTGGAGGGGGAGGAGTACGTGAAGGACCTGGAGAGGTTGAAGGATGGCTCAAAGCTGCGGAAGGAAGACGAAGCGCGGGTAACTGCCCTGGCTTCATATCTCGCGGATATTCACGCGCACAGACGCGTAGCTCCAGGTCTGTATCTCAGACGTATAAGGGAGCTGGTAGGGCACAGTGAGTGCATATTCGGGCTCACAGACAGCTATCCACTGGAGAACGAGTTTATAACGCAGCCTGAGCTGGAGGAGATAGAGAAACTATGCATCGAATGGCGCTGGAAGCTAAAGAGGAAGACGCACCGGCTATGTACGGTACATGGCGATTTCCATCCCTGGAATGTGATGTTCCATACCGCCACGGGCACGGATTTCACTCTACTGGACCGCAGCAGGGGTGAATGGGGTGAAGCGGCGGATGATATCACCGCGATGACCATAAATTATCTCTTCTTCGGGCTCATGAAGACACGGGGTAGGGTGATTGACACCGATTTCAGGCGGTTATATGAACTGTTCTTCGATGTATATCTTGCCTATACCGGTGATTATGAGTTAATGGAGGTGATACAGCCGTTTTATGCATTTAGAGGGCTCGTAGTCGCTTCTCCTGTATGGTACCCGAATATCTCACTGGATACGAGGAAGAAGCTCTTCAACTTCATAAAGAATGTGCTCCAGACCGAGGAGTTCGACTACCGGAAGGTGGATGAGTACATGGATTGAGGTCAGGATTGAGAGGTCAAAGCACCTTCCTCATTAAAATCGCACCCTCTCCATCCTTGTAATAGAATGGAACGAATCCCACCTCGACGAATCCCATACTCCTGTATAACTGCTGCGCCACCCAGTTACTCACTCTTACCTCCAGCCGGACGAACCCGATCTTATGCTTACGCAGGAGATTGAAAGCGGTCTTCAGTAATGCACGCCCCACACCCTTACCCCGGAAGCGGTGGTCTACCGCGATAGCGAATACTCGCCCCTCCCCTTCTGGTGTGAGTATCACCACCTCAAACCCGATAATCGTGCCATCCTTCTCCGCAACGATGAAACCCTCAGGCCATTCGTTATATAGCTCGATGTACACGTTCGGATCTCCTTCACGGAATGCCTCACCCTCTATCTCCATTATCCTCTCTATGTCTCTCATCTCAAAGTTCCTTATTCTTATCACCAGCCCCTTCGTCGTGCTCATGACCACGGGTTTCATTCTATACCCTCTTCCATTCCCTCCTCCCTCAACTCCTCCCTGCGTGTGTATTCTGTTACCAGCTCTGCTATTCGCACCATCAACTCCTCACTCACTTCGTTATTACATCTCCGTGCGTGCTCCCGCCACCGCTCTATCACCTCACCCTCCCTCTTCAGGTCTGTAACAGGCATCTTCAGCCGCAATTTCTCCTCCTTCGCCTGCTTCGCATATCTCATCCGCTGTATGAGCAGTTCAGCAATGGCATCGTCTATCTCGTCTATCTTATTCCTTATCTCACGCAGTCTCCTTGCCCCTGCTCCTGCCCCTGCCTCTACCCCTGCCCCGGGCGACGACATCTTTATATAAATTTATAAAACAGAGGACTAAAATAAGAAGAGAGGATGAAGATGCCTCAGAAGGATAGCCGTGAAGAAGCAGAGCCTGAGCCGCCGAATAGGGATGGAAATAGGAATAGAGGTGCTAATAATAGCAGTATGAGCATGTGCGGCTACGGCTACGGGGCTGAGCTCTGGAGAGGTATGGGAGATGAGAGAGGAGGTAGAGGGCGGTATGAGAATGGAGGATACAGGAATAAGCGAGCTAAGCGCGCTGAACATCCTCAGCCGTGCCTGTACCTCTATCTCCGCCTTCTTCCACGACTTCTCCGATGTATTCAAGCAGGCACCCCTGTCGCTCCTATTCTGTACTCTCACTGGACTTCTCGCAGGATTCGGACTGAGCCAGATGCGGGGTGTGCTGCAACTGTTACCCGAGCTCATGATCCTCATTCCACCCGCGGTGGATATGCGCGGTAACGTCTACAGCGCGCTTGTATCCAGACTGGGGACATCCATGCATCTTGGTTTATTCTCCATGCGCATGAGAAGTGGGAGCGTGCTGTATCAAAATACACATTCCTCGCTCTCACTTACGCTCGCCCTCTCGGTCATCCTCGGGATCATGGCGAGATTGGTCGCCTTCTCTTTCGGGATGTCCCGGATCTCTATCTACGGGTTCATATTCATCTCGGTAATCGGGGGTTTGCTCTCCGGGATAATCCTGCTTGGTATTTCCATCCTCATCTCCATCATCGGCTATCGGAGGAACTGGGACCTGGATAATGTATCATCACCGATAATAACCTCCACCGGCGATATAGTCACCATACCCTCGTTATTCCTGGCGACTCTGGTGCTATTGAAGTTCGAGCCGCCATGTAGCCTTAATCCTGTTATATCACCATCACCGGTCAAAGTGCTATCGCTCCTCTTCATCTCCATAGCGGTTATCAATACGGCAATGGGTCTCAAGTCGCGTGATGAAGTGATAAGACGGATAATCAGGGAGAGTTTCCCCATGCTCATCGTCTGTGGTATCCTTGGCACCTTCGCAGGGCTGACCCTGGGCACGAGACTGGAGACCATGATTGCCATTCCCGCGATACTGGTGGCTATTCCTCCTTTCCTGGGTGCGAGTAATGCCCTGGGTGGCATATTAAGTGCGCGCTTCTCCTCTATGCTCCACATCGGTACCCTGAATCCGAGGTTATACCCCCCTAAACTGGCGACCATGAATTTCATGGTCATGTACCTCCTTGCTGGATTCGTATACTCCATGGTCGGGATATTATCGGGCAGTATGGCTTCATCACTGTGCTTGAGACTTCTCACCATCTCCCTACTGGGCGGTCTTATATGCACCACGTTCCTCAATTTCGCATCTTATTACATCGCCATACTCTCGTTCAAGTTCGGATTGGACCCGGACAATGATACCATCCCACTGATAACGAGCCTGACGGATGTGGTGGGTGTGCTGTGCCTCATATTTGCCATGTCAGTAGTTTTATAATTTATAAATGAAGAGGGGGAATAAGTAGAGTTAGAGGAATGAGGAATGAGGAATGAAGATTCTGGTGACAGGTGGTGCGGGTTTTATCGGGTCGCATGTGCTCGATAGACTGATGAGTGACAGACAAGGTCATGAGATAGTGGTTCTGGACAATTTAAGTACAGGTAACATTCGATTCTTGAGTCCATACATGGATATGGATGCCAATGTAGGAAACAGCTTTCAGTTTCATAAGATAGACCTCCTGGCTGATAATATAGTTGATTTTTTTGATGGTGTGGATGAGGTCTGGCATCTTGCAGCGAATCCAGAGGTGCGGATAGGAGCGGAAGATACAAGGGTCCATCTGGAGCAGAATGTGATAGCAACGCATCACGTGCTGGAAGCGATGAGGGCGAGAGGGGTGCGACGGATGATATTCACATCCACCTCCACCGTCTATGGCGAGGCGGATAAACTACCCACACCCGAAGAATACCACACCAGACCCATATCGCTCTACGGTGCCTCGAAGCTTGCCTGTGAGGCTTTAATCTGTGCATACTGCCATACCTTTGAGATGCATGCCTGGATCTACCGGTTCGCGAATGTGGTGGGCAGGAGGTCATCGCACGGTGTAATTCATGACTTCATTGAGAAGATAAGGAGCAATCCGAGAGAGCTGGAGATCCTGGGTGACGGTAACCAGACGAAGTCGTATATTTACGTGGATGACTGTATTGAGGCGATGTTTACAGGTTTTAAAGATTCCAGTGCGGATAAAGTCCACATATTCAATATAGGCACGAGCGATACGATAAGTGTGAAACGGATTGCAGAGATAGTGTGTGAGGAGATGCAGGTATCGCCGATGCCGGAATTCAAATTCACAGGTGGTAAAAGGGGATGGAGGGGTGATGTCCCCGTTATGCTGCTTGATACTATGAAATTGAATAAACTGGGCTGGCGGCAGAGATACACCTCGGAAGAGGCGGTGAGGAAGGCAGCGGTGGATTTGATAGCCGATGGGATGGAGTAGAAACTACCGGTTCCCCTTTTCTATTCTCAGGTCAAGAACCACGTGGTACGTCCGCGGTGCAACGGAGCGCACAATCCGTTTATCTTCTATCCTCATCTCCAGATTCCCGAAGGCGGAAGAGATGGTCTCCCTCGCCCTTTGAATGGGTACATTGAATAACTCCTCCCCACCCCTTTTCCTTCCCCGATGGATATCGTAGTAATGGATGGTGCCAGAGCCCGTGGATTTCAGTGCTCGGACTGCCAGAGGCAGGAAATGATGCGCCCTCTCCGGCAACGGCATGAGTACACGGTCAGCGACGCCTTCCAGCCCCTTATCCATCAGCAGCTCATCACTCACATCGCCCATGACCGGTATCACCCGCCCTTCCATCCTGTTCAATCTCACATTCTCATCCATACATTCATACGCATACGGGTTCACATCTATGGAATAGACCTTCGCCTGTGGCTGCATCTTTGCTATAATGATGGAGTAACAGCCTACACCTGAGAACATGTTTATTATTGTCTCACCGGGCAGGACCTTCCGGGCGATACGCATCCGCTCGTAAGCCAGGCGTGGTGAGAAGAAGACGTGGCTCAGGTCTACCTTAAAGATGCACCCGCTCTCCTTATGTGTGGTCTCCAGATTCTCATCGCCCCAGATCACCTCTATATCCCTCGTCCGGTAGAGCTCATCGGTATGTGCGTAGAGTGGAACTGCTGCAATGGTCCTCACACCCGGGAATAAGCTGTGCAACGCTTCACCTATGATTCTGCTCTTCGATTCCAGTTCAGGATGGATCTTTATAATCAGGATGTCACCCACGATATCAAATGATTTTACCAGCTTCTTCTGCTCCTCTTCTGATAAGCCACGTAAACGTAAACTACTTAAAACCTCTTTTATCCGCGCCATGAATGTTCCCGGTGGTGGAACTGGCGATGCCCGGGCGGGAGAATCGCCTTGTCAGGTCTTCCAGCTTCATGCGGTATTCAAAGTCATCACGTACGGGCTCCAGTTCGCGAATTATCTCCTCCCTCGACTTCGATTTCGCACGTGATAGCCATGAGATTCTATCTTCTTCCTGGTCCCTCATGGTTCGCCTCTTGATGGTGAGGTTCTGGTCAGGATAGACGGTTATCCATGTCTCCTGTGATGGTGGAGTGGGATATTCGCGATAGCAACTCCTGCTTATGATAGCATTGGGGAGGTATCTGGAGGCGAGTTTATGAGCCAGCTCCATCTCTTCTATGGTGGGACGTCTGCTCACCTTTTCAAATGCGAAGGTTGGCGCGAATGGATTTAGCCGGTACTTCATCTCCCGGTTCAATGAAGAGAGGAAGACCGCTATCTTCTCTATCTCTTCCGCTTCTACAATACCAGGTATATACACCGTTTGAATAAGCAATTCTATCCCGGTATCGTTCAGCAGTTCCACGGCTTTCAATACCGGCTTATTGCTCTTCCCGGTGTACCATCTGTGTATCTCTTCAGAGAAAGCCTTGATGTCTATGTGCGCCTCAGTCAGACCAGAATCAACCAGGTCACTGGCATAGCTCTCATCTCGCCCTATCTCGTACCCATTGGACATCAATACTATCTCTTCAAATCCTCTCTCATTCAATCCTTTAACGAGTGCCAGGAGGAATTCCTTATCCAGAGTGGGCTCTCCACCGGTGATCATCGCCTTCCGGGGGAGCTCGCCATAGTACCG
>JAODGR010000049.1:37536-46497 GCA_025464275.1 Methanosarcinales archaeon
GAGGAGGACGGAGCAAGAAAATATCGGTTGTTATACCCGCATATAACGAGGAGGGCTATATAGAGTCATGCCTGAAGAGCCTCATGAATCAGACGCTGAACAGGGCTGATTATGAGGTCGTGGTTGTAGATGGTGGTAGTGCGGATAAGACAGTGGATATAGCGAAGGAATACGCCGATGAGGTAATCACGCAGCATAGTGACGGAGTGGGGGGTGCGAGGAATGACGGTGTGGAGGTCTCGAGCGGTGAGATAGTGGCGATGACCGATGCAGACACCATTCTACCGGCTAAGTGGCTGGAGCGAATCTGGAATGATTTTAGAGAGGAGGGTGTGGTTGCAGTTTATGGTCCCATTATCCCCATCGAATCGCGATTCAAATACAGATTCCTGATCGGTCTGTTCAATAAGCTCGTCCTCGTCTCTGCACATCTGGGGATATTCCATGCCACTATCGGGTCCAATACCGCGATAAGGAGGGATGTCTTCCTCCGGATAGGTGGATATTCGGAGATGTCAGCAGGGGATGACTACGAGATTGCACGGCGGCTCAGGCATGAAGGTGCTATCAGGTATGACCCCAGGCTTTATGTCTGGTTCTCCATGCGCCGGATGGAGAAGTTTGGGTTTATACGTGCACTCTACATATGGGCGATGAATGTGATAGCCTCGAAGAGGGGGAGACGTGCCAGGATAAGTTATACCGGGCAGAGCTATGGGTATGGTTACAATGGCGATGGCAATGGCAATGGCAGTAGCAGTAGGAGATGAAGATAGTCCAGGCTTCTTGCTATTACCCACCGCATATCGGTGGCGTGGAGAACCATGTGAAAGAGCTGACGAGTGCATTGATAGAAGCGGGTAACGAGTTGGAAGTTTTAACTGCGGATATCCCACCGGAGAAGAAGGGGGAGGTGCTGAGGGCGAAGTTGAACAATCACATTACCAGGAGGTTCAGAGCGGTGGAGGTCTTCCCGGGGTATGTGCCACTCATCTTCGGGCTATCACGAATAAGAGATATAGAAGCAGATGTATTCCATTCGCACTGCCCGCCACCGTTCTTCTCCTATGCAATCGCTAAACTGGCGAAGCATCCTCATGTGATTACGTATCATTTCGACCTGGAAGTTCCAGCGAGGGTGGGGAGTTTGAGGATACCCGTACCAGGGGTGGTGGCAAGGTCTGTGGAACGATTCTATAACAGGCATTATGCGCTACAGATGCTGGAAGCCTGTGATGCCATAATAGTTACAGGGCAGAGCTATGCAGAGACGTCACCGATTCTCCGTGATTTCCGTGGCAAATGCGTGGTCATTCCCAACGGGATTGATATAAGAAAGTTCGATGCGGTGATAGGAGAAGAGGAGCGTAAGGGGGGAGTAAAGAGGAAGAGAGTCATCCTCTTCGTCGGTAGACTCGTGTATCCCAAGGGTATAGAGTATTTAATAAGGGCGATGCCGGGAGTATTGAGGGATGTCCCGGATGCGAAGCTGGTGATTGTGGGAGCGGGTGAGGAGCGAATGAGGCTGGAGAAGCTGGTGAGAAGGTATCGTCTGAGCAAAGAAGTGGAATTCCGTGGCTTTCTACACTTCAAAGAGCTGGTTAAGAGCTATTTAGAAGCTTCAGTCTTCGTCCTGCCTTCGTTTTCAAGGCTCGAGAATTTCGGAATCGTGCTGCTCGAAGCGATGGCGTGCAGAACACCGGTGATTGCATCTGACATACCGGGCGTGAGAGAGAACGTGAGAGATGGCAACGGGCTACTCTTCAGACCGGGTGATGTGGAGAGCTTGAGGGATGCCATTGTAAGAATAATCACAGATGAGAGGCTGGTGGAGGAGATGGGGGAGGCGGGTAGGAGGCTCGTTGAGGCGAGATTCGACTGGAGTGTGATAGCCCGGCAGGTGATGCAACTCTATGAAACCCTGATTCATTAAGTCAATCAAGCCAATAACCCAATAACCACAGCATTTATATGTCTGTTTAAACCTCTTCTTTTACTATGTTAACTCATGGTGATGGTAACATTATAGCAACGAAAGGCGCCTTAATTATATTAGGTTCCATCCTTATCCTTTTCGTGCTATTGCTCCTCACCACTCCCACCGCCAGCGCTCTACCGCGAGCAGCGAGTTTTGGTGTCACTGATGATGTGGTGAGTGTGTGCAGTGATATGCAGGTAGCGATACCGGTAAACATCACCAATTTAGAGGATGGACCGGTACCTGCTATCATATTCAATGCGGTGTACGATACGAGAGTGATGAGGGTTGTGGAGGTCCATAACGGCGATTTGACCGTGAACTGGGAGGAACCGGTCTACAAGAACTTCGAGTGGGGTACCAGAGTAGTGCTGGCGTTCGATCCAGAGCGAGGGAATGAAGTGATAAATGACGGTGCAAGTGGCTCAGTGGCTTTGCTCGTCTTCAATGTCAGTGGTGGCGGAGAGCCGGGCTCATGGAGCATATTGAGCTTCTCAGATATACAGCTTGCCGAGGGACCACCTGATTATCTGGTGGGAACAGCGCCATCGAAGAGCGCCATCGTCACGATTGAGCGCTGCTCCTTAAAGGGGTGTGTGAGAGACGCTGTGGGCAGGGGAGTAGGTGGTGCAGAAGTGAATCTTACTCTTACACCGGGTGGTACTCCCATCGCATCCACATACTCTGATTCACGGGGTAATTACTGGTTCACCGATTTAGGACTCACATCACCCGGCGATTACTATCTGAGTGTAACGAAGAGGCGATTCTGGACCAACCACACCACCGTCCATATCAATTCCAGCTCCGGTTCCGGGATGTGTACGAGAGCGGATATAAAGCTGTTGCTGGTGGGCGACCTGAATGACAATGGTGTGGCGGCAGACATAGCGGATGTGGGGCTGATGTGGAACGCATGGGCTAATCTAATCCCAAAGGATTTCCGGTATGACCTCAACCACGACGGGTTAGAGGCAGACATAGTGGATGTCACATTGATGTGGAACGCGTGGCGTGGTGAGATTGTACTGGAGTGAAGTGAAGGGAAGTGAAGTGAAATGAGACCACCGCTACTCTATTTTTATATAGAATGGAATGGAACATATGGGCAATATGAATGATAGTATGAGAGAAGGGAATGAGGAGAGGAGGGAGGATAGGGATGGTAAATTTTCAGTTCACACTCTCTCCCTGCTGAGCATCTTCTATATCTATACCGGCATCGTTGCTATTCTCATCGCCGTTGCTCCCTGCCCCGCTTACGCCGGTTATCTCCATGTGAGTGACGCCTGCGGATATGAGAATACCACGGTCACGGTGCCTGTGGAACTTGTGGATGTGGATGCCAGCACCAATTGCTCGATAGTCGGTATCGAGTTTGAACTTGTATTTGATGAGGGGGTGATCAATCTCACAGGGGTTCACAGTGGTGCGCTAACCCCGCAGCCCGGATGGGACAGTCCGAAGGTGAGGAGTATATGTGCAGGAGGTAAGCGCAGGCACGTCATAGGAGTGGTAGGTGCAGCTTCGAGTGCAATAACGAACGTTTCTCGTGGCTCCATTCTGAGACTCAATTTCAGGGTGACTGGCTCGCCGGGCGATAAGACCTGGATGAACATCTCCAGTATAAAACTGGTCAACTCTTCATCCTTCCAGTACAATTCTGGAACGGCACCCATATCGCCATGGAACGGCACCTTCTCGGTCTGTGCCCCTGACACTGGCTGCATCTCCGGCACTGTAACCTATGCGTGTAATGGCTCGGGAGTTGAAGGTGCCACAGTCACGCTGACCGGGGGAGGGGGCTATAATAAGAGCACAACCACAGGTGCTGGTGGTGTTTATCACTTCGCAGCAGTGCCATGTGGTAATCACACATCCGCATATGGATATACAGTGAGTGCAATTAAGGAGGGTTTTCTGGCTAATTCCACGTCCTTCTACCTGGCTTCTCCTTCTCCTGCTACTACCGTTGAGCCAATTCCACTGTGGCTGAAGGGTGACCTGAACAACGACGGTGTATCGAGAGGTGTAGGAGATTTTGTAAAGATGGGGCTTGCATGGATGGGTCTAATCAAGAAGGATTTCAGGTATGACCTGAACAGTGATGGCACGCCTGCCAGTATCGGTGATATATTTGCTATGTTCACATCCCGCGCAACTTAGTCAGAATAGTAGCATAGCTCTTACATCAGTCAGCATGGTATAGTTAAAAGAGATAAAGGGTGTAGAAAGCGATTTAAGGTGTACCACAGGAGTTCATAAGAGAGGTGTGGAGGGAATGATGGTGACGAAGAGGGGCATAAGTGCAAATGCAGGCGGGAGGAGTATATTTGCAGTGGCTGTGGTGCTGCTCTTGCTCGCTCTTTCATCTGCTGCCGCTGCCGCCGCTGCTGACCTCCGCTTCGCAGATACTCTCGGCGTGGATAATGCAACCGGCTACAAGAGTACTAACGTGATAGTGCCTGTGAATATCACAGACACCAGTGATGATATCGCCGGTATAGAGTTTATAATCTGGTATGATGCGAATGTAATAGTGCTTGAAGGAGCGCAGAAGGGGGATTTAGCTGCCGACGGGTGGGACCCTCACATAACAGAGGGTAATAGGATTGGCAGTGTTGGATCCCCTATACCATCAAACTCGAGTGGCTCGGTTGTACTGCTCAACTTCAGTGTCACCGGTGAGCCGGGTACCCGGACATGGATGAATATCACTGCTATTAATTTGAGCAATACAACCGGGAAGATGGGCACAGCGTCCCCGAAGAATGGTACCTTCTCAGTCGCCGGTGCACAGGCATGGTATCTCCATACCGATGGAGTGATGTACCGTAACAATCTCTCTCTACCGGCGGGAACAGTGGAGATAGCCCCACAGGATAATTTCACATGGCGTGCAAATGAGCCGGCATTGGTGGATACGGCATTTGGACCGGGTAAATGGACCGGCTGGCTCATCATGAACGGGTCGCTCCCTCAAGGCTATAACCTCACAGCCGAGATAGGTGCGTATAACATCTCTACTGAGAACTTCAGTGCTGCGGGTAGTGAGGAATTTAGCGGTGATGTAAATAAGAGCAGGTTTATGTTGAACATCCATGCAGATGCGTTTACAGTGCCGAGAAGCGATTTCCTCGCTTTACGTGTATCCAATAGAGGAGGCGGGAATGTTACGATACAGACCGGCAACGGTAATAGCTTCGTCACCTCCCCTGAGTCTGACCCGGGGTATCCTGTACCAGAGCTCTACACGGTTATCCTGCTCGCTTTTGGATTGCTCACGCTCATTCTCATTATATATGTGGGTAGTGATAGGAGATAGTGCGGAGATAGATGGATGGGAAAAAGCGCAGCATTGACTACCGGAACCTGATAATATTCCTGCTCATATTTGCACTCTTCCTCGGTGCCACAGTGGAGATCAGTGAGGGGTCCATACTGGTGGGTATTCTCCTCTTCATACTCGCTATCTTCCTGATTTCGAGGATAAAGGTGGGTAAATCGTATGTGATAGAGCGCTCTAAATTGCGCATGTTCGGCGGTGTTCTTATTCTCCTCGCGGACATCATTTATAACCTCGTGATGCAAAGCACACTCGGCACGCTGGATATCATGACCTTCCTGCTTGGCATCTCACTCATCGCTTATGACATAAACAATGAGGAGATAAACCGTATGGGCAAGTTCGGTACGTACATGTCAGCAACATTCATCCTGCTGTTCCTCCTCTTCTTCACCATCCTGTATGAGTACCTGCACCTGTTTGACCATTATTTCGTGCTCCTACCCTCGGTATCGATCATAAAGGCGATTGGGTTACCTGTTTACGTGGTCGCGAGGGAGACGGTCAAGTTTCACGGTGTGGAGGATATGAGCGTTGTGATTGGAGGTCCATGCTCGGGCTTGTACTCCATGTTCCTCCTCATCGGGATTATGGTAGCGTATACGAGGATAGAGAACATAGGTAGGAGGCGGTTCTTATCTTTACTCATTGTCGCTATTTCTGTTGCGTATGTGGCGAATCTGATACGTGTTGCCACGCTCTATATCGTGGGCTTCTATTACGGTGAAGACCTGATGTATATGGTGCATGTGCATTTAGGATGGGTGATATTTGTAATAATCGTGGCTCTGTTATTCCATTTCATGGAGAAGATGAGGATAAGATAAGGGGTTAGAAGTTTTTATTTATTTTAGCAGAAGCTCATTATTTCATCATCATTCCATTCTTTAGAAGAGGGAGGAGTGATGCTGCGAGATGGAGGAGACAGAAAAGGAAGAGGTGATAAAGAGGTGTACAGAAGTACTGGATGAGATGATAGGGGATATTACAGTACCCCGGAATATAAGGAAATCACTGAGCATGATGAAGAACAGGTTGCTGAATGGCAAGGAATCGGTGGCAGTCAGAGCGGCAACGGTGATCTCCGACCTTGAAGAGCTGAATACCAATCCGAACATACCTCCGCATACCAGGACCGCGTTATGGAGTATAGTGAGTAACCTGGAGACCATCTCTGCTGAGGAATGACCGTAACAATTGCGATAGCAGGCAAGCCAAATGCAGGTAAATCCACCTTCTTTAAGGCGTCTACACTTGCAGATGCCGAGATAGCCGCATACCCATTCACCACCATCTCCCCCAACATCGGGATTGCACACGTCCGCGTGCCATGCCCGTGCAGGGAGCTTTTACAGGATGCGCGAAGCTGTGGAAACTGCATTCGTGGTCTCCGCTTCATACCGGTGGAGCTCATTGACGTGGCGGGACTGGTGCGTGGGGCGCATGAAGGTAGAGGTTTGGGTAACGAGTTCCTGGATGAACTCAGGCGAGCGGAGGCGATAATTCACGTTGTTGACGCTTCCGGCGGGACAGATGCGGATGGCAATCCCGTCCAGGTGGGGACACATGACCCGGTAGAGGATATAAGATTCTTCCGGGAGGAACTGAGGATGTGGGTCTTCGGGATACTGAGCAGGAGCTGGCGTAAACTGACGAGGAAGGCGGAACTGGAAGGGATGAAGATAGAACGGCTGATTGCCGAGCAGCTGGCGGGTGTGGGGGTGACGGAGGAGCAGATAAAGGCTGCTATCCTGCATGCCGGCATAGGTGCAGACCACCGTTCGTGGGACGAGGAGGGATTGAAGGGGCTGGCTGCGGAGATAATAAGAACGAGTAAGAAGATGGTGGTTGCAGCGAACAAAGCAGATATAGCACCAGAGGAGTTGATGGCTAAGTTGAGGGCGTATGAGGCAGGAGGAGGGGAGGGGGTGATACCATGTTCCGCAGCGGCAGAACTCGCATTGAGAACCGCAGCAAAGCAGAACATCATCGAATATCTACCGGGTGATTCTGATTTTGTGGTTCCGGAGACACATGCCCGTGCCATTACTCCGGAGCAACGTGCGGGTCTGGAGAAGATACGGAGACTGCTCGGAGTTTATGGCACTACGGGTGTGCAGGAGGTTATAAACCGGGTGGTCTTACAACTCCTGAATTATATAGTTGTCTATCCGGTGGAGGACGAGCATAAGTTTACCGATTCTTCAGGCAGGATTCTACCAGATGCATATCTCATGAAACGTGGCAGCAGAGCAAAAGACCTGGCTTATGCGGTACATTCCGACATCGGTAAGGGGTTCCTTTACGCCATCGATGCACGTACAAAACGAAGACTGGGCGAGAGATACGAATTAGCAGACGGGGATGTCATCAAGGTGGTCTATGCACGGAGGTGAGCGAGGGGAGCAGAGGAGCGTGGAAGGAATGGGTGATGGAAGCGGAGATAGAACCCGAGTGGTGATAGTGGGGTGCGGATTTGGTGGTATAGAAGTGGCATCGGAGTTGCGTAAGAGGTCAGGGAGTCACGATAAGGGGCTGGATATCACCCTCGTGGACCGGCGAGCGAGGTTTGAATACCAGGCTGCACTGCCTGAGATACTGAGTGGTAAGGTCACTCCGGAGGAGATTTCCGCGGATCTGTACAGCTTTGCCAGGCGAATAAATGCGGAGTACATAAATGCGGAGGTTGTGGATATAGACTTTGAGGACAGGGTGGTGCAGGTGCAGACCCGCACTGTATACAGGAACGGTATAAATGATGACGGTACCATAGGTTATGACTATCTTGTGCTCGCAGTGGGTGGTGAACAGGCTTTCTTCGGTATTCACAGGGCTGAGGAACTCTCTCACTGTATCAATACCATAGAAGGAGCATTGGAGACGAGGGAAGCGCTGGAGGATGCGATGGCAGTGGCACGCGAGGGTGGCGGTGGTACTGTCAATATTGCGGTCATTGGTGCGGGTCTGAGTGGTGTGGAGGTTGCCGGTGAACTCGCGGAATGGATACGCGAAGCACATCCACGAGTGCGTGCACGAGTGTACCTTGTAGAGCTGATGCCACGTGTATTACCCGCCTTCCCCACTCCTAATATCGCCTCTTTCGTGACCAGGCGATTGATGGAGAAGGGGGTGAAGATACTGACCGGGATGGGAGTTGAGGAGGTGCGAGATCGCGAGCTGCTCCTTAGCGGAGAGCACAGACTGCCATACGACATCCTCATCTGGACTGCGGGTTTAAGACCGGCGAGGCTACTGGAACAGCTCAGTCTGCCGAAGGAGAGGGGGTGGATAAGAGTAGACCCGTATTTAAGGGTGGAGGGG
Source organism: Methanosarcinales archaeon (assembly GCA_025464275.1). Classification (GTDB taxonomy): domain Archaea; phylum Halobacteriota; class Syntropharchaeia; order Alkanophagales; family Methanospirareceae; genus G60ANME1. The sequence continues at coordinate 46,182 of JAODGR010000049.1, forward strand.
ATGCAAGATGTATTTGCAGTGGGGGACAATGCATACTTTGAGTATGAGGGGCTCCGGTCAGGGCAGAATGTGGAGGAGGCGGAGCGTGAGGGTAGAACCGCTGCGGTGAACATCTTGAGAGCAGCAAGCGGGTATGAGCTGAGGAGATACCAGCCGAAGAATACGGTACAGAATCCCAGGGCGATAATATCACTCGGCGGTGGCACTGCGGTGATGTATCTCGGCGGTAAGGTATACACCCTATTTGCATACAAATTGAAGAAGTTTATAGAGCATCGTTATATGCGGAGGTTCAGGATTTGATTTTATCAGGACT
>JAODGR010000049.1:46600-56557 GCA_025464275.1 Methanosarcinales archaeon
TGTAACTGGAGATCTTCCTGTGTTCTGCTATCCGCTTCGCTGTCACGGGACCGATACCGGGTATTCTTATCAGTTCCTCGCAGGATGCTTCGTTTATGTCTACCGGCGCGTCAAGAGTAGCCCGTGCAATTGCAAGTTTGGGGTCATCCACTGGTAGCATACCCCTCTCATCCATTATGTGTTCAAAATCCTCTATCTTATAGCCGTAAACACGCAATAGATAATCCACTCTGTACAGGTTGTTCTGTCTCTCTGGCGGGCATGCACGCTCGTGCTCCATAGGTGTTCCCTTTACTGGCTTGAAAGCCGAGAAATATACTCGCTTGAGCTTTAACTCCCGGTATTCCCAGTTGAGCATCCTTAATATCGCCCTATCTGTTACCATATCGTTAACAATTATCTGGGTTGTCTGACCACCGGGTAGATTAAACCCTGATATCCACGCCTGCCGTCTCAGTATATCTATCCTGTAATCCTTGCAGGACGAGAGTTCACGCAGAGCCGCCTTATTCGGTGCCTCGATATTTACGCTCAATCTGGTTGCCACCTCAGATGCGCGTTTGATCAGTTCGTAAGAGGTGCCGGGTAAGACCTTCAGGTGCACATAACCCCTGAATCCGTATTTGGAGCGGAGGAGATGGACCGCATCTATCATCCTCTCCATTGTCACGTCAGGGTCGCGCTCAACGCCTGAACTGAGGAACAGCCCGTCCACTTTGAGGTTGGTATGGAGGTAATGGAATAGTCTGGCGAGTTCTTCCGGGCTATACCTGACCTTATTGTGGCGGGTGTTGCAGACCCGTGCGTTCTGGCAGTATTTACAGTCAAATACGCAGTTGTTGGTCATGAGTGTCTTGAAGAGTCTGCAGGTACGATGCTCCGCCTTCGCATTGTATATACCGCCCAGACCTCTGAGTATCCTGACCTCACAGCCCCCCGGTCCACAGCTATCGTAGCGCCCGGCTTCCGCCAGCACCTTCGCCTTCGCCAGAACGTTCATCGTTTAAATAAGTAAAAAGTAAATAGTAGAAGAAAACAAAATCGGAGGGTAAAAATAAAAAGTAAGAGAGAGGATGGGCATGTTAATTCAAATTGTACTGCTCTTCTTCATCGGGTTATTCTCGGGCTTTATGAGCGGTATGTTCGGGATAGGCGGCGGCTCTGTCAGGATACCACTACTCAATCTGGCAGGCGTGAATTTACTCCATGCCTTCGCGATTAACCTCTTTGTTATACCCTTCTCGTCCATGATAGGGGCTATAACGCACAGGAGGAATATAGACTGGCATATCGCATGGTATGTGATTGCAGGTGGTACCATAGGCTCAGTGACAGGGGCATTCCTCGTTGGGCTGCTGAGTTCAATTATGCTGGCTCTCATCTTCGTCACTGTCTCGGTCATCACCGTACTGGGGATGTATCTCGATAGAATCGCGCCAGGGCTGTATCAGCGAATAAATCCCGGCTCAAAGAGCATTGTAACACTTGCTTTCGTGTTGAATCTGATAATCGGGATGCGAGGAGGCAGTGGTGGCTCGCTTTTCCCCCCTCTCCTCCGTGCACTGAAGTTAGATGTACACAGTGCAGTAGCCACATCATTACTCGTGACCGTGTTCACCGCACTCGCAGCTATTATCGTGTACTGGAATCGTGGCGATATAAGGTGGCTACCTGCGGTATTCGTGCTCACAGGGTCTGTGATAGGCGTGAGGGTGGGCAGTAAGAAGTCATTAAAGACGAAACCCTTCTGGCTGGAACTCGGGCTATCAATATTCGTCATCCTTCTGGCATTGATTGTCGTATACAACACGCTATCCATGCACTAACAAACTTACTGTATGTACTCTTATCCATTTACCCATATCTTATAATACCAATACCGTGTGGAAGGAGTAAAGGGAGGGTCTGTTGGAGTGAAAAAAGTGGGTATTGCAGATACCACCTTTGCGAGATATGATATGGCAGCCGTGGCGATAGAAGAGCTAAAGCGGGCTGCTTCTGTTAAGATAGAGCGATACACAGTGCCGGGTATGAAGGACCTGCCAGTTGCTGCGAAGAAGCTGATAGAGGAGCGTGGGTGTGATATCGTGATGGCATTTGCCATGCCTGGAGCTGCCGAAATAGACAAGCAGTGTGCACATGAAGCTTCACTTGGTATCATCTTCGCACAACTTCTCACATCCACACACATCATTGAAGTATTCGTGCACGAAGATGAGGCGAAGGATGATAAGGAGCTGGCATGGCTCGCGGAACGACGAGCGAGGGAACATGCACAGAACGTGATAAAGCTGCTATTCAAGCCAGATGAGTTGACACGAGATGCGGGCATGGGCAAGAGGGAAGGATTTGAAGATGCAGGTCCACTGAGGTTATAATCCCACCATATCGCGCAGCACCCTGGTGATAGTGGCGTGGAGTGCTAAATCACGCCTTAATCGCTCTTCCATTCGCTTCATCACGTATCTATCCGGAGCAAACTCTACACCGGTATGATAAACGACCTCTCTCAGTACGAGTCCATGTGGAGATGCGGGTTCTATACCCTCCTTCAATCGCGATTGGGTATCCAGGAGCGATTCCAACCACCCCTTATCACGCTCACCTCTGCCAACCATGCAGAGAGCCGAGACTATCTTCCGCACCATCTTGCGGAGAAAGCTGTTCGCTTCTACCTCAATGATGATAAAAGAGCCTTCTTTCTCCACTTCTATACGCTTTATCTCCCTGATACATGATTCTGAGCCCGGTTCATGCCCCCGCCTCTCGCGCTGTGCGAAGTTGGAGAAATCGTGTGTACCGGTAAGCAGTTCTGCCGCATCCTGCATTCTGGATAACGATAGCGACGGCTCATGTGGCTCCGATTCAGCAAACAGGAAATACCGGTATATCCTCGATACTGCATCCCTGCGCGCATCGAAGTCCGGCGGTGGTCTCGCAATGGCATAAACCCAGATATCATCAGGGAGCATGCTGTTTATCATTCGTGGTGTCACTTCCCTGGTGGTATCGAAGGATACGACCTGTGCAAGGGCATGAACACCCTTATCCGTCCTGCCTGCTGCGGAGTAGTGTGCCGATTGGCGTGATTCAAATTCAAACAGTTCAAGCGCTGAGAAAGCCCTGAAGAGTGCACCCTCTATCGTTGGCAGGTTGCGATCAGGCTGAATCTGAAAGCCGTGATAGCTGGTTCCAAGATAACCCAGCTTGAGAGCCACTCGCATTCTCGACCCCTCCTCTGGCATCAGGATTGTGGTTGTGGTTATGGTTATCCAGCCCCTTCTTCACCAGGTAGAGATTACTGTGATACACCACCTCATCGTACTTCTTATGCCCCAGGACGTGCTCGATCTCGCTTGTATGAAGTCCTTTTATCTTCTCTATCTCCACGGATGAGTAATTGGTTATACCACGTGCAAACTCGCCACCTCTATGGTCGACTATACTTACGGGGTCTCCCGGCATGAAGACGCCCTCTACACCCGTGATGCCGGATGGTAACAGGCTACTGCCCCGGAGCAATAAAGCTTCCTTTGCACCCCCATCCACTATTATCCTCCCCTTTGGCGGTGAGACGAGGAGGATCCAGCATGCTCTATCATTCATCCTGCTCTTCGGTATGAACCTGGTACCGACATGCTCTCCCTCGATGATACGGAGCAGTACGTCCTCTCTGGCACCATCGGCGATGACCACGGGTATACCGGCGTTAATAGCGAGCTTCGCCGCCTCTATCTTCGTCCTCATACCACCCACACTCCTGCCATTGCCTCTGGAGGCGATACGTTCTATTTCCGGTGTTATATCCCTGACGACCGGTATGAGTTCCGCCTTCTTACTCCTGCGGGGGTCGTATGTGCATAACCCCTCCGTATCTGTGAGGATAATGAGGAGATCCGCTTCGAGATTGCTTGCTACGAGCGCTGAGAGGTTGTCGTTATCTCCTACTTTTATCTCCTCCACTGCTGTGGTATCATTCTCATTTATTACAGGGACAACGCCCGCTTTTAGCAATGTGAGCAGGGTGTTCCTCAGATTGAGATACCGTGTACGGCTGCGGAAGTCATCGTGTGTGAGTAATACCTGTGCAATTGTCACCCCATAAGAGGAGAAATACCGGTCATAGGTGTTCATGAGTACATTCTGCCCGACAGCCGCGGTAGCCTGCAATAACTTGACATCCCTGGGTCTCTGTCTCAGGCTTAACTTACCCATGCCCGCGCTGATAGCGCCTGAAGATACGAGTATCACCTCTTTACCCCGCCTCTTCAGTTCCACTATCTCCTTCGTGAGCTTCTCCACCTTCCTGTAATCGAGCCTGTATCGTTCGTCCGTGAGGTTACTTGTGCCTACCTTTACCACAATCCGCCTGGCTCTCGATATTATCGTATCCATATCCATATCCATTCTTCATTCTTCCATTCTTTTAATTCCTCGTCCTGGAATTTCATTTCATATAAATTAAGGGAGTTAAGAGCCGATAACCTTATCCTTACAGAAGTCAGAAACTGGACAGACCTCACATTTCCTCTTCTTGCAATATCTAATGTTGAGCTTTACAAGAGCGGTTTCTATTCTTGATAGCTCCTCACCCTCTCCAAGGTCCTCTAATTTTATATCAAGCCTCCTTGCTGCTTCCTTCGCTTTCTCCGATACCCCCTTCCTTATCCTCCACACCCCCCTCAGCTCCCTCAAGAATACCTGTGCTGTGACCTCACCGATGCCTTTAAATTCCTTCAGCCTCCTCTCCAGATCCTCTGTATCACTGGCTCGAGCATAAATATCATCAACAGAGCCGTATTCCTCCTTTAGCCTCTTCATTATCTCCAGCAATTTGGTAGCGGTTGAGAAATCGTATCTCACATAGCCACCCTCATCCAGTATCCTCACCAGCTCATCCCAGCCTGCATCCAGAATCTTATCCGGACTCAGAATACCATACCGCTCGAAGGTCTTGTAGGTATTCATAGCAATCTTCTCGCTTATTCTGGCACCAAAAAGTATAGAAGCGAGGAACCACTTGAATCTCCCCTCTGGTTCAGTCAATTTTATCCCCATCTCTTCACTGTACATGGGGAAATTTGATATAAGGACTTCTATTTTTATTTTGGGTGTGTTCATATCATTATTTACATACATTTACATTGCTCATAAAATAGAATAGGATAGAATAGGATATAGAATAATAGAATAGAGGAAGTGCCAAAAGCAGAAGCCATCAAGAAGGTTCTGGTGATAGGTTCAGGTCCCATACAGATAGGGCAGGCAGCCGAGTTTGACTTCTCAGGCTCGCAGGCGTGTCGGGCATTGAGGGAGGAGGGGGTGGAAGTGGTGTTAGTGAATTCCAATCCAGCCACGATAATGACCGATTTCGAGATGGCTGATGTGATTTATATCGAACCGCTGGTGCCGGAGGTGATAGCGAAGATAGTGGACAGGGAGCGCCCTGACGGTATCTTAGCCGGTTTAGGCGGGCAAACTGCACTGAACCTGACAGCGGAATTGGCGGAGCGGGGTGTTCTGGATGATTACGGTGTGAAAGTACTTGGTACGCCATTAGAAGCCATATATGACGCGGAGGAGCGTGAACGGTTCAAACAGACGATGGAACGTATAAATGAGCCCATACCAGCTGGTATAGCGGTAACATCAGTGGAGGAGGCGGAGGAGGCGGCATCGGAGCTGAGCCTGCCACTCATTATCCGACCTTCATACACTCTTGGCGGTACTGGAGGGGGGATAGCACATAGCATGGAGGAGCTGAGGGAGCAGGTCGCATATGGATTACAGATGTCGCGTATACATCAGGTCCTGGTGGAGGAGAGTGTACTCGGGTGGAAGGAGATAGAGTATGAGGTGATGCGAGATGCAAAGGATACCTGTATCACGATCTGCAACATGGAGAACATAGACCCGATGGGGATTCATACAGGCGAATCAATTGTGGTCACACCATCGCAGACATTGAGTGATGAGGAGCACCAGATGCTGCGTACCGCGGCGATAAAGATAATAAGGGCATTGAGGGTGGAAGGAGGATGCAATATCCAGTTCGCACTGAAGGATGGTGCATATCGGGTGATAGAGGTGAATCCACGTGTATCGAGGTCTTCTGCACTTGCATCAAAAGCTACGGGTTATCCAATAGCGAGAGTAGCAGCGAAGGTCGCAATCGGACTACACCTGGATGAGATAAGGAACGATGTAACGAAGGAGACGCCGGCGAGTTTCGAGCCTGCAATCGATTACGTGGTGGTGAAGATACCGAGATGGGCATTTGATAAGTTCCCGGATGCCGACCGGAGGTTGGGGACCTCGATGAAGAGCACGGGTGAGGTGATGGCGATAGGGCGTACATTCGAGGAGGCACTGCAGAAGGCTATTCGCTCACTTGACATAGACAAGGCACTCGGTATCGGGTATGAGGAGTGGAGCATGGAGGAGCTCAGGTACGGACTGCAAACGCCGACGGATGAACGTATATTCGTGCTATACGAGGCACTGAGGCGTGGTATTGATGTGGAAGAGGTAGCGAAGCTGAGCGGTATAGACCCGTTCTTCATCGTTAAGATAGCGAAGATAGTGCGTATGGAGCAGAGGCTGAAGGCGGGCTTAGATGCCGTGATACTGCGAGAAGCGAAGCGCATGGGCTTCACAGATGCGCAGATAGCGCGTCTCACGGGTAGAACGCGTGAAGCGATAAACGAGCTGAGGAAGGCGGAGGGGATTATCCCGACATACAAGATGGTAGACACATGTGCAGCGGAATTTGAAGCGAAGACACCTTATTTCTACTCCACTTATGAGACCGAATGTGAATTGAAGCCCTCAAACTCCAGGAAGGTATTGATCATCGGAGCCGGTCCCATCAGGATAGGGCAGGGTATCGAGTTCGATTATTGCACGGTGCACGCGGTAAGAGGGCTGAAGGAGGAGGGGATAGAGGCGCACATCATAAATAACAACCCTGAGACCGTATCCACCGACTACGACACCTCGGATAAGCTCTTCTTCGAGCCTATTACGCTCGAAGACGTGATGAATGTGATAGAACGTGAGGGGTACGAGGGAGTGATGGTGCAGTTTGGTGGTCAGACATCGGTCAATCTCGCAGTTCCATTGAAGAATGAGCTCGAGCGATTGGGACTGAGGACGAGAATCCTGGGAACCGAGCCTGAGAGTATAGATATGGCGGAGGACAGGGAGCGATTCAGCAAGTTCCTCCTCCAACTTGGCATTCCACAGCCTGAGAGCGGCTATGCAACCTCGCTGGAGGAGGCGAAGGAAGTGGCAGCGCGGATCGGCTTTCCGTTACTTGTTCGCCCTTCTTATGTGCTCGGCGGCAGGGCAATGGAGATAGTACACGATGGTGAGGAGCTGGAGCGGTACATGATGGAGGCGGTTAGAGTATCGAAGGATAAGCCGGTGCTGATTGACAAATTCCTGGAGAAAGCCACGGAGATAGATGTGGATGCGGTATGTGATGGTGAGGATGTACTGATAGGAGCAGTAATGGAGCATATAGAGGAGGCGGGTATCCATTCGGGCGATTCCGCATGCGTTATCCCGCCACAGACGTTGCCTGTGCATATCATAGAGCGTGTAAAGGAGTATGTGAGGAGGATAGCACTCGGATTGCAGATAAAAGGGCTGATTAACATCCAGATGGCGGTGAAGGACGGTGTGGTCTATGTGCTGGAGGTGAACCCACGTGCGAGCAGGACGATACCGTATGTGGCGAAGGCGACCGGGGTGCCACTCGCGAAGCTCGCCGCCAAGGTGATGCTGGGGCATCGGCTGCGGGAGATGGGGGTGAAAGAGCCGAACCCGAAGCATGTAGCGGTGAAGGAGGTGGTATTACCGTTCATGAAGTTGAGGGGGGTTGATACCCTCTTAGGACCGGAGATGAAGAGCACGGGAGAGGTGATGGGTATAGATGAGGAGTTTGACAAAGCGTTCTTCAAGTCTGAACTTGCAGCCGGTAACCCATTGCCCCTGGATTCGGGTGAGAAGGTCTTCATATCGGTCTGTGACGAAGACAAGGCAGAGATGGTGGAGGTGGTGCGGAAATTGATAGATGCTGGATTGACGATCGTGGCTACGGAAGGTACTGCGGAGTATCTGAGGCGACGGGGGCTCGAGGTGACGGAGCTGGGGAAGCTGCATGAAGGTTCGCCGAACGTGATAGAGATGATGCGTGCGCGGGAGATAAAACTGGTAATAAACACCCCTACCGGTAAGCACTCCTACAGGGATGGATACCAGATAAGGCAGGCGTGTATTGACCTCGGTGTGCCATATATCACCACGAAGGAGGCGGCGAAGGCGGCGGCATCTGCCATATCAGGGATGAAGATGAAGAAGGAGGGAGGCGATGGTATGGACCGGTGGCGATTGGATGTGAGGTCAATAAACGAGTATTTCGCCACCGCGGAGTGATTGTTGCATCTTCTGCAATTCTGCAATTCTTAATTACGCATTCGTGCGATGATCTCACACACTTTGCATACCTCTGATGCTGAGGGTTCACCGCATCGCGTACAGGCAAATATCCGCGGTGGATGCACATCATGGGGCAATAACTCCATCAATCGGTCATAGCCACGCAGCAGTGAATATTTTGCACCTGGATGTCGCATCTCAAACTCGTTCAGCATCCTCTTCACTGAGTATCTGAATGAGAGTTTAGCATAGGGGCAGTGAGCGGTGAGCAGGGGTATCCCCATGAGGTATGCATATATAGCAACTTCCTTCTCAGGAACGCGCCTCAGTGGCTTTATTCGCGGTACGAAATCCCCTATCTCTATATGTCGTTGTCGTGGATGTGGATGTGGATGTTGGTATGGATGAAGTCGTCTCAGGCGCTCTATATCACCCCTTATATAATTTATCAGGATGGTCTGGACTTCATCATCCAGGTTATGTGCGGTGAGGACCCATGCACAGTCCAGTTCCCTCGCCTTCTGCTCTATCACCCTCCGCCTCAGCACGCCACAGAACGTACAAGGTGCCTGTTCGAATCCTCTTGATGCTATCTCATCGAGAGTAAACCCGAACTCGTGAGCGAAGGAGTAGATGAAGAGGTCTATACCCAATTTACGTGTGAGCTTCCTTGCGTTCCTCAGGGTCTGGCTACGGAATCCCGCGCCTTTGTCTTCGCCTGTGTCTGTACCTATCCCCTCATCCACTGCGATGGCTATGAGCTCTAAGTCACGTCCCATGCGCTCATGAAAGAGTTTATTCAGTATGTATAGAAGTGCTGAACTGTCCTTTCCACCACTGATTGCCACTGCGAGCCTGTCACCGCTCTCCAGGCGCATCTGTTTCCTCAGCTCCTTCTTCACCCTCCGCTCTACGTGCTCCACGAGATGGGCAGCACAGAGGTGCAATCCAGAATAACGCTGATAAATAACTGCGGGTCTGTTACACCCCCTTCTGCTGCATCTCTTCTCTTCTACTTCTCTCATCTCCATCTATCGGGACGTATGTCATCTGTTGTTTTTCTATGTATTATCACATATCACATTACATCGCCCTTTTATCTCGTGCTCAGGGCTTGCCACTATATATTTTTAACTGATAAGGAAAAACAGAAAAATTTATATATGTAATAAATTTTTATATATCCAGTGACGAAAAATGGTAGAAAGAGGAATGATATGGATGTGTACTGCGGTGGTGGTCTCAGCGATACTGATGATGTCGGCATTACCAGGCATGGCAGAGCCGGGGACGCTATCAGGCAAGCTAACGATCGCAGGTTCTACAACCGTGCTGCCGATAAACCAGAGATGTGCTGACCTGTTCATGGCGAAGCACCCGGGAGTGCATATATCAGTCTCCGGTGGTGGCTCAGGTCACGGTATAAAGGCGGTGGGTGCAGGCGAGATAGACATCGGCGCGGCATCGCGCGACATAAAACCAGAAGAGATGGAGAAGTATCCTGACCTGAGACCG
>JAODGR010000060.1 GCA_025464275.1 Methanosarcinales archaeon
CATTCCCCTCCTCACATCCACCACCCATCTCTCATACCTCGTACTTACGATAATTCATTGCGAAGACACCGGAGATTCCGAAGTGCGAGAGCAGATTAATATCCTCTCTTGAAAGTGCTCGCTCCTTAACCGGTGGAATGTGACCCGCTCCTGGTCCTCCACTTCTCTTGCTCATCCGGCATATGATACGTCCACCGGTCATTTTTGCACCGATGTAGCCCTTACATTCACCTTTTACAAGCACCACACCACTTCGCATCTCCACACCTGTGAATTCCGCTGCATCACCCAGTATCACCACAGTACCGCCATTTAGGAGCGCTCCAGTATTCATACCTGCATTACCCTCCACAATCAGTGTACCCCTGCGCATCAATATACCTGCACTTATTCCGGTGTCACCCTTCACACGTATTTTGCCGCCACCGGGAGCATCACATCGTGCTCCAATTGTGCTCCTCAACACCCCGTCTTTGAGAATCAGTTCATTGTCTCCTCTGTACTCGTTCGGCTCCAGTATATCACCGGCATGGAGCTCATCACGCCCTTGATGGGGATGGTGGAGTAGCCAGGTAATCGAGACGAACTTTTTATAGCCCTCTCGCTCGGATTCCACCTGGACCACATTGCCAAGTGGTTCCTTTACTTCTCCTCGCACGTATATGGCACCGGAAACCATGCTCATCCCCATATAGGAGCCTGCATTGCCATCCACTATTATTGTGCCAGTTTCACTTATTTCTTTACCGTTACCGCCGAAATAGCAGAGGTCTACCCCCAGACTCGAACCGAGCCTGCTACCTACATCGCCTCTTATATGCACATCCTCACCACTCCGCAGTGCCTCCACTATCTCCTCATAGGTGTAACTGGTACCAACTTGAGCGGGTATCCTGGCATCGGGCTTGAGCTTTGTGCCGCCGTGTTGCCACAGGAAGTTATAAGTGAAGTCGGCAATGCAGTCCAGAGCCTCGTTCAGCTTCAATTCTATTCCCATAGCCGCTACCACATCATCCTATTCACGGTATTCCGCAGTCAATACCTCACGGATATGCTCCGCGGTCTTCTCCCCCACATGCTCCACCTCCATCAGTTCCTCCTTCGTGGCGGTCACCACCCGTTCTATCGTCTTGAACCTCCTTAGCAGATTCCTTGCTGTTACGATACCAACATTGGACAATGCAGAGATGAAATACTCCTGCTGCTCCTTCAGCGATGTGGTGGGCTTCTTACCGTGTGGGCTCACCTCTCTCACGTTCGGCATCTGCTCTCGCCTCGCTATTATGTATATCAGTGATGCAGTATCTGCTTCGTCTCGCGTGTGTAATATCGGGATGGAGTAATCAATGGCGATGGAAGCCAGCACCGCCCTCAGCACATTGGGGTGCACATTCCTGTGTCCATAGAGGGAATCGCCCTCGATGATCAGCAGAGGCTTCTCATACTCGCTCTTCAGCCGGTTCATCTGCTCTAACAGGTTCCTCCTCTTATTAACGAGCGAATCGATGAAATCGGTCGTGCTCTTACGCTCTATACAAACCCGGTCTGAGACCACGTAATCACCCACCTCCAGATTCTTCAATATGAGGTTCATACCCGTTTTCTCCAGGAAACGCACCACACCAGACCTCGTCTCCCTCATGTCTACAAATACCCTCAGTTCAGGTACCTCAGTGAGCCTCTGTTGATGATACCGGTACTGATGCCTCATATTCATATTCGCATTCGCATTCACATCTTCTTCATCGCTCCCTGACTCCAGCTCCATCATCTGCATCTCTCTTATCCTTCTCCGCATCGCCTGCTCCTTACTCCTGCTCAGCCAGTAATATGCCTCGTCTTTTGTACCCTTTGCTATGAGCACAATCACCTTCCCCACCTTCTTCCTCGCTGTACGCCCTTTACGCTGTATACTCCTTATAGCTGATGGAATAGGTTCATAAAAGAGTACAACATCGGTTGCCGGGATATCGAGCCCCTCCTCTGCGACAGAAGTGGCAATCAGGACATTATAAGTGCCATTCTTGAACTTTCTCACGATATCCACCTGCTCCTTCTGTTTTAAACCCCTGTCATCACCCTTTGAAGCCTGCCCGATGAACTTAACCGCTCTTATAGCATCATCGTGCAGGCTCTGCAGGGCGTTTATTATCATCTCCGCAGTATCCCTGTAATTCGTGAATACTATTACTTTCACATTCTGATTTGCATGTAGCTCCTCTTTCAGTATCTGTATAACAGCAGATAGTTTTGGATGCTCGCCTTTATATGATGATACCGCCTCCATGACCTTCACGAACTTCTCATCCTTGAGCAATCGTCTGGATGCTTTACTGCCACCCTTTGAGAGCGCTTCAGTCCTCAATCGCTCTAAATATCGCCTCAATGCGAATATCCCCTCTGTCTCGATGAGGTCTATCGCATGCTTTATCTTTAGCACCTCTGCCTGGAGTGATAGCGCCTTGTAGAGGTCTGCATGCTTCTGCCTTGACAATTGTGACTCTATCACCTTCTTCAGCTCCAGTATCTCAGTCTTTGTTATTTCTCTGCTACGTTTACGCCTTAATAACCCTAATTTATGTAATTCCACTATTCTGCGTTCCAGTATATCCTCGAGCAGCTTACCGCACTCCTTTAGCTCTGCGGGCACCTCCACTACACGCCATTCAAAGTCCTTCCTGTATACATAGGGTGCCACATCGGGATCGTACTCTGTCCTGCTCTCCACTCGTTTAACACCAAGGGAGGTGCATATCTCCCTTATCTTCTCCTTCTCACTGCCCGGAGAAGCAGTCATGCCAAGTATAAGTGGCTGCTCCGCCTGCTCCCTGTACTTATCCGCGATGTATACGTAGGAGTAGTTGCCCACTGCGCGGTGGCATTCATCGAATATCAATAAAGAGACCTCAGCGAGTGAAATCCGGTTACTAAGCAGGTCGTTCTCTATTATCTGCGGTGTAGAGACGATGATTTTCGCATCCTCCCACAGCATCTCCCGCCTATCTGGCAGAATCGTGCCGGTGAATGTCTGGATAAGTGCAGGGTCGAGCTTCAGTACAGCCTTTAAGAATGCCGAATGCTGCTCCACCAGCGGTCTGGTTGGTGCGAGGAAGAGGATTTTACCCATCTGGAGTCGCTCCAGCATCACAAGGAGGGCTATTGTCGTCTTACCCAGCCCGGTTGGCAGTACAACCATTGTGGATTCCCGCTTCGCCTCCTCTGCTATCTCTATCTGATACTCTCGCTGCTCTACCAGTCCTGACTTCAATAGCGGATGCGAGATGAACTTCGAGTGGGATTGTTTATCCATATAAAAGATAAAAGATAGCGCTGAGGATAAAAATAAAACAGTCTCCAACCCTCCTCAACACTGCATTAATCCTCTTCCTGCTCTCTCGATTGGTAGATCCTCAGTGCCTCCTCCACACTGCTATCCTCCACGGTGATGGCATAAATGGCATTGCACATCCTGATAGCATCCTCAAGCGACTTCTGGTGGATATTTCGACCCGTAGCGTTACCGGCGGCGCCACTGGTGTGAATCTGGTCATAGAGGCGTGTGAGGAACTGCCTGACATCCACACTGGGTCCACCAGCGCAGATTACCTTTGTACGACCCGCAGCCTGTACTGCTTCTTTGAATACCTCTCTTGATTCGTAGCCTGCCTTCTCTGGATAGTTCACCTTGACAAAATCCGCACCCAGGCATGCAGCCACACCGGTGGCACCGGCGATGAGATGCGGGTCTTTCTCATCTGCCACCGCCTTACCACGAGGGTACATCCATAACACGGTGATCAACCCATATTGATGCGCACGGTATATGAGCTGTGCTGCCTGATGCAGCATCTTCGCCTCATACTCGCTCCCGAGATAGACGGTGTAGCCCACGCCGAGGATATTCAGTCCGCTGTTATCACGGAAATCCATCACCTGCTCAACTTCGTACCACTGCTGACTGAATGGGTCGGACTGCGAAGTCTTGACCAGATTCGTCTTGGAGTTCAACTTTACCAGATAAGGTACATCTGGATAATCCATGCCGTATCTGGCAATCAGACCGAGCTGAGTGGCGAAAGCGCCGATCTTCGCACGGCTGGCGATTCTGAATAGATGCTCTGGGGTGCTATCATCTGGATGTATCCCCTCACCATAGAAGTCATCATTCAAATGCTCCACCCGCTGATCACCGGCGAAGAGCATCAATCGCCCTGTTCCCCTGGTAAGCTCCAGATAATTATGGATATAATCGGCACGTAGCGATTTGGGGACATCCAGAGGCACAATTACGTCCTCCTCATCAATCCTTATCATACTCACCCTCCTCTCCCTTTTCTATTACTCGCACTTCTATCTTCGGTACCAGTTTCATGATGTCCTCCCTCGTGCACACCGCTGTTCCCGGTCTCAATGTCGTCGCGGTACCCGCAGCCACGGCATAGACGAGTGCTTCTTTGTTGCTCATACCCTCAGCTAACCCATAAACGAAACCGGCTACCGCGGAATCGCCCGCGCCAATGGTGTTCTCCACCTTCACCCTGGGAGGATATGCCCAGTATTGCTCCCCCTCTCCCACCATTATGATTCCCCTGGCACCCATGGAAACGAGTACGGTTCTTATCCCGCGGTCGCAGACCGTCCGAGCAGCATGGATGATCTCATCTACACCCTTCAATTCCCTCTCCAGTAATCGGCTCAATTCATGGATATTGGGCTTAATGGCGTCAGGAATGCCGCGAATGCCCACTCGTAAAGCGTCACCATCTGTATCCAGCATGACCCATGCACCCTCTGCTTTGAGAATCTCGATGAGTTTACGGTATATTACGGGGTGAACCCCCGGGGGAAGACTGCCACTGATGACCACCATCTCCGGGTCCTCGAGTCTTTCTACCTTGTGTATCAGCTGCATCAATTCATAAGGTTTGATTTCCGGTCCCTTAGCACTGAATACAGTCTGAGTACCGGTATTCAGGAGATTGAGTATGATGTTGGTGCGGGTCTCACCCGAAATCCTGATGAAATCGCATGAGATACCATCATTGAAGAGCCGCCCCTCCAGCTCTTCACCCGCGAACCCGCCCACAAAGCCAAGCGCCTTGTTATCTACTCCCAGAATGGTCAATACCCTGGATACATCCGTCCCCTTACCGCCTGCATACCTCTCCTCCCTCTCAATCCGGTTAGTATCGTCATAGTGGATTCTTCTGACCCATAATGTCCGGTCCAGAGCAGGATTAAGGGTTATTGTGTAAATCATCCTCCCTCCTGTCCTCTCTATCACCTTCATTCGATCCTACTCGATTCCTGTATATATAAAACCTGCGCCAGCATAAAAATACGAATACGCTTGCTTTCACATTCACTGTTATATCTGTTATATGTTAGATATGTTAGGTTCTCTCTTATTGTGCTCTCTGGTGTACCTGTGGTTCAGACATCCTCTCCAGCAGTTTCCTGCCCCTCTCCCGTGCTATTCGCTCCTCCTCCGGCGCCCAATCGGTATTTGGTGGTGGTATCCTGAGTGGTTGGGGCTCCTCACCATTCTTCCATAATTGCACCACTGGATGATTCACCCGTTTCAAGAAAGCTCTTAGCTCCAGTGGGTCAATGCAATCCTCCTCGGTGGCTATCCGCGGGTACATGTCGGGTGGGATGTACTCAGCGAGCGCCTCTTTGTATTCCCTCGGTATCCATACTATGCGGCGCCAGCCACCGTCAGCGCGAACGAACTTCTTTGACCGAGGTGTTCTGAATGATATACCGCAATAACCGTGATTCTGGAGTCCGCCACTGATGAGCCCCGCCAATTTAGAGAAGGTCAAGCCGAGGGGTGTCTCACCCGCATATCTGCGGTCTACGAGTCCCAGACCGTCCACTTCAGGTATATAAAATATCGCAGCTTCGAAACAGCCGCAATTCGTCTGCGGGTACATTATCGAGGAATACATCACCACACGCTTGTATGTCCGGTTCGATTTCTCATAGACCTTCTCGTTTACTCCCGTGTATTCACCACCCACGGGGTCGATGCAGCTCCCCAGGGGCATCTCAAATATGTAGCCATAGGGGTCGAGGTCGCACATCACCTTCGCACCTATCCACGTGATTATCCCGCAATAGGGTGGTCTATCCGGTGCTACCACACACACGTGCGTCGGTGCGAAGGTCTGGCAGATGGTACACCCGTAGAAGGTATCCACATCCTCATCCGAGAATCGCCTCGATTCTTCATCCACCCGCTCCCAATACGGTGCACATACCCGGTCTATTATCTCTCTCGTCAATTTCGCACCACCCAGCTCCTCTGTCGCTATGAGTATCTTCACATCCGCTCGCTCAACCATCGGGAACTGGATCTTGCAGAGGTTTATCATTGCCTGACCGAGGTGCTTGAAATCATGCTTATGTGCGTATCTCTTATGCAATCTCAGCCATATGGTGTCGCGGGTGTTGAGCAGCATCCAGCCCTCACCCTCCTCGAGTGCGAAATAAGTCCATCTCGTGAGTAAATCCAGATAGTCAGTTGTAAGATGCTTGCCATAATAGCGCACCCAGAAGCCAAAGGGGAGTGATTGCCCCTCTATCTCCTTTAACTCTGGACCTATTACTTCTATTCGCCCGTCTTCTATTCGCTCTGCATCGCTCACCACCTCAATGAAGAAGAAGCTCGTGTATCTATGCCTCGGTCCACCCAATTCGCAATACATGTCATGCTTACGCACACGCAGTCCAAACTGCCGTGGCGAGATGTCGAACTTTATACCCTCAAAGAACCTGTCAGGCTCAGTAGGAGCGAAGTAAACCTCACCACCGGGTAACGAATCCCATACCTCCTGCCGCAGGCGTGCTTCCTCATCTTCGACAGCCATCACCACAGCCTTACAACCACCTCCTCCCCTTCCTCTATACCCTCTCTATTCTCCTCCACTATAACAAACCCATCGGATTTCGTCACGCTGGATAAAATGCCCGAACCACTCACCCTTATGGGCTCTACAAAGTATCTGGGAGCGGACTTGCCATTGCGATTGGGATTGTAGCACAACCTAACACGCACAAAATCGGTTCTCCCCACTGCGGATGGTATCTTCTTACTTGCAACAGCACCTGTAACAGCACCGGAGATCGGTCCTTCGCCCTCGCCCTCCACCACTACTCCCACTTTTAGTCCGTGCATCGCTCTTAAACAGGGCATAACGAGCAATTCAAACGCCGCAAGCAGTGCTACTGGATATCCAGGCAGGCAGAAGACGGGTTTATCGTTGATTATCCCAAACCCGGTTGGCTCACCCGGTCGAATGGCGACGCCATGAAATATCATCCTGCCCAAATCCTCCACCACATCACCTGTGAAATCGCGTTTGCCCACAGAGCTGCCACCACTCACCAGTATTACATCGGAGTACTCGATACAGGAGCTAATTGCAGCTTTTATATCGTTATAATCATCTCTCACTATGCCCACTCTGGATGGTTCAGCTATCGAGCTCACCAGCGCACCCAGCATGTAGCTGTTCACATCCGCGATTGCACCTTCTCCACTCTCACTCCCGTTTACATCTCCCGTTTTAGGGTCATACAGCTCATCACCGGTTGATATAATCCCGACAACTGCCCTCTTATGCACCTTCACACGCCTTCTGCCGATGGCTGCAAGCATGCCGAGATCGGTAGGGCGAAGCAATCTCCCGCTGTTCAGTACTATCTCGCCACTCCTCACATCTTCACCCCTGAGTGATACATTTTTGCCAGGGGTAACGGGCTTAAAAACCTCCAGTTCATGTCTCGAGTCATCATCACTATCTCCCTTCCCCTCTCTCTCCCTTACTCGCTCACCCGCATATTCTAACATGATGACTGCGTTACTCCCCTCCGGCATCGGCATACCTGTCTGTATAGGGACGTATTCACCGGTTCTCAGCCCTCCCGCTCCTGTCCCCGTTCCTGCTCTCTTCAGGACCCGGGGCTTGTTCGGTGCAGCTCCGAAGGTGTCTTCGGCTTTTACTGCATAGCCATCCATAGCAGCGCGGTCAAAAGGGGGGATATCCACTTCAGAAGCGATATCCTCAGCGAGAACCCTGCCACTGGCGAGTTCAAAGCTGACTTCTTCCACGCCCGTGCACTTCACGTGCCTTAAGACCTCCTTCTGTGCTTCTATCAGCGGTATAAGTCTACGAAAAAGTTTCATAGCCACTCTGCCCAAACTTATATTATAATATCCCGTACTACAAAATTACTCTCACTCACAAGAATTCTATGGACGTGGAAAAGCTCTGGGAAATTCTCTATCGGGAGAGGAACACCGCTTCACTTCAGGAGTTACCCGAGCGGTTCTGTGAAGAGGTACGGGACTACATCAGCCGATTGGAGCGGGATAAGGAGGAGGCGGATGAGACCCGCCGGGGCTTTATCGAGGACGAGATAAGGAATGCAAGGATGAAGGTGGAGGATATAATAAGGAGACGAATAGGGAAGATAATAAAACTCGCCAGTTCCGGCATTGAGACCTCACCTAAGGGAATGCTGGAAGACGAACGGGAGCTATTCCAGGGTGTGAAGAGCGAGGTGGATGAGGGCAGAGCGCGGATATTTGCACGTATCTTCGGCGAGCCTGAGCCACAGAGGCAGAAGAACGAGCAAGAACGTGAACCCGAGCGGGATAGTGGTAGGGATAGGGATAAGGGTAAGGATAAGGGTAAGGACAAGAATAAGGTGGTGGGTGAGCAGTACAGTATAGTCAGGATTCTGGAGAACATCCCTACCTTCATGGGCGTAGATGGGAGGATTTATAAACTTGGAAAAGAAGATGTTATTATGCTGCCGAAGACCAATGCGGAGATACTATGCAATCGCGGTGTGGCAATGCGGCTGGAGGTATACCAGGCTAAGGGAGATAATAAAAAGAGGATAGAGGATAAAGAGAGAGGTGAGAGGTGAGGATAGAGGATGAAGATGCCGAAGCAGGTGCGGATTTTCTGCCCCTTCTGTGGACGACATACCATGCATGAGGTGGAGAAGGTGAAGCGTGGCAGACCTTCTTCACTGAATTGGATTGTCAGGCAGAAGAAGCGGAAATCGGGTATAGGGAATAGTGGTAAATTCTCCAAAGTACCCGGTGGTGATAAGCCGACGAAGAAGGTCTTTCTCAGGTATAAATGCCTGGAATGCAAGAAGGAGCATCATAGGGAGGGTTTCAGGGTATCCAAGCTCGAGTTCGTGGAGTGATGATGTGGAGGGTTGAGAGGAATGAGGATAAAAGAGACGAGGAGCAAATTCCTCAGGGTGAGATGCGATGACTGCGAGAACGAACAGATCGTATTTGACCATGCAACCACAACGGTAAGGTGTAACGTCTGTGGAAGGACTCTGGCTGAGCCAAGTGGTGGCAAGGCAAGGATAAAGACCAGGATAATTGAAGTCCTTGGATAGGCGAAGGCGAGAATGTCGAAGGAGGAATGGCCGGAGAAGGGGGAACTGGTGGTATGTACGGTAAAGAAGCTGGAGAGCTTCGGAGTATTCGTCACTCTGGATGAGTATGGAGATAAAGAAGGCTTTATTCACATCTCTGAAGTCTCCACAGGCTGGGTAAAGCACCTCAAGGATTACGTCAGGGAGGGGCAAAAGACAGTCTGCAAAGTTCTGGATGTGAACGAGCGGAGAGGGCATATAGACCTCTCCCTGCGGGCGGTGAAGGAAGGTCAGAGGCGTGAGCGAATAAGAGCATGGAAGAATGAGCGGAAAGCCAGGAAGTGGCTCGCCATTGCCCTTCCAGCGCTTGACGCTCATAAGCTCAACGAACTCGAGACGAAGCTCGTAGATGCTTATGGCAGTCTATATGATGCATTCCAGCAGATATTGAAGTCAGGTAAGCATGCATTGACCAGGCTCGGAATAGAAGAACCACTCGCTGATGCGATACATCGGGTTGCCATAGCCAATGTCAAGCCACCTTCTGTCCATATCACCGGATATGTGGAACTGAAATGCCCGCTGCCCAACGGTGTGGAGATAATAAAGGATGCGCTGAGGCATGCGAAGGAGGTAGCCAAAGCCAGGGGTGGTTTCGAATGCTCTTACATCGGCGCTCCACGCTATCGCATGCGAATCATTGCACCGGATTATAAGAAGGCAGAGAGTATACTGAATGAAGCAGCAAATGCTGCTATCGAGATAGTGAAGAAGAACGGAGGGTATGGGAAGTTCTATCGTAATCTACCGTCTTAAAAAGCATCCGGCTGCATCTCTTTTTCAATCTTTGATTGCTCCTCATCCCCCCAATCATAGCATGAGGTGTAAACTCTCATCCCCAGCGTCTTTACTGCCCTCTCTGCTCTCGGATCCAGCATGGGTGTAATGATAATCTTCCGGTCCACCTTCACATTATGCCTCTTCTCATAGAACGAGACTTTCCGGTCAAATGCATAAACATCCGATTTGCTCATAGATGATTTGATCTCGATGGCGGTCGTCTTGTCATCGTGGATCAGTACGTCAATCTCGACCTGGTCAGGATGTCCAAAGACCGTTCCCTCCTCATCGTAGCTCGTGTATCGCTCTACCCGCATTCCGAAATCCTCAGCGAGAATACCCACTGCCGCAGAGCGAAAACTCTCCTCAGTCCTTAAACCCCACCTGCTACCCAGTGCACCTATCTGCATCTCAAAATGCTTCTCAAACCTCTTCTGTACCTGTGCCAGTTCTTCCACACGCTCCTCAGTCCGTTTCTGCGCCTCCGCTAATCTCTCCATTGCTCCTTCCAGACTGCTAACACGCTCCTCAGTCCGTTTCTGCGCCTCTGCCAGTCTCGCTA
>JAODGR010000033.1 GCA_025464275.1 Methanosarcinales archaeon
ATCCAGTGGGCACCGGATAATGGTATAAGAGTGAGGGTGAGGAGACCGGAGGGAGTGGATGAGGGCATAGGTGAGCCTTTAATCGCTTCAGAACTGGGCAATGTCGTGCAGTTCGAGCGGTATGGGTTCGTCAGGATTGATTCGGTCTCTGATGATGAGGTTGTTGCCTATTTCACACATTAAGAAGTGGAGATGTAGCGATGCGAGGGTTATCACATCCTGTGGCACTGGATGAGCGATTGATAAGGAAGGCAATTCGTGCACTGAACAGCCATCTACCGGCGAGCAGGAAGACTCTTGCTGAACTCCTGGAGGAAGATAAGCCCGCGGTTATCGGTAGAGACAACAGCATTCAACGCATCAGGAAGGAGGAGTTAAAGAAGATTGCGAGCCTGATACCAGAAGAGGGGCATCAAAAATTGAAGATTCCCATATATATTGAACTTACGTCCGATTATGGTCGCGGGATATCGAGGATAAGAGGGAAGATAGAATGCGAGGTGGTGCGTAAGATACTGGGCAGGGAGCAGGAAAGGAACGGCAACCGCGGGACTGATGAACTCTTTATCTACCGTGAGGATGTGAGACGGTTGAGGAGAGAGCTCCAAACCTCCACCCAGTATGCATTCGTATTCACCTCATCTTAAATTCAAACCATCGCCCTTGCCAGTATCTTCGCATACGGAACGTAAATAACCGAGATACAGTCACCCTGCACGAGTTCATGGCTTAATCCAAGTCGTAACTCGTCACCAGCGGAGAAATCTGATTTCGTAACCCTGTCACCGTTCAGAGAAGCCCAGCCCTCAAAGACCTCTCCATTTATCTTCACTTCTATATCATTAAATATCGTACCATTTATGTAGTATGCAGGCGAAGAAGCGGGAGCAAATGCATTTACCACCGCTTCTCCTCCCATATGAACAATGGTCAGATTAGATGAGCCCACTCTGGCTCCTTCAATCACGATATTCACACCTGCTACCTCTGGTGTGGGCCATGCAGTATTGTAGACCACTATAATCAGGGAGATAGCGATTACGAGGAGCACACCAATCATCATTATCTCACCAAGTAACGGACTTATCGCTCTAACATCTCCTTTCAGCGCCTTCAACTCCGCTCTTATGCTATTCATTCCGCTTATCAGGGAGGAGCCAGACTTAATAAAATAAAAAGTAGGATAGAAATTTATGTTATTAAGGATACCGGCTATTTTAAAATAATTCCCAAATCTTTTTAATTATAATGATGTCACGTCATGCGACCAGGGTCGAAGTTGAAGGTGAAGGGTGAGAACGAGCGAGTAGGTATAATTGGCGGTACAAGCCTGTTTGATACGAGGCTGGTAGGTGAGAGTTGCAGTGAGGAGGAGATAAAGACGGAGTATGGCGATGTTTACATGGTTGTCTGCTCCAAATTCGTGTTCCTGCCCAGACATGGGAGGTACAGGAACATTCCGCCACACAGGATAAACCACCGCGCGAACCTGATGGCGTTCAAACTCCTTGGCGTTGACCGAATCATAGGTGTGACCTCCGTGGGTAGCTTGAGGGAGGAGATAAAGCCCGGTTCGCTACTCGTACCCCATGATTACATCAGTCTGTGTAGCATACCCACCTACTTCGACGAAGAGCTGGTGCATATCACCCCTGGTCTGGATGAGGGTTTAAGGATAGAACTGATAGAAGCGGCGAAAGAGCTGGATATACCCGTGATTGAGAATGGCATCTACTTCCAGAGCGCAGGACCGCGATTGGAGACCAAAGCGGAGATAAGGTTCATAAGGGATTATGCAGATGTGGTTGGGATGAGTATGGGTGCAGAGGCGACACTTGCAAAGGAGTTAGGGCTTCGGTATGCGAATCTAAGCTCGGTTGATAATTATGCACATGGTATAATCGCCGGTGAGGAGCTGAGGTATGAGGCGATAGTGGAAGCAGCGTTGAAGACACAGGATAATGTAGAGCGGGTGCTATTGCGAGTGGTTGAGGGTTGAGGATTGAGGATTGAGGACAGGATGTCGAGGATAGCGGGGGTATTCAACCGGGGTAATGCATTAAGAGCGATAATCAGGGGTTTTGAAGCACTGGGTAATGTAGAACTGAGGAATGCAGTATGTGACGAGCGAGTAAGGAATTGTATCGCCACCAGTGGTGAGCTAAAGAACGGACTCGTAGCAGATGCAGAGCTCTACCGGTGGGAAGGGGAAAAGGGCATGAGCATGAGCACGAGCACGAGCACGAGCACCAGCAGCAGCTATCTCTCACTCCTTGATCACCTCCGCATGGAGGGGAGGACGGGCAGGGTCAATCTTGAGGGTATAGAGAAGAGATTGGACGGTGGCTTTGCTTTTGCACTGTGGTCTGAAGCGGCGGGTGAGGTACTCATAGCCAGGGATGTGGTGGGTATAAAACCGCTCTGGTTCGTACATGTAGAAGATGCGGGAGGAGATGTTCTCGCATTTGCATCCGAGCGGAAGATGCTGGAAGCGATGGGATTCACGCATGCTAACCTGCTTGAGCCAAGGACGGTATTGCATTATCGCTGTGATAGAGGATACGGGAGGTTGAGATTTGAGCATCGCGCCTCCTTCTACATCGAGCCGGAGCTGAGTGGAGATATAGGGGAGCTGAAATCGGAGCTGCTGGAACTGATACGAGCGAGTATAAAGAGGAGGATACCAGAGGGTGAGAAGTTTGGTGTACTATTCTCCGGCGGGCTGGATTCCACACTCATCGCATATTTGTGCCGCGATTTGGGTGCCGAGTTCTGCTGCTATACCGTGGGGGTGGATGAGCCGGGGCTGAAACCGGCGGAGGACCTGGAGTTCGCAGAGCGTGTAGCAGCCAGTCTGGGCTTTGAGCTGAGGATAAAGCGGGTGCGCATGAATGAGCTGGAGCGGTATCTCAAAGTGGTCATACCCTCCATCGAGGATACCGATGTGGTGAAGGTGAGTGTGGCATTACCGCTGTATGTGGCATGTGAGTTTGCGATGGAGGATGGTATCAGTACACTTCTCTATGGGCTGGGCACGGAGGAGCTATTCGCAGGTTATGAGCGTCATAAACGTGTAAAGCATCAGGACTTGAATGAGGAATGCCTGGCTGGGCTCATGCGTGCGTATGAGCGAGACCTCTATCGTGATGACGTGATAGCCAGGTCATGCGGGATCTCTTTACGTGCACCTTTCCTGGCACCTGAGCTCGTGGAGTTCGGATTGAGGTTGCCTGCACGCTGGAAATTGTCCGGCGGGGAGGATAAGTTCATTTTACGTGAGATAGCGCGTGAGCTTGGTCTGGGCGAAGTAGCGAGCAGGAAGAAGCGAGCAATTCAGTATGGCTCCAGCTTCCTTAAAGCGATAGGTAAGCTGGCGGCGGGAGAGGGATACCGGTACAAGCGAGAGTATCTCAGCACTTTTTACCACCCCCGTGCAGAGCTTAATGCATAGTATAACATAGACGGTAATCATGCTCTGGTTCGTCTTTGCACTTCTAACCGCACTCTTTGAATCTGTGAAGGATGTCTTCAGCAAGAAGTGCCTGAAGTTAAGGGAGACCGATGAGTACATGGTGGCATGGGCATTGCCATGTCTTGGATTGCCTTTTCTCCTGCCTGCACTCCTCTTCACCGGTATTCCCGCACTGGGCTCCAGATTCTGGGTGGCGCTCTTCTCCGGGTCATCCCTGTATGTGATGACACTGATCATGTACATGCGAGCGATAAGAGCCTCTGACCTCTCCATCACTCTCCCCATGCTCACCTTTACACCCCTCTTCATGCTCATCACCTCGCCCTTAATGGTGGGTGAATTCCCGGACTTATGGGGTATCATCGGTATTTCCATGATTGTTGCAGGTTCATACCTGCTGAACGTGAGCAAGAAGGTAAGCGGGTATTTCGCACCTTTTAAAGCGCTTGTAAGTGATAGAGGTGCGAGGTTGATGCTTTTGGTTGCTTTTATATGGAGCATAACCGCCAATATAGACAAGATAGGGCTACAGAACTCTTCACCTCTATTCTGGGTCATCGCAGTTTACTCAGTTGCCACTGTATTGCTCTCCCCGGTGATGATAGCGAAGCGGAGACAGATGGGAGCGAATAAATGGGGCTTATTGAAGGTGGGGCTCTTCGGTGGCTTGACCGCTATATCACAGATGACCGCTATCTCGCTCACCCTTGTGGCATATGTAATCGCGGTGAAGCGAACGAGCGCGATAATGGGTGTTATCTTTGGCTACACAATATTTAAGGAATCGGGCATAAAGGAACGGTTGAGTGGAGTGATAGTGATGATTGTGGGAGTGCTATTCATCACGCTGCTATGAGTATGGGTATGCCCCAGCCGGGAATCGAACCCGGATCATGGGCTCCGCAGGCCCACAGGATATCCATTACCACACTGGGGCGTGCTTGGCCTGGGTCTCTCAAACATCAGTTAAAATTCACAAAACAAAAAAGAGAGGAAAAATGAAAAGAGAGGGATTTAAAGTGTGATTACCTGCTTCGCTTTCGCCATCTCTGCCAGGAGGTCTGGCAATTCCAGCTTCTCCAGTCCTTCCGGGATATCGAATCGGGGCGGTTTACCACCGAGGAGTTTCATCCACGCGTAGCATGCATAGAGAGACACACCGGCACCCTTTGCCATCTTTATCAATTCAAAGGGGTCCGAAGGTACACCCATCGCCTCGGCATTCTTCCTTATATCCTCCGCATAGCCCTCCAAACCGGGGTCATACCGGAACTTCTTATCTATTAGCGCAGATAACCCCTCCTGCATAAACACCACTGCTATATCCTCGCCCGCTTTACTCCGATTCGCAGCCACCACAAGTGCGCTCAGGTAGGAGTTTATCGTCCCTTCCCTGCATAATATTATGGTCCTTTCTGCCATTTCTATCACTCACCATGGGATAGAAATAACCATGAGTATATAAACATAAACCAAACACCAAACTTATTCTGGATACACGAACACCCCCTGCCGCTTCACATCGAAGTCTATCCCGCAGAACTCATCGATATACTCCTGGTGGATAGCCTGTGGGTCTAAATCGGCGAA
Source organism: Methanosarcinales archaeon (assembly GCA_025464275.1). GTDB lineage: Archaea > Halobacteriota > Syntropharchaeia > Alkanophagales > Methanospirareceae > G60ANME1. The sequence goes on from JAODGR010000033.1 coordinate 5,063, forward strand.
CTCATCGGGATGCAGCCATTTTGCCATATATGCAAGCCCGACAGGATACCCGGGTCCAAAGGGGAGTGAGCCGTCAATGAGATGCACCCGCTCCTCGTATATTGCCGGGACACCTTTCAGTGGCAGTTCCATTATCCTCCTGTATTCGTCCTTCATCCCGGACGCGTCGTCGGTCTCATAACCACCCTTACGAGAGAGACCGATGATCACATCCGGGCTCTTTTCCATCACCCATTCTACCTCCACTGCGGGATATGCCACTTCGAGTTCAGAAGCGACGTTCTCACCACCTGCGAGCTCGCACAGGGTACTTATACCTCCTGACTTATTCGAGTAAGTCTTTCGTTCCGTGGTGGATGCAACGCCACTGTTATCAAGGAACACCTTCGGGCGCTCTTTTAGCTCTGATATCCTCTCCTCTATCATCTCAACATACCGGTCATGCCAGTTGATATAGGCTGATGTATTGAGATCGAGTAGCTCACCGAGCTTCAGCATCTCTTCCCTCGTGCTCTCGGGCTTGTAGAAGTCCATGCGAATGACGGAGATCGAAGGTGGGAGCTTATCCTCCAGATACTCCGGACCAGGTCCGACTTTCACGTATGTGAAGACCGCATCGGGATTCAAAGCCAGCAATGCTTCCGTATCCACCTCCTTCCAGGTGCCCACCACCGGTCTGTCACAGAGTTCGGGGAAGAACACCCTCTTCCTTGCTACCGTGTCACTGATACCGATGATTCTATTGGCGGCGCCGAGAGCACGGATTGCCTCTGCAACATCCGTATTCAACACCACTATCCGCTCCAGTGGCTTGTATATCGTGATGTTCACACCCGCGGGTGTGAGAACAGTTCTGGGGTACCGCCCGTGATAGACATAAGCAGAGACGAGCCACCGGAGCTCACTCTTGTTCATGTGCGCGACATCTTCACTTAAGTAGGTTGCCCTCATGTATGCCGTGATGGCATCTATCACCTCACCCCTCGAGGGCACAGGCATATGCTGCATCCCCATCTGCAGCTCCGGATTAGAACTCGAAATGGCAGTGCTACAAGAACATGGAACCGGATTTAAAGCGGTAGCAATCAGCACGACGAGCCCAATGGCAAGAAAGCATGTGGCTCTTTCCATATCATGCATTGCCATTCTTACTTATCACCTCCATTTCTCCTCATGGGCATCATAGCCCAATACGCCGCTACAATAGAGATAAAGGATAACAGGATAGAGAGCGAAGGTGACTGTAATCCCACAGGTGGTGAAGGTGATGCAGGAGATGCAGCCGAAGATACAGATGCGGGATTGGTATCCTCCACTCGCGGGCTCAGGTGCGGTACGGCGGGTATCTTCACGGAGATGGTATCGGATTCGTGTCTGTTGATGCCGTTCCTGAAGAGCGCCTTAAAGGTAACTCTGCAACTGGCACCTTCTATCACTGAATCGTTCACATTCACATTGAAAGCCACGACGCTCGATTCACCCGATTTTAAATCGCCCACATACACCTGCTCAGGCTCTACTCCTACACCTCCCACAGCTTCACAGGCGGTAACATAGAGGCTGTCAACATCAGCCAGCCCCTCGTTTATCACCTCCAGTCTCACTTCTTCGGGCGTTACCTCCAGAGGCATTATGTTCACCGTGCCGCTGACTGTAACGGGGATGAAATAGCGAATGCCTTTACTGCTCCCTCCTTCTGTATCCTGGACATCGGCAATGAACTCAAGCATATACAGTCCTTCCACGGAGGGTGCTTTTAACTTGAATATAAAATCCGCTTTCCTGTCCGGACCTATCACACCTGCATTTATAAATCGGTTATAGACCTTGAAATTATCCTTCTCCCTGATATACGCCTCCTTTATATATGCATCCATAGAGTAATAGGTTTTAGTATCGATATCAATCGTTACAGGCTCATTCTCACTCTCTACCGTGTGCACATGCTCCCACAAAGGTCCTTTACTGTCTTCCGTCCTCTCCCATTCGGATGTTTCCTCTTTTTCACTCCCTGTAGTGGCTATTGTATCCATCTTTATCCCGATATTCCTCTCTATCGGCTTGTCCTGCATATTCTTGAGTGTTACGGTCAGCACACCCACATCACCGGGCATCAATGTCTCAGGGTACAGCCTGTAATCGTATACCATCACGGAGGGTAACGGGTCAGGTGCAATTCCACTCTTCTCCAATAACACATCCACAACACCGGTATAGGTATCGGCATTGGTATCGGCATTGGCATTGGCATTGATACCAATACCAGCAGTGGCGGTTAGGGTGTGAGGAATGAGTGACAGGATGACGAGGGCAGATAAGGATGTGCACCCAAACATGTATCTCTGTTTCATCTCACTCATCCCTCCGTCCTCCCCTCCTCTTCATTCTCTCCCCTGCTTCTGCCTTTACTGCGAGACGGAGATGGAGATATACAAGGGCAAGTGATACGAGTCCGCAGATAGCGGAGAAACCGGGTGTGGGTGCAGGTGTGGGTGTGGGAGTAGGGGTAGCGATAAGAGCGGGCGTTGTGGGTGATGGAGAGAGCGGGGAAGGTGATGGTGGCGGTGACGGTGAGGGTGATGGTGACTCTGCAATAGCCACTTTCACCAGCTCCCTCGTTCCCTCTATATCACCGTGGCTCATCTCAAGTGCATCATACCACACACCGGTAAATGTGCTTCTTGTCCCGCTCACGCTTTCATCGCGGGATGCCCGGAGTGTATATACTATCGAGGTTTCATTGAGCACCACGAAGAGCACCTTCTGACCAGCTACATGAGTTTGATTTGGAGGATGTGTGGTGCTGACAAATGTAAATCCCTCAGGGATGTTCTCCATGATGCCACCCGCCTTCAGACCGGAGATATTGAGGGATACGTGTAATGTCGAGCCTGAGATGGGTCTGGTTGTGGATAGGGCACGGGTGACCGTAACCTCAGCACCAGCTGCAAGTCCATGTCCAGGTCCAATTGTGGCAATTCCAGATGTGACTATTACTATTAATATCACCGCGGTTAATACCGGTACCATCTGCGGGGGTGTCTTATCCATACTGACCACCTGTCTTTCTCACTCACATTTGTCTTTTATAATACCGATACTATATATAAAATAAAGTACAAGAAATATAAAATTTATATTAATCTAACAGATTAGTGTTATCTCATCAGGCAGGGTGGCGGAGATGGACATAGGTGGGGCACTGGAGCTATTCAAGCTGGGGGCGCAGAAGGGGATATATCTCCTCTCAACGAATCTACTGTATCCCGTGATAATCCTCCTCTTTATATTGATTGGGTGGAGTCTGATTGCACTGGGTGGTTTTCTGTATGAATGGCGTTCGAGGCGGCGGAATTTCGGGTCGATGGAGCGAGCTGCATTTAAGGCGCGAGCGCTACTGGAAGCGAACGAGCTGGATGACGCTTTCATGCTACTGGGCAGGTCATGTTCCACAGCTTACATGCATGACTTCATCGCCGGCATCTCAAGATACCGCCGCCTGTTCCCTGCCAGGAAGCTCATGCAAGCCCGGGTAGAGAAGCTACTCCAGGACCTGGAGAGCGATATGGCAAAGCGATTGGAGAAGTCGAGGTTTGTAACCCGTGCCGGTCCCATGCTGGGTTTGATGGGCACGTTGATACCCATGGGTCCGGCACTGCTCGCACTCGCGGGTGGCGATGTGAAGACCTTAGCGGATAATTTAATCATTGCATTCGGAACAACAGTCGTTGGACTCGCGAGTGGACTGGTGGGCTATACAATTACAATGGTCAGGAGCAGGTGGTATGAGCAGGACATGAGTGATATGGAGTACATGGCGGAGATTCTCTTCGGTGAGAGAGAGCAGGAGAGCGAGAGCATGATGGAGGACCTGGACCTGGGGATGTGGGCAGGGGGTGGGGATGGAGCGGCTGAGAAGAGAGGATGGCGGAAGCAGAGGTTCCTCCAATACCTGGATAAGGTGAAGATAAGGAGGAGGAGAAGGGAATAGATATGTTGGATGTTTGGATGTATGGATATATATGTATGATAAGGAGATGGAGGTGAAGTAAAGAGGTGAGATATCTGAGACGAGGGAGGAGTAGAAGAAGCAGGAGTAGAAGTCGAAAGCCGGGTGACGGTGACGAAGACCCCTTGAGTGCAGTGGCAAATCTCTTCGACGTGGCAATGATATTTGCACTTGGATTGATGGTGATGGTACTGATGCAGATGGGGATGCAGGAAGCACTCACGAATCCAGAGAAGATGAAGGAGATAATCGAGCGTGGGAAGCTGATGAAGATGGCACCCACCGACCAGGTGGTCACTGTTACCGGAGATATCCTGGAATCGGGGACATTATACGAGGTGAAACAGCCTGGTGGGGAGTCTGCATATATACTGGTGAATAGTACAGGGGAGCAGGAGCAGAAGCAGAAGGTGGGGTGATGAGCCCAGCTCGCTCTCATATCCCGGGATGATTCAGGTGAGGTGCTGGGTGAATGTACTCCTGTTAACTTCCTGCTCTGGCTTCTTTTCTTATTACTTACTACTTACTATACTTACCTTATATTATTGTAGGCTATTCAAGAGATGGAAGGTGAAGAAATTGAAGATACGATTGCCGGATGGGAGGGAGATAGAAGCGGTGGACGTGGACTTTGATACGGTGAAAGAGGATTGGAATGAGTATAAACTGGAGGATGGCACGATCTTGAAGTTCAAGACGATAGTGAGCAGCATAGTTCGTACAGAGGAATATGACCCGATGACCGGTGACCCGGTTTATCATGTGCGGTCGACGAATGTGCTCAGGGTGAAGGTGCCGGAGAAGCTGAAGCGGATGCCCGGTGCGCGGAAGTCGGATGTGGAAGGTGTGGAAGTGCGATGAAGCATTCTTATACCCTCCTCACCTTCTTACCCGCTCTGTTTGGTATTATCTCCAGTTCTGCATGCTCGAATCTGGCTCTTAATTCACTGCCCATGTATAAGTGGTCGAGGAAGAGAGCGAGAGCAGCTATCTCAGAGTGTGGCTGATTTCCCACTGCAATGTTCCAGTCTGCGAGTTGATAGACCTCGGGAGGTACCTTCTCCGCACCCACGACCACCAGTATACGAGCTGCACTCTCTCTTATCTCGTCAATCACATCGAGGATGTTCTCACCGTACATCGTGAGGTGACAGACCTTGCCCCCTCCCTCCTTCCACCTCGCTATCTCCTCTCGCCACTTCACACCGGTCTGCAGGAAGAAATCACCACCCCACCGCTTTGTCACCTCTCTTATGCTCCGGACCACGGCTTTATCCTCTGATGTGAGAAGCAATCCTCTCGCACCCAGTGCACGGGCAACCAGTCCGAGATGCGTGGTAACCCGTTTATCGCGCTCAGGACGATGCCCTAATCTCAATACAGTGACACTGCATCTGCAACTGCATCTGACAGCTCCGTCCCCCCCTTGCTCTTGCTCCTCCGCTCTCTTCATTCAATATACCGTATCACGGTAAGATGGAAGTCAACACCGGCTGGTAGAGGTTGAGGCATATCAGGTACTGCCGGGACTCGGTAGCCACATATAATCCCTCTATTTCCCGGTGGGAGTCTCATAATCCAGTTATCAGCAACGGTGTACCTGAAACCCTGCTCATAGATCCATCTTTGAAGCTCTTCTATCTCACTCGAACTCGAGATGTGGGCGGTGGGAAATACCAATGCCCCGGTCGCCGCGACTTCGAGTACCGAAACCGCTACGAGGACTGCCAGTATAAACAGAGGTAATACAGGTGTAACTCCTTTCATAGCTCTTCACTTCACTACTGCTTACTGCCTATGGGTGCTCATCTATATAAAGTTTGCATATATTATAGATATGGGAATGAAAGAGAAGGTAAAAGGGAGAGGGGATAAGAAGGAGAAGGAGATATGGATAAAGGCAGATGAAGGGACCTGGGATGATAAGAAATCGAGAATCACAGCCGGGCTGGAATCGGGTGTTGATGGTGTGCTGGTAGAGGAGAAAGACGTGAGTAAAGTAAAGGAGCTGGGTCGTCTCAAGGTGGCTGCCATTGTACCAGAGGACATCCCATTTGATGTGGGGAAGGAAGCGGATGTAATCGTCTATGGTAAGGGTGGCGAAGGGGACGGTACAAGACCAATACCAGCGGAGATAGCCAATTCGAGTGTTTATAACGCATTAAAGAGGACGTATGGTGTCAGAGAGAATGCAGCATACGTGGAGATAAGGGGTAAGAAGTACGAACGATTTGCAGTGGATCTCTCTGATTACTGTAACTATGTGATCGTGATAGGGAAGGACTGGAGGATAATACCGCTGGAGAATATAATAGCGGAATTACAGAAGAAGGAGGCGAAGATAATAGCAGGGGTGCAGAGTGCGGAAGAGGCGAGAACGGCGCTGCAAACGCTGGAGCATGGCGCTGACGGCGTTCTGCTCGATACCAGTGACCCGTCGGAGATAAAGAGGGTGGTGGAGATAAGAGAGGAGAGTGCGATGGGTAGGATTCCACTCACCTATGCACGAGTGACGAACGTGAAGGAGCTGGAGATGGGCGATCGGGTATGTGTGGACACCTGCTCTTTGATGACGCGTGGAGAGGGTATGCTCATCGGCTCTCAGTCGTTTGCTCTCTTCCTTGTGCATTCAGAATCAGAGGAGAGCCCTTACGTGGCTGCGAGACCTTTCAGAGTGAATGCAGGTGCTGTACACGCATACATACTGGTGGGTGACAAGACGAGATATCTCTCGGAATTGAGCTCGGGCGATGATGTACTGGTGGTAAATGCGGATGGAGTAGCGAGGAAGACGGTAATAGGGCGAGTGAAGATAGAGAAGCGACCCCTGATGCTCGTGGAGGCTGAAGTTGATACCCCGGATGGTAAGAAGAGATGCAGCATCATACTCCAGAATGCAGAGACGATAAAGTTAATGGGCAAAGATGGACCCGTTTCGGTGGTCGAGCTGAGTGAAGGTGATGAGGTTCTGGTTCACCTTACGGAGGCAGCCCGGCATTTCGGTACCGCGGTGGAGGAGGCGGTGATAGAGAGATAGAGAAGACGTAATGATATAACGCTTCTCCGGCATTGTAAGAAGTAACTGAGTTGAGTTGTCTGAACTGATGACCACAGTCCATAAAGAACTCCTGGAAGGGATATGCAGTGAGGTTATAGGGCAGCTAAGACCGGGTGTGGAGGAGCAGAGTGCTGTAAAAGCCTTAACTGAGATGATAATTGCGAAACTGAATGCCAGAGCGAAGGAGATGGGTATAGAAGCGCAAGCCATCTCCGTGGGTTCCACTGCCAGGAACACCTGGGTGAGTGGCGAGGCTGACATAGATATCTTCATCATGTTCCCTGCGGAGACATCGGAGGAAGATTTAAAGGAGCAGGGGCTTGCATTAGCCAGGCGTGTATGTGAGTCTGAGCGATACGAGGAGAGATACGCCTCCCATCCCTATATCCATGCCCGCTTCCACTATGCCGGTCGTGAATTTGATGTGGACCTTGTACCGTGCTTCGCAGTGGAAGAAGCTTCCAGATTGAAGTCCGCAGTGGATCGAACACCGTTCCACAACGAGTACATAATCCAGCGATTAACCGGGTCAGGACTCGAGGATGAGGTGCGCTTATTGAAGCGTTTCCTGCGCTGCCTGGGCATTTATGGCTCTGAGCAGAGGCGAAGGGGCTTCTCTGGCTATCTCTGTGAGTTGCTCATACTGAAATACCGCTCTTTTATCTCATTACTGGAACATGCCGCAAAATGGCGGTATGGGGAGCGAATAGAGGTAGAGATTGAGACTGAGGGTGGGCATGAAGAGGGGGGCAGGAGTAAGTACAGAGGCGATGACCCGCTGATTGTGATAGACCCCGTGGACCCGAAGCGTAATGTGGCTGCTGCTGTATCACTGTATTCATTCTGCCGATTGATAGATGGAGCACGGGAGTTCCTTGCGAGACCTTCACGTGAGTTCTTCATCCAGCGAGAGGCTAATCCGCTGAGCGAATCAGAGTTTCAGCGAATAGCAAAAGAGCGTGGTACTGTATTCGTTCTTCTCCGGTTTAAAGCCCCGGATGTGGTGGAGGATATATTATATCCACAGTTGAGGAAGGCGGAAGCATCGATCAGGAGACTGATAGAGAGGAACGATTTCGTGGTCTATCGAAGCGGTGTGACAATGGAAGGCGATAAGGCGGTGATAGTATTTGAACTACTGGTGTGGCAGCTACCAGCCATTAAGAAGCATATAGGACCCCCTGTTACTGCCGTACGACATGCAGAAAAGTTCAAGCGCAGACATCCACCACCGTATCTGATAGAGGATGGGAGGTATGTGGTGGAAGTGAAGCGGAGATATACCGATGTGTTGAGCTTATTGAGGAACGAGTTGCAGGCTGCCAGCCTGGGCAAGGATGTATCAAAAGCGATCGAGGAGGGTTATGAGGTGTTGAGGATAGAGGATATACCGTTCTCCACAGATATTGGCTTATTCTTCCGCGACTACTTCGGGCTCTGCTCTCCTGTGATTCGAGTGGAACCTGAAGCCTGAAACCTGACCTCAATGGAATGTGCATGCCTCTTCATGCCTTCCGCTCTTGCGAGCTGGACTATAACATCCCTCAGCCGTGCCAGAGCAGTTTTATCCAGATGCTGCACCGTGATGCGATGCAAGAAATGAGCGACGTCGAGCCCTGAGAATATGCTTGCATAGCCCGCAGTGGGGAGCACGTGATTTGCCCCGGTTGCGTAATCGCCCGCTGCTACCGGTGAGTAGTCACCTATGAATACAGACCCTGCATTCTTTATCCGTTTAAGCACCTCCAGCGGGTTTCTTACCATTATCTCAAGGTGCTCTGGCGCATACGTGTTCGCGAATTCGATACACTCCTCCATGCTGGATGCGAGGAGTATCCAGTTCTGGCTCTCCTCCCCTGCTCCTGCTGTATCTGTACCTGTACCTGGACCTGTAGCTGTACCTATCTCATGCTCGACTGCATCTGCTATACGTGTGGAGTCGGTGAGGAGAATAGCCCTTGATTTGCTGCCATGCTCCGTCTGTGCAAGCATATCGGCAGCGATGAAGCCTGGATTCGCACCCGCATCAGCGATGACCATGATTTCAGACGGACCGGCTGGGAAATCTATCTCCACACCCTGCTCACGAATCAGCATCTTAGCCGCGGTTACGTACACATTCCCCGGTCCTACTATCTTCTCCACCTTTGGTATCGTCTCAGTCCCGAATGCGAGCGCGGCAATTGCCTGAGCACCGCCTACCTTGAATATACGTGTAGCTCCTGCGCGTTCTGCCGCGTAGAGCGTAAGAGGGTCTATATTACCATCCTTACCCGGAGGGCTACACACTATGATATCACGCACACCCGCTATCTCTGCTGGAGAGATGCACATCAATGCGGTACTGAAATAGCCAGCGGGAACATAAGCACCAATCGTCTCAAATGGGCGATACAGCTCACCGATGTACACGCCATCTGAGAATTTCTCCATCCATGCGACCCTCTTCTGACGTAGATGGAAGTTCCTTATCCTGTTCAATGCCTCCTCGATACACAACTTCATGGCACTGTCCACGCGTGTACGTGCTGCTTCTTTCTCCTCTTCACTCACTTCTATCTCGTTCAGGTGCACCGAATCGAACTGGAGAGTGTAATCACGCAGTGCATCGTCTCCCTCATTCTTCACCCTCGTGATTATCTCTCTCACAGTGGGCATAACCGATAGCAGGGCGGGTCTGCGGTCGAATATACCGGTTTCGGCTCCTTCACTCAGTTTCAGCTTCTTTATCATGCTCCTGCCCGATTCTTATATTATTGCACTCTCTTTTTATCTTATTAAAGATAAAGAGAGAAAGGGAGATATGAAGGGAGAAGGTGAAGGTACGGGTACGGGTACAGGTCCAGGTACAGGTATCATCAATTTCCGTATCCCGGTCCCGGAGGATGTGGAGGTAGAGATAGAGGGGCAGGGGCGGAAGGTGCGAGTTAAAGGACCGAGAGGTGAGATAGAGCGAGAATTATGGCATCCTGGATTGTGGATAGAGAGAAGCGGTAATGAGGTGATTATCAGAGGAGGTACAAGGAAGCGGGTAAAAGCGATTGCAGGTACGTTCGCCTCACACATCAATAATATGATCATAGGAGTGAAGGAGGGATTCTTCTATCGGTTGAAAGCGGTTCATGCGCATTTCCCCATGCAGGTGACCCTGACCAGGGATGGCAGGGGTGTATCAATCTCGAATTTCCTGGGTGAGCATAAGCCGCGAGTAGCAAAGCTCATGGAAGGTGTGCAGGTGGAGATAAGGGGCAAAGGCTCTGAGATACTGGTGATGGGGATAGACAAGGAGGCGGTGGGGCAGAGCGCTGCGAATATAGAGCAGACTACCCGGATAAAAGGTTATGACCCGAGGGTATTTCAGGATGGCATCTACCTGGTGGAGAAGGGAGTAGGGATAGACAGGGTAGCCGGAGCAG
>JAODGR010000030.1 GCA_025464275.1 Methanosarcinales archaeon
AATGGCTGTGGAATAGCATACGCTGAGCTTGGTGAATATGAGAAGGCGATAGAACATTTTGAGAAGGCTCTGAACCTCAGCCGGTACCTCATGGATTTCGGTGCCAGAACGTATCGCAATTTGGCACAGGTCTACGAGCTGTTGGGCGACGAGGATAAGGCGAAGGAGAACAGGGATAAAGCAGAGACGATTGAACTCGCCGAGTACCACTTCTGGGTGACGATGAGTGACGAACTGGAATAGTAGCGGGGGTTGCTGAGCTGGGAAAAGGCGCAGGGCTTAGGACCCTGTCTCGTAGGAGTGCGCGTGTTCAAATCACGCCCCCCGCATGCATCCTTGTTAAGTAATTTAACATTGATGTTCATTCCGTAACCCAAATCCGGATAGAAATAGCAGCCAAAAATAGCAAGTTATATATATGATGAGGATAAAAGGGGAGATAAGGGAGTGAGATGAAGAAATGCCAGCAGTAGTGGATCTGGATAAGTGTGATGGCTGTAAAGGGAGAAGAGAGAAAGGAACGAGCATGTGTATGGAGGAGTGCCCGGTAGAGGCAATTACTCTGGTGGAGGAGTCAGATCCGAGCAGCGCCCCCCACGGGCGTGAGCAGCATGCAGTAATAAACGCCGAGGAATGCACCGATTGTGAGGTATGCGTGGACGTGTGCGAGCAGGGCGCGATAAGCATGGTGGAATCGGAATAAGGGGTAAGTAGCGTAGCAGACAGAGGTGGTAAAGATAGATTTAGAACGCGTGGAGGTGAAGAATCCGGAAGGGAAGCAGGTAATAATCGGGCAGGGTAATTTCACCATCTTCGCTTGCGACGACATCTTCAGGGCTCTCCTGACTGCGGTACCGGGTATAAGATGCGCGGTGGCAATGAACGAAGCGGCGCCGAGATTGACTCGTGTTACCGGCAATGACGACACTCTGAAGCAGTTAGCGGGTGAGAATTGCCTCCGGATTGGGGCTTCTCACACCTTTTTTATCATCTTTGACAATGCATTTCCCATAAATGTGCTCAATGTTTTGAAGTTACACCCGGCGGTGGCGAACATATATGCCGCTTCCGCGAATCCTCTGGAGGTGATAGTCGGGGAGACAGAGCTGGGTCGTGCGGTGCTGGGCGTTGTGGATGGTACCGCAGTGAGCAGGATAGAGCGTGAAGAGGAGAAGAAGGAGCGGAGAGAGCTGTGTATCAAACTCGGATATTACGTTGATTGACTTTACCATATTCGAGCTGCGGTCCGTGCCAGCGCCTCCGCATCCATCGCCTCACCGGAGTTTGATGATACATCGATGCACAGATATGCCGCTGAGGTATTGAAATACGGGGCACCCTTCCTTGAGAATACGGTAAGCACTTTACCGTGCTGGCGTACCTGAACACCTTCACACGGCTCGTGACTCCTTATCAATGTCTTCGCGCCCGCAATCTTTAGCACACGTTCTGTTACATCCTCACCAAACATTCTGCCTGCACCGCGTGGTGAATAGAAATCACCTTTGCCCTCTACCGGGTCGTTCCAGAGTATCTCAGTGAAGATAGAGGAAGCTGGGGCGGCATATTCGATCTCATGGATAGAGGTTGCATTCACTGGTGCACCACCGTGTAGCATCAGGTATTTACCCTCCACGAGTGCGCAGTGGGGTAGCAACTCCCAGAGTTCCCTTATCCTCCGGTACGCCTCGGCACCTCCGTCACCGAATCTGCGATCGAAGCTGGAGGGTAAGTCATGCGGCATGACTGGCAGGTTAGGTGGTCCCTCGTGGTTGCCGCGTAGCATTACTACTCTGCTACCATACAATACCTTCAATTTCAGAATTATATAGTATACCTCGCCGCTATTCATACCACGGTCGCCGTAATCACCGAGGAATACGAGTCTATCCGCATCCATCGCTTCAGAATCCTGGAGTATATGGATAAGACTTTCCACATCACCATGTAAATCACCCACAACTGTTACCCGATTGACGGTCTGTGGCGAGATGCGAACCATACCGCTCCCTCTCCTCTGCGCCCTCTCTCGCTTCAATATCTGCATCGATGCATCAACCAGAGCCATGAATTCGTCCACCGATGCTACAAAAGCATCTCTAAGCCAGCTCCAGCTCCCTCTACCTCCTATATCCATCTCATAGAATTATCCTGGTAAGCTCCACCAACCTTCTGGGGTTACGTTTTATGAGTTCGAGCAGCAGAGCACCGGTAGACAGTTCCTTCAGCTTTACATCCTCCAGTGAATGTGCGAGTATGTTAAGGTCGTTATCAGATAGCCGGAAGAAGAACTCTTTCGCCTTCAAACCCGTCTCCAGCCGTTTCCCAAATTCGTGCCTGCATCTGGTCTCGTACTCACGGAGTCTATCCGCGGAGGTATCCCCCTCCTCTATCGCCCTCGCTATCACCTCCCCCGCGATCTCGGCTGCCTGCATCGCATAGAGGATACCACCACCGGTGAGAGGGTTAACATGCCTCGCCGCATCACCGACCAGGATAAGCCCATCGGTGACACACTCCTGAAGTGGTCCAGAGAGTGGCACGGCGCCGTAAATCTCGGCTATCACCTCGCCTCTGGGGAACCTATCGAGCACGAAAGCCCGTAGGTAATCTATTGCCCGGTGCCCCTCTTTAGAGACGTCACCACCTATTCCAACACCCACATTGGCGCAATCTCCACCCTTCGGGAATACCCATGCATAGCCCTTCGGGGCGATTTTACTGCCGATGAAGAATTCCGAATATCTCTCCTCTATCTCTATATTACAGAGGAGGTACTCGGCGCAGGTGCAGATATCGGCTGGTTTCAAATGGGTGTTAATCCCCGCCCATCTGCCAATCTTTGATTCCACACCGTCCGCACCAACGATGACATCAGCATAGATGCGCCCGGTTCCTTCCATGTCGCGTACATATACACCTTCTGGACGTCCACCATCGGTATTGGTGATGATGCCATAAGCTTCGGTCTTCACACGGACATCCGCACCAGCGCGTGCTGCTTCGCCGGCTAAAGCCTTATCAAACAGCCTGCGATCGAGTACATAGCCCACTTCCTCCATCTTCTCACTGTGGATGGCGACCTTAGTACCGTCAGGGCTGTATATATTGGCACCTTCAACTTCTGCGCAGATCCATCTCCTGTCAGGCTGGATGAATCGTTCCACCGCTCTGCTAACCCCCTCTGCGCAGCTCACAGGCACACCAATCTCCTGCTTACGGTCAATCATGAGGACATCCAGCCCATGCCTGGCTGCGGTTCTCGCAGTTACACTGCCTGCGGGTCCTGCACCCACCACCACAACATCGTATCTCTCCTCTCTCATTCCTCCTCATTCGTCTTCGATTCTTTCTCTATATGCAAATAACAGTGCCTATTTATAATTCACTCGTTCACCGATTCAATCTACGATGTGCTTCCGCGAGATGCCGTGCACTTAAAGCGCCTATAAGAGATATCTCACCGGCAAGTACTGCTGCACCTGCGATCTCCGCGAACTTCGCTGCATTACTACCCGGGGGAGTGCCAGAGCCGTGCACACCCATCATCTCCAGCGCCTCCCGCTGTGTACCCAGAGCGGTACCTCCACCCACCGTACCCACCTGTAACGAGGGTAGAGTAACCGAGCATAGGAGGTCACCCTCTCCTGTGAGCTCGGCGGTGGTGAAGCCCTGTGAACCTTCCACCACATGCGCCGCATCCTGCCCGGTAGCGATGAACAGAGCGGCAATGACATTGGCAAACTGGGCATTGAACCCATAAGAAGCTGCTAATGCACTCCCTAACCAGCATTTCCGGTATACCAGCTCAGCCATCCTCTCCGGTGTGGTCTTCAATACTTCTTTCACCACCTCCTGAGTGAGCACAACTTCAGAGACCACCGTCTTACCTCTGCCCATGAGCAGATTCAATGCCGAGGGCTTCTTATCCACGCACACATTACCGCTGAGTGCTACATGTTCCAGCCCCAGCTCGGTCTCCAGGAATCGTGCGACCTCATCAGTGGCAATGGTAGCCATATTCATACCCATAGCATCACCTGTTTTATAAACGAACCTCAGGAATAGGTTACAGCCGATGAGCCAGCTCTGGATGGATTCCAGAGTCAAGTATCGCGAAGTTGACTCTGCAATCTCCTGCAACTTTGCACGGTTACGCTCTATGAACTCCATCGCCTCACGAGCGTGTGTACTGTTCCGTGCCTTCAATACCGGTGCGCGTGCCATGCCGTCATGGATGATGAAAGAGACCGCACCGCCTGACCGATTTATTGCTGTACACCCGCGGTTGACCGAAGCAACGAGAGCGCCTTCCGTAGTGGCAAGTGGGATATAGTAATAGCCATCAGCGAAGTCGCCCTTTACCTGCACGGGTCCTGCAACACCCATCGGGACCTGAGCAACGCCAATTAGATTCTCTATGTTCGCCTTCTCTGCCCTCTCAACGTCCAGTGAGAAATTGCCTATGTGGTAGAATCTCTTACCCGTGATGTGCTCGATGGCATGCCTCCTCACTTCCACCGCCCTCACCGGTTCGACGTATCTCACCAGCTCGTGTAACTTCAATTCACCACTCGCTATCCTGTCAATCAGCTCCTGCTCCTGCTCCTCCTCCTGCTCTTCCTCTTCTCCCATATCCCCCCTCCAGTTCACGCATCATCTCCTCCATGGTGTATATCCCGCTCTCTTCTTTAGTGTTTATCCATTCGATGGCTTTTAATACGCCCTGAGCAAAAGCTTCGCGACTGTGCGCTCTGTGTATCAGTTCTAACCGCTCACCTGTGCCTGCAAAGAGTACTGTGTGGTCCCCCACGATGTCACCACCCCGGATCGCATGTATCCCTATCTCCTCCTCACCGCGCTCGCCGGTCATGCCCTGCCTGCCGTACACGAACCGAACTTCATCCATGTACCGGGCGATGAGTTCAGCGGCTTTCTTCGCGGTGCCACTCGGTGCATCCTTCTTGTGTGCGTGGTGCATCTCTATGACCTCCACATGGTAGTGGTAGGGCATGAGCAGTCTCGCAGCTTCAGCAACCAGTCGCCAGAAGATATTCACCCCGATGGAGAAGTTGGGCGAGATGATTGCAGGTACAGTATCCTTTATAGCAGCTTCCATCTCCTCGAACTGCGTATCAGAGAAGCCTGTGGTCCCAATGACCAGCTTAATGCCGTTACGAGCGGCAACTTTCACATTCGTTACCGCGGCATCGGCGTTGGTGAAATCAACGAAGACATGGGGCTTTGTCTCCTTTAATACCCCCTCCAGCTCTGCCGGGCTTGACACCCTCACCCCTTCATCTGCAAGCCCGGGCTCAAGCAGGTCGCCAATACCCGCGGGGTCGAAGCCCGCTACCACTTCCATAATCGGGCTGGCTATGACACTCCGTACGACCTGACTGCCCATTCGCCCTTTCGCTCCCGCAATAGCAACTCTTATCTTCATGTTCATCTCCATGCTCATGAATCATATTTGAATCATATTAACAGTAACAGGTGGAAGGAAAAGAAGGAGTGCTGCGAGAATAAGAGTGTGAGTGCACCCAGAGTGATACAAAAGATTGCGAAATTCACTCGCTTCGCGAATCTCAAGAGGATATCCATTGTTATATAACCAACCACAAGAGATGAGAGCATCATAATCACTGCACTGGTTACTGGAATAGCGGATGCAGCTACAGATGCAGACCTGATTTCAAAGACCAGAACAGCGCCCAGCACCGCAGGTACGCTCATGAGGAATGACAGTTCCAATGCGAGTTCCTGCTTGATTCCGCACATCAGGAGTGCTGTAATTGTTACCCCCGACCTGGATATACCGGGTATAATGGCGAAGCCCTGTGCGAGCCCGGCGATGATCATGTCTCTCGTCCTTATCTCATCGAGCGACCGCAAGACGCTGCTGCTGTTGCTGCTGCTGTTGCCGGTGCCTATGCGCCTGCGGTTATGTCTTCCCAGTCCCAGTATTATCCCCGTGACTATCAGCATAACGCCTATTACACCGGTCAAAGCCGTGGTTGTAGTGATGTCCCCTTCCCCTCCGAACAGGTGTCTGCACTGGATATCCTGGATATAAGACATGGTGAGTAAAAGAACAGGAACCCCAGTAATCGCAGTCGAACCGGTTGCAACCACAATAGCCCTCAACAGTTTTGACTCAGGGTTCAGCATTGAGATGAACTCATTTCTGAATCGGATAATAACTGCGAGCATTGTTCCTGTATGGAGGAAGACAGCCAGTGATAGAGCAGTTCCCGCATCTATTCGCATTAAATTCAGCATAGCAAGCACCGTCTGTCCCTGGCTGCTTATCGGGAGCCATTCAGTAACCCCCTGGAGTGCACCCAGAAATGCTGATTGCACCGGGTTCATTGCCAGTATTCCACCTCGCCACCTGGGTATATCCTCGCGGACGCTCGGCGAGCAGCCCAGCACTGGAAGTTAATTGCGACCGGGAGGCTTGTGATGTGAGTATCTGCGGTTTTTATATGGACAGCGAGAGCGGTGGTTCTGCCGCCCAAACCCATAGGTCCCACACCCAGGCGATTCACGGCATCGAGGAGCTCATGCTCTATTCGTGCTATTCTGCGGTCGTTGTGCATGGAGCCAACGGGTCGTAGCAGAGCAGCTTTCGCGAGCCACATTGCCATATCTGCAGAGCCACCTATACCAACCCCGATGATGGTTGGGGGGCACGGTTTACCGCCTGCATCCCGCACCACATCTATCACGAAATCCTTCAGTGCACGTTCAAGTTCTATCTCCCCCTTCGGGGTGAAGATGGTAAATGCACTCACATTCTCCGACCCGCCACCCTTCGGCAACACGGTTATCTCGAGCCCTTCCATATCCGCAACCTCGTAACTCACATGAGGTATCCCATTGCCTGTGTTACCTTTTCCTTTTCCTTCTCCATCTCCTTCTCCTCCTCCACGCCTCGTTATCGGGTCCACAACGTTCGGGCGGAGTGGAACGGTCTCCGTGGCTTCTTCCACACCCGCTATTATACCCCTCTCAATATCCACGGGTGAGATGGCATCACAGCCAGAGCGCCCGAGCTTAACGAAGAATAGAGGGATACCGGTATCCTGACACAGAGGTCTCTGGAGCTCTTCCGCGAGCTTTATATTCTCGAGCATCGCCTCCAGCTGCACCCTTGCTATAACTCCCGGTTCCACCTGATACGCACGTGCCAGTGCTTCCTTCACATCCGCCGGCAGCCTCGTCTCTGCATTCCGCAAGAGTGATACGGT
The DNA here is from genome assembly GCA_025464275.1 of Methanosarcinales archaeon. Classification (GTDB taxonomy): domain Archaea; phylum Halobacteriota; class Syntropharchaeia; order Alkanophagales; family Methanospirareceae; genus G60ANME1. The sequence goes on from JAODGR010000030.1 coordinate 7,254, forward strand.
TACCTCTTTTATCAATTCCTCAGTGAGCATATTTATCAGCCTGCCCGGGGTTATTGCTTCTTTTACTTTTACACCCCTTCTTATCCCCTGGTTAAATAAAGAATTAAAGAGGATGATTAGTAATTATAAATGAAAGAACAAACGAATGAAGTTGAAAGTGGGAGATGAGAGGCATGAATGAGCGAGAGCCTGAGAGGGTCGAGGCTAAAGGCAGTGGTAATCGCAATGCCAGGATATTAATAACTGACCATATTGCAGAGGAGGGGATAATAAAGCTGCAGGAGTTCGGGGAAGTGGATATCAGGCTGGGGGTGAGTGAGGATGACTTAAAGGCTTGCATTGCCGATTATGATGCGTTAATCGTGCGCAGTGGTACGCGAGTAACAGGGGAGGTGATAGCGGCAGGGACTAAGCTGAAGGTGATAGGTCGTGCAGGGGTGGGTGTGGATAACATAGATGTGGAATCGGCTACGGAACGCGGGATAATGGTGGTGAATGCACCGGAAGCGAACACGATCTCGGCGGCGGAACATACCATTGGTATGCTACTCAGCCTGTCAAGGAAGATACCAGCTGCGAATCAATCGTTAAAATCGGGTGAATGGTCGAGGAAGAAGTATATGGGTGTAGAAGTGAACGGTAAGGTACTGGGTATAATAGGACTGGGGCGAGTGGGTAGTGAAGTGGCGAAGAGGGCGAGAGGGCTTGGCATGCGAGTTGTAGCTTATGACCCCTTCATATCAAAGACCAAAGCGGTTGAGCTCGGCGTCACACTCATGAGCCTCTCAGACGTACTCTCCACAGCTGATTTCGTCACACTCCACACTCCACTGCTGAAAGATACCTACCACCTCATCGGTAAGAAGGAGTTTGAGCTGATGAAAGACGGTGTTAGAATCATTAACTGCGCACGAGGCGGCATAATAGATGAGGATGCACTGGTGGAGGCGATAAGGAGTGGTAAAGTGGCAGGTGCAGCCCTCGACGTATTTGAACATGAACCACCACCACCGGACAGTGCCTTACTCGCCCTTGATGAGGTGATAGTCACGCCCCATCTGGGAGCCTCAACGGAGGAGGCGCAGCGAGCTGCAGCTATTGTGATTGCAGAGGAGGTGATAAGAGCGCTGGAGAATAAGCCGGTACGGAATGCATTGAATATGATATACGTGGAAGAGGAGCTGATGGAAGTGATGAAGCCCTATCTGGTACTGGCGGAGAAGCTGGGGCGACTGAGTGCGCAGCTCATACCCGAATCGAGTCGCGTAGCGGAGTTCAATGTCTATTACGAGGGTGAGATAGGTGCATCAAGGCTGGATACGCGGTTGATTACCGGTGCAATGCTGAAGAGTTTCTTATCATGGTTCACCGATGGTGTGAACTACATAAACGCCGGTGCAATGGCGAAGAAGTTCGGGATGAAGGTCACGGAGAGCAAGAGTGAGGAGGTGGAGAACTTCTCTTCCATGCTCACACTGGTGACCCGAATGCAGGGAGATGGAGGTTCATGGTTAAAGAAGACGGTCTCAGGTACTCTGTTTGGTAAAGACGACATGAGAATAGTGAAGCTGGATGATTATCGTATAGATGCTTCACCCTCTGGCTTCATGCTCATCTGCACGTTCATTGACAAGCCAAGGGTGATAGGACCGGTATGCACCATTCTGGGGGACTACGGCATCAATATCGCAGGTATGCAGGTTGGACGAGAGAAGGCAGGTGGGGAAGCGGTCATGGTACTGAATGTGGATAGCAATGTGGGGATGGAGGTGATGGAGGAGATAAAGAAAGTACCAAATATCATCGATGTGAAACTGGTAAGGCTGTAGTTTAGAATTTATAGTTGTAATTGTAAGAAAAAAATAAAAACCGAAGAACGGAACAGAAGTTAAAGCTAAAGTTGTAGATAAAGCTGGTCTTTCTTTCCGCTCCGTTCATCCTCATTCATTCCCATCCCATACCCATACC
>JAODGR010000056.1:0-24139 GCA_025464275.1 Methanosarcinales archaeon
GGAGATAATGAGATTTAAAAACTCGAGAGATAGAGAGATAGAGAGATAGAGAGATGAAGATAATCACTCTGGGCTTCATAATGGTGATTGCAGGCGTTCTGCTCATCATTGCAGGTATGCTCAGCATGGTGTATCATGCCGCAGTGCAGAAGAGCGGCTCCGGGGTAGGCGAAGGGTGGACGGGTGTGAGAGGTGGCGGTGTGGTGATGATAGGTCCAATACCCATCATCTTCGGTACAGATATAGGAGCTTTGAAAGTGGTGATGATTCTGGCAATCATACTGATGATAATCGCCGCTATTCTGCTCTTCATCCCTTTTCGGCTTGGAATGTAATGTGCTACAGCTTCTTCCGTCCTATATCTATATACCTGACCCCGGATCCATTACCTCCTACCTCCCCCGATACACACACACATGCAATGACCATCCGCTTCTTCACTCCGTGCGCCAGCCTCACCGCCCGCGCGAGTTCGTACATCTGGAAGAGATATCCTTGAGGTACCACATGCACGAGGTATGACGAATGTTTCTGGTGCAGGCTCGTATATACCCTGAAATGTGAACCAAACTTGAATCCGGTCTTCAAGACCAGTCCCTTTGCTCTTAAGTCAGTATAAACGAGGAGTTTATCCTTGAAATCCCGCTCCTTTTCCGATGCGTACTCGAGAAACTGTTCATAGCTCATCTCTGAATCGTCTGCCAATGACCGCACAGCCATGCGATTCTGACGCATCAGATATGCCGTCTCCAGCAATGAGAGTACCAGCTGCCTGTGATTACGATTACCACCGGTTAATATCTTACCATAGAACTCCTCGTGCAGCCTCGCCACTCCCGCTTCATCATGAACGAGCACACGGTCTTCAGCTAAACTCGCGGTTATCATGCATGACGGCGATGGTGGCGCACTCACCTCTTCTTCTTCCTTCTCTTGCTCTTGCCCACGCTGCACACCTCCCAATTTCGATGCTGCATCCATCACCTCGTAGTATGTGATGTCACTCTCACCATCCACCACAGCCAGAATCAACTCCTTCCTCATATTACGGACTGAGCGGAGCAGCCTGTCAAGGTCTGCAAAGGAGAGTAAATCATTCTCCCTGAGGATATGCACAAGGTACTGTGCGGGTCTCTCACCCCGGCTGGCTCCGCGTGGGTAAACCCATAAATCAGTATCCGTACCCGTACCCGTACCCGTGCCCCCCCTCACCGGTCTCACTGCATAGCCACGCTCTTTCAAGTCGGAGTAGACCATGTACCGTACAATGAAAGCTGGATGAATGGCGATAGCTCTCGAGAAGAAAGCCGCCATACTCAACCCTTTTATCTTTAGCCTGCCCTTATCGAGCAGGAAAGCCGCTTCTTCCAGTGTTAATGTTAACCCCTCCTTACTCTTTACTCTGCTCTTGCTTCTACCCCTATCCTCATCCTCAATTATAACTACCCCGCCAGAGAGTTTCCCCTCCATGTTAATTTAATTAGCATTTAGCACCTAAAGAATGCGATAGTGAAGGGATGTGCAATGAAGCTGAGAGATAAAGACAGGTGCATCTTACGTGTATTAATGGAGAACGGGAGACTGTCCTATTCAGAAGTGGGGAGGAGATGCGGGATAAGCAGGCAGGTGGCTTTTGAACGTGTACACAGGTTGACCGAGGAGGGGATAATCAGGGGCTTCTCCGTACGGCTCGATGCCGATAAACTCGGATTTGGGTTCATGGCTTATGTACTCCTGATTGTGAAGCCAGAAGAGCGATTGAGGGATGAATTGACCAATTTCCTGCGCAGTAACAGGAATGTAAGGAGAATCCAGCTCCTATTTGGTCGATTTGACTTCTTCCTTGAACTCCTGTTCAGGAATAAGGAAGAGATGACGGAGTTCATAAGGCGGATGCACTCCTTTGGCGCGGTTGAGAGGACGGAGACATTCATCGTCTACCAGACGGTGAAGGATGTACCGGAAGACCCCTTTCTGGAGTGCCTGGATGGAGACTGATTTCAGATTTCACGCTCGATGTTCGATGTTCGATGTCCGATGTTCCTCTCCCCTCCACGCAACTCTCGATGGATGAAAGATTTATATTATCCTGATGAGGAGTTATAACTTGATGGACATGAAGAGGAAGGAGTGGTATGGAAAGGATTGGGGACTGGCAGCGAGGATGGTACTCACCACAGGCTTGCTGATACTCCTCTACATCGCCTTCCTCACCATTCTATCCAGGTTCCTGGAGTTCTTTCCGCTGCTGATAATCGCTGCAGTATTCCTCTTCGCTCAGTACTACTTCTCGGACAAGCTCGTGCTATGGAGCACCGGTGCGAGGATAGTATCGAGGGAGGAGTATCCGGAATTGCATACACTGATAGACCGATTATGTAATTCCGCAGACTTACCCAGACCCCGTGTTGCAATTATAGATACCTCGATACCGAACGCCTTTGCTACTGGCAGGAGTCAGAAGAAGGCGGTTGTCGCAGTCACCACAGGACTCCTGAGCAGGTTAAACATGGAGGAGCTGGAGGGTGTTCTGGGGCACGAACTCACGCACATCAAGAACCGCGATGTACTCGTGATAACCGTTGCAAGCTTCTTATCCACCGTGGCATGGTTTGCGATGCGTTACGCTTTCTATTCCTCTCTGTTCCGCGCGGGCAGCAGAGACAGAAACGCTGGTGCTATCCTCGTCATCTTCCTCGTCTCTCTCCTCGTCTGGCTCGTCAGTTTTCTCCTGCTCAGGGCACTATCCCGCTATCGAGAGTTCGCAGCGGACAGGGGTTCTGCAATCATCACGGGCAACCCATCTGCCCTCATCTCCGCGTTATTGAAGATAAGTGGAGTGATGAAGCGGATACCATCGGAGGACCTCCGGCGTGTGGAGGGTATGAACGCATTCTTCATCATCCCCGCCATATCTGGTGAGACAATCATGAGTCTGTTCTCAACGCATCCGCCACTGGAGAAGAGGATTGAGCGATTGAGCGCACTGGAGCGCGCGATGGAAGGATTCCGTCCATGACACATGAGATTTATTGATACTCTACTGGGACGAGTAAGACCGGTGACATCGAAGACGGATGCACTCTTCAGTATCTCCACTGCTTACATCACTCTGGAGACGAAGCTGGACATCTTCCATGACGATGTAGCGGGTATATGCTTCAAGATAATCCCTTCCACAACGTTTGAACGGATGAAGTCTGACCTGAGTGAGCTATTGCTACTCACAAAGCGTGAGACGGCGACGGAATACAGGATGGTGAGAGATTCCTTCGGCTATCTGTGGGTGGTGCTCAGGGACAGAGATTTCGAGGACCTCGTCACCACCCTCCACCTCATCTCCAATACTGTGATTGAGAACGGTTTTGGAGAAGCGCTATTGTGTTCGGTATTCAAATTTAAGAAGCGTGACCGTGACCGGGAGAGGGAGATATACATGATATACAATTATAAGAGCGGTAAATTTTACCCCTTTATACCACTGGCAGGAGATGGAGCGGGTAAACACCGCGATGAGGAGTACGAGCTGAAGCTGGGTGCACTGCTCCGTGATGAACTGCCAGTAGAGCGTGATATAGGGAAGTGGTACCCGATGTGGGACATCCCTTTATCCTCATAGGATGGTACGGGCACGAGTGATACTCCATGTGGATATGGATAGCTTCTTCTCCGCTATCGAGGTGCGAGAGCATCCGGAGTTGAAGGGTCTGCCGGTGGTCGTGGGAGGAGGCAGGGAGGGTATAGAGCGGGGTATAGAGCGGGGTAAGCTGAGGGGAGTGGTTAGCACCTGCTCGTACGAAGCTCGTAAATACGGCATACATTCTGCAATGGCATTATCGAGAGCATATAAACTATGCCCGGATGCTAAGTTCCTGCCTGTGAATATGCCACTGTATAAACGTGTATCCGCGAGAATAATGGCTATTCTACGCGCTCATGCAGACAAAATGGAGCAGGTGAGCATCGATGAGGCGTTCCTCGATGTCAGTTCAAGGGTACGAGACTGGGCAGATGCACGGGCTTACGCAGAGCGAATAAAGGCTGAGATATTGGATAAGGAAGGGCTGACTTGCTCCATCGGTGTTGCACCGAATAAAACGATAGCGAAGATAGCATCGAATTTCGAGAAGCCAGACGGGTTAACGGTGGTAGAAGACGGCAATGCGCGTGAGTTCCTCGCTCCACTCCCCGTAAAGAGCATCCCGGGCGTGGGACCAAAAACTGAGAATACACTCAGACAGCTGGGCATCCAGAATATAGGACAGCTTGCCAGTGCCGATGTTCAATTGCTCGTGGCTCGCATGGGTAAATACGGTGAACGGCTGCATTTAATCGCGAACGGTATGGATGATAGCGATGTGGAACCCGGGTGTGAGCGTAAATCACTGAGCAGAGAGCGGACTTTCGCAGAAGACACTGATGATATGGCACTGCTGGAGGAATCCATAGCGGAACTGGCGGATGAGGTCTATCGAGCACTGATAGTGGGGGGTTTTGTCTTCAGGAATGTGGGTATAAAGGTGAAGTACGCGGATTTCAAAGTGATCACCAGGGCAAGGACATTGAGGGCTTTCCATTCCGACCTGGAGACACTCCGGCGTGTAGCGAAGGAACTGATACAGAAGGAGATGGAGGGTGTGAAGAGGGAGGGGAAGAGGATAAGACTGGTCGGCGTTCGTGTCTCGAAGCTCTCACTGCTGGGCTATCAGCAGCAGAGGCTATTCGCTACCGCTGCAACTACACCTTCGGCAGATTAGCCAGTGCCTGCTTCACCAGTTCCACCGGATACTCGTAATCCACAAGCTTTCCAGCCAGGAAGGCATCGTACGCCCCCAGATCGAAGTGCCCATGACCGCTGTTATTGAAGAATATCACCTCCTCTCTCCCCTCATCCTTACACCTCATCGCTTCATCTATAACCGCTTTAACCTCGTGTGCCGTCTCTGGCGCTATAATGAAACCCTCTGCCTCCGCGAACATCTTCGCCGCCTTGAATACCTCCGTCTGGTGATATGCCACGGCTTCTATCCAGCCCTCCTTCACCAGTTTGCATAGCAGGGGTGCATCGCCATGGTATCGCAATCCGCCTGCATGAATCGGTGGAGGTACGAAGCTATGCCCCAGGGTGAACATCTTCAGTAAGGGAGTCATCCCTGCGCAATCGCCGAAATCGTAGATGTACAGCCCTTTGGTCAATGTTGGGCATGCCATCGGCTCACACGCTACCACCCTCAGGTCTGGTCTGTCACCCCTCAGCTTGTCTGCGACGAATGGGAAACAGGAGCCGCAGAAGTTACTCCCACCTCCCACACACCCGAATATAACATCCGGATACTCACCTATCTGCTCGAATGCGCGTTTCGCTTCCAATCCTATCACTGTCTGATGCAGCAGTACGTGATTGAGTACGGAGCCGAGGGCATAGTGTGCATTCTCGTGCCTGGCGGCATCCTCAACCGCCTCGGAGATGGCTATTCCCAGACTACCCGGAGTATCAGGGTCATTATCCAGGTATTGTCGCCCAAATTCGGTATTCCTGCTCGGACTGCGATGCACTACCGCATTCCAGGTCTCCATCATCACTCGCCGGTATGGCTTCTGGTCATAACTTGCTGCCACCATATAGACCGTGCACTGGAGCCCGAAGAGCATACACCCAAATGCAAGAGCAGAGCCCCACTGACCCGCACCTGTCTCGGTCGTGATGCGTTCCGTACCCTCCTTCATATTATAGTATGCCTGCGCGACTGCGGTATTGGGCTTGTGGCTCCCGGGTGGGCTGACACCCTCCCACTTGTAGTAGATGTGCGCTGGTGTCTTCAGCTTCCGCTCCAGGCGGATAGCTCTGTACAGCGGTGTGGGTCGCCACAGCTGGTAAACCTCCCTCACCTCCTCCGGTATTGGTATCCACCGCTCTGTACTCGCTTCCTGCCTTATCAATTCCATGGGGAATATCGGCGCTAACTCCTCTGGCTTCACTGGCTCCTTCGTCGCCGGGTTTATCGGCGGGTCCAGTGGCGAAGGCAGGTCTGCCTGGATGTTATACCACTCCTTTGGAATTTCTTCCTCTCCCAGCAATATCTTCTCCTCCATTTCTCTCTACCTCTACTTCTTACTATATCACTCATCACTCCTTCCTTATTCTCACCTTTCTCATTTCCCTTTTATATCCTAATCCTTAGAGATAGAATAAAGTAGGTGAAGAGATAAAGAGATATGATGAGTAGAGGTGGAGTGCGATGGCTGGAGGCAGGGGTAGAGGGAAGGGTAGTGGTAGTGGCAGTGGGTTATTAAGTGATGTAAGGGTAATAGTACTGCTATTGCTCGTTTTAGCCGCGCTCATCGCTATTTACGTCTATCCACCACCCAGCCCTGATGCGGGGCTGAATGGCAATTTGCAGTACGGGTTAGACCTGATGGGTGGCTCCTCGTTGCAGTTGAAGTTAGAAGGTACTCTGGTCGGAATTGATGCACCGGAAGGGACCAACGAATCGGAAGTGGCATCATTCCTCGGTGAGAGGTTGAACACCGAGGTCAGACCCTACATGACTGCACGAGGTGAGATAAAGTATGAGATAAGGAAAGCCGTCACGGTAGATGAGCTGGAAGATGCACTGAGAGGCATCAACGCCACGATAGCGAAGAAGCCGAATGGCGAGCTGGATTTTATGGAGGGACTGACCAGGGAGACGAGAGATGAGACCAGACGGATAATAGAGACGAAGTTGAATATGCTTGGTCTGGCAAGCATAACGGTGAGGACGGCAGGGAGTAATTTACTGGTCATTGACATCGCGGGGATAGATGTAAAGACCGCGGAATCACTCGTTGGCAAGCCTGGTAAGTTCGAGATAAGAATACAGACGAACGGTACAGGTGGGGAGATAAGAGAGGGGGAGAACCTGAGTGAGATCATGAATATCACTGCACATGTTGTCTATGGCAGCGAGGGGATAAGCAGTGTGAGGATGGTCCCCCAGAGACGGAGTGAGAGTGAGCGAGCGCCATGGGGCGCACCATTCTCACTGACTGAGAAAGGTGCCAGGGCGCTGAGGGATGCAGCGATGAAATATGGCGCTCTGGACGACCAGAGGAACCATGAGCTGGTAATGCTACTCGACGATGTGGTGGTCTACAGTGGTCCACTGGCACCCGAACTCGCGAATGAACTGCGGGATAGACCCGTATATAACTTGATATCCGAGACGGGTACGGGTAATGAGGGCTTAAAGAGAGCGAAGGAGCTGATAATACACCTCAAAGCCGGTGCCTTACCGGTGAATGTGAAGGTGATAGGCTCAGGCGAAGTGCCAGCGTATCGGGGTGCAAAATTCAAGCAAGGAGCTTTAATCGCAGGTCTTCTCGCTCTTATCGCTGTTACTCTCTCCGTTGCCATTCGGTATCGGGAGAGGAGGATAATCCTCCCGATGTTCTTCGGGCTCGTCAGTGAAGTGATCCTTATATTAGGACTGATAGCCGCGATAAACTGGATAACGCTATCTCTGATGGGTATTATACTGGTGGTACTACTCATCGGGTCATTCCTGAGATGGTGGCACTATCCGGTGACCGACCTGACAGTGGGAATAGTGGTACTACTGGTGGTATCGGCGCTTATACTCTCTGCGGGCAAATGGCAGCTGGATTTGCCGAGCATCGCGGGCATCATCGCTACAATTGGTACCGGTGTGGACCAGATGGTGATAATAACCGATGAGGCACTTTCGGGTGGCAGAGCTTCCTCGGTCTACCACAAGCGAATCTCGTTCGCCTACAGTATTATATTCGCATCCGCAGCGACGACGATAGTGGCAATGCTCGTGCTCGCCTGTATGGTTCTTGGAACGCTCAAGAATCTGGCGATAGTAACAATAGCCGGACTGCTGATTGGCATCTTCGTTACCAGACCAGCTTATGCACGGATACTCGAGCTACTCATCTGAAGAAGAACCAGCGGGTGATGATTGAACCGATAAGGAGGAGTGTGAGGGTGGAGGAATTGAAGAACTACGGCTTTACTCTCCGCCCGTCATACACGATAGCGGTGAAGATAGAGCAGACGGTGAAGGAGAGTCCGGATATGATTCATCGAATCCTCACAGATACCGGGCTCATATCACGAACCACAATTCCGTTTGAGGTGGTCTCCAACTTCAGAGGCTCCGCAGACAATAAGCCATTTTATACCGCTGTCATCGTTCATGAAGGTATAGAGCGGCGCTATACGGTAATTGCGAGGGATACCGGCGGGTTCATCAGGTCGAGGATAGATTACGAGCCGGTGATAGAGCCGGAAGAGCTCAGACTGGTACACCCCGCGGAATTCGCTCGCACGGGTATAGAGGTAAAGGAGTGGGAACTTCACAATTATCGCCATTATTTCATCCTCTTCATCTCCTCCAGGCATTACGAGGGATTTGATATCACGGTGAAACGTGCCAGCACCGGGGGATATACGAGTGTGGGAATAACCCTCGCGGAATCGGAACTGCGAATTAAGAGGGCACCATGCTCATGGTACCTTGACAGACTCGCGGTATTTGAGGGTCTGGAAGAGGAAGTGAGGGAGAAGATATCAGGTTGAACAGGAGCAGGCTGAACTGAATGAATGCTCTATCTATCCCAGAACCTCCTCGTACTCGTATACTTGCGCTCAGCCTCCAGGATATAGTGATATAACCGCCCTTCTGAACCCTCCGCCTTCCTTATTATCCTCGATGCCGCTTCAGGACCTACACCACGAGCAGCGAGTGCAATCACCGCAGTGATGCCATGAGAGAGTACAAGATTGGCATTTCGATAGACACGTCTCACACGCTCCTTCTCCTTCCCCTTCCCCACGCACCTCTCCGCATTCCTCACCAGCGCCACCTCCTCCTTCTCCCACGGCTTCAATGCCGCAATCAACCTTGAATTGCAGATCGGGCAGAGGAGTGATTCGGCACCGAGTTCCACAATCGTCCTCACACTTCTGACCGATTGCCAGCGTTTACAGTTCAAACAGAACAAAATCACCCTGTCGTTCATTATTCTATTCTTCAGCGCATCTATAATCAAGCTCTCACTCCTCTCCGCCGCCAGCACATCACGCCAGCTTGAATACCCGAATACACCAATAGGAGACGGAGAAGAGGAGAAGGAGACCTTATAACTGCCTGATTTCAAACCCCGGACCACCTCCGCTGCACGCTCGACATCCAGTTTATCTCCGAATATCACATCCACCGCCTCCTCGTAGATGGGCGTACCGGCAAATATCTTCACCAGCTTATCCATGGCGATGCCTCTTCTATCGTAATTCCTGCGCAGTGCACCGAATCTCTTCGCTACATTCAGTAACTCCCATTTGAATAGCACCGAGTTCTTCAATGTCTTCTCTATTATCACACGCAGATACTCAGGCTCCAGCGCCTCTATCGTCTCTTCTATCGCATTTCTATCCATCTTCAGCCCGGATTTCAGCCTTATCCGATATGGATCCACCTCCATTCCAATATCAGTGCCGAGCCGTGCACCGAGCAGGGCACTTATCACCCGCCCCAGGGTCTCATTCACGAGATGCCCCAGGCATGCATTTATTATCACCTCCTTCCCTTCACCGCTCAGCTCCACGAGCAGCTCCTTCGCCGTGGGTACCGCATGCCCCTCCCCTATCTGCTTCTGTATGAGGTCTACAACCGACTTGAGGCATGGTGAACGCGAAGAGAACCTGTGTGGGTTTGATGCGAGTGCCGCACGTAGCTCGCCCACCTCCTGCGCAATTGCAAAGGGGACGGGTATCTCCTCTCCTTCCCAGTTCGGTATCTCCCCTTCCTTCTTTATGCCCGGCACCACCTTCACCCGCTCTCCCGCATCTGCATCTGCATCCGAATCCATACGCATCTCTATATCCACTACCCGCCATGTCTCACCCTTCGCCACGAATAGTGCATCGGATGCAGCGAGATTATGCACAAAACGCTCATCCAGCATGCAGATCCGCTTACCACTCACTATATCAATCACTTCGCACCGCCTCTCATCGGGGATCATCGAGAGGTTCTCATAGTAATACCCGCGGGTGTTTCTACTCCTCCTTATCTTATACGCGCCGTCTTCATCCTCGCTTAATATGAGCAGCCCCTCATCCCTCAGTTGCCTCACCACACGCATCATCACCTCAGGTGAGAGGTCGTGGTATGGATATGCACGGCGTATAAGAGCGAGGAGGTCGGAGAGTGATCTCGTACCCGTTCCAGGGTCGAGCAGGATGCCACAGATCTGATGTGCCAGGACATCAAGCGAGCCCATCTTCAGCTTTGTCGCATCTATCTCACCCGCTTTCGCCCTGCGCACTATCACCACCGATTCCGCAATCTCATCGGGCGTGAGAGCAATGATGATACCACGTGAACTCTTCTGTGATGAGTGTGATGCACGACCCACTCTCTGCACCAGCCTTGTCACCTCACGTGGTGAGGCAAACTGAATCACCATATCAATGGAGCCGATGTCGATCCCGAGTTCCATAGAACTGGTACAGATCAGTCCTCTTATCTCACCCCTCTTCAGTCTATTCTCTGCCTCTATCCTCATCTCCTTCGATAATGAACCGTGATGGACATCAACCAGTCCGGGCTCGACCCTGTTGATGGCAGATGCGAGCATCTCTGCGGCTCTTCTTGTATTTACGAATATCAAACTCGATTTCGCACCCTTCACCGCCCCGATTATTGCACTCACCTGAGCATCCAGCTCCATCCCCGGGCATAGAATCTCTACCTCTATCACCTTACCTGAAGTTACATTCACAACGCTCATCTCACCACTCTGCCCGGCGAAGTAACGTGCCACCTCCTCTGGATTGCCCACCGTGGCGGAGAGGCATATCCGCTGGAAATTACCTGAGAGCTTTGCTATTCGTTCCAGAGCAATAGAGAGCTGGGCACCACGTTTTGAATTCACAAGCTCATGTACTTCGTCTATTATTACATGCTTCACCGCTCTCAAATTCTCACACAGCCGTCGACCCGGTAACATCGCCTGTATCGTCTCAGGAGTGGTAATGAGCAAATCAGGAGGTTTCACAGCCTGCTTCCTCCTTGCATACATGCCGGTATCACCATGACGGACCTCGATATTTATCCCCAGTTCCTCACCCCACCGCTTTAACCTCTGTAACATATCACGATTCAAAGCGCGCAGAGGCGTGATATAAAGTGCGAGGAAGCCACCCCGCTCATACTCCAGTATCCTGTGGAATATTGGAAGAATCGCCGCTTCTGTCTTCCCTGAGCCCGTGGGTGCAATGAGTAGCAGGTCTTTACCATCCAGAATAAGGGGGATGGCAACCCTCTGCGGTGCCGTGGGTTGCAAATGGGGGAAGGTCCTCCTCAATACCTCCTGAATCCTGGAATCAAGCCTTGAGAAGGTATCGTCCATCTGCTATTCTTCATCCTCTATTCTATCTTCTTTATCTTAAGTTAAAGTAGCAATAGCAAGTAGCATAAACTTGAAATAGCGCGAGATGAACGGGAGGAATGGAGGAATTCAAGAATTGCAAGCTCTGTAGCTGGGAATGTGGTGTGAACAGGCTGGAGGGGGAGACCGGCGTATGTGGGGTCGGCGTACCTGAAGTGGCATACTGCAACCTCGCTCAGGTACTGCGCAGTTATTCGGTGACGATGCTTGGATGTAACTTCAAATGCATATACTGTAATGCATACCGGATCTCACAGTACCCCTCCACCGGGTGGTTCTATCGTGGCTATGTAGAAGCCCCAGCACTCGCTTCTGAGGCTATACAGCGGATTAAATCGAAGATGGGCAGGGAGATGGGTGTGAACAAGTTAAGTTTCACCGGTGGAGAGCCTACAATACACTTCCCATACATAAAGAAGGTGGTGGAGCTGGTGAGGGCGGAGATGCCCGGGATAGGTGTGGGGTTCGCCACCAATGGGTTCATGAGTGTGAAAACGCTCCAGCAGGTTATAGAGATCTGCTCCTATGTTACCTTCGAGATAAAGGCATTCAACGATGATACACACCGGGCGGTCACAGGTGCACCGGTTGAACCGGTTCTGAGGAATGCGGAATATCTCATCAAGAACGGTAGGAGCAAGATCCGTGCCTTCAGGACGATTGTGATACCGGGCATAAATGATGATGAGATAGAGGATATAGCGGAGTTCATCGCCTCGATAGACCCCACCGTGCCACTCCGCATCATACCCTTCAGACCAAATTATATCCTGTATTACCACCCCGGTCCGACGCGGGAGCGAATGGAGGAGATAGGGCGGGCGGTATCAGCGAGGAGTGGACTGGAGAATGTCTGGTGGGGTGGCTATTACCCGGTGGAGAGTGCGAGGCGAGCGGTTGAGACTGCACAATCGCTGGAGGGTATGCAGCATAGAGGTGCAAAGCTTGCTCTCGCTTATTCAAGGCTCGCAGGGTGTATAAGCACCACCAGGAACTGTGGCGAATGCCCTTTAAGAGCAAACTGCCCGGCTGGCTTGAAGGAGCCATGGCTGCTTGACCTCGAAGCGAGGGCTAAACCAGGAGCTAAGCTAAAGTCCTCAAAGTCAGAGTCAGAGCCAGAGCCCAAGCCAAGGCCCGGATTTGAACCGGGGTAGAGCTGATCTGCAGTCAGCCGCGTATGCCTCTCCGCCACCTTGGCAACATCCTTTACCCTATCCTGTAAATCATACCCATTCCTTCTGACCTGTCTGGCTGTTCTTGAATTCTGTGAGAAGTGAGGTGAGGAATACCATAATTTCTTGCACCTCGCAGCTCCGATTTCATCTGAGTCCGGCAGCATACAGGTGTGGACGTTAGTAGCTGCGGGCTGAAAATCTCCTCTTTCGAGTCGATTCTTACACCCCAGCCCTATCAAACCGCTCTTCTAGCGGTGTCCATGAGGTCTCTTTTCGGGGATGGCTTCGAGCTTAGATGCTTTCAGCTCTTATCCATTAGCGCGTAGCTGCCCGGCAATGCCCTGTCGGACAACCGGTACACCAGAGGCGCCGCTGCTCTGTTCCTCTCGTACTAAAAGCAGCTTCCCCTCAGACCCCAGCACCCCCAATAGATAGCAACCGACCTGTCTCACGACGGTCTAAACCCAGCTCATGATCTCCTTTAATAGACGAACAGTCTTACCCTTGGCTGCTGCTGCACAGCCAGGATGGAGAGAGCCGACATCGAAGTAGCAAACCTCCAGGTCGATATGGACTCTCGCTGGAGACAACTCCGTTATCCCCGGGGTAGCTTTTCTGACGTCTTTAAGCCCTACCAAAGAGCTATAAAGGTTCGCTAGACCCGACTTTCGTCCCGTGACCTCCCGCTATGCGAGGTCACATCAGGCTGACTTTTGCTCTTGCACTCTACGGTGGAGTTCTGACCCACCTGAGTCAACCTTCGGGCACCCTCGATATCTTTTCAAGGGTATGGCGCCCCACCTAAACAGCCCACCAACCGATGTCCTCTTCCGAGTTAGGGACACAACTCCGGAAGGGTAGTGTTCCATTGGCGGCTCGGTATTCCCTGGCGAGAATACTTCCTCGCCTCCTACCTACGCTATACATCCGAAGTCGTGGCTCAACGGCAGGCTGCTGTAAAGCTCCACGGGGTCTTCGCTTCCCCTTGGGGGTCCCCGGTCTTTTCACCGGGATGATGATTTCGCCGGTTTCCAGCTAGGGACAGTAGAAGGCTCATTCCTTCTTTCGTGCAAGCCGCCAATTAAGCGGCTAGGTACTACGCTACCTTAAGAGGGTCAGAGTTACCCCCGCCGTTTAACGGTCCTTCGACCCCTTGGAAGGGGCTTTCAGATACCGCCACTGGGCAGGAGTCAGTGACCGTACTAATCCTTACGGACTTGCGGTCACCTATGTTTTTATTAAACAGTTAGCCTTCCCTTGTCACTGCGACCTGCCCCTCACGAGGCAGGCACCCCTTCTCCCGAAGTTACGGGGCTAATTTGCCGATTTCCCTTAGCTGGATTTACCCGACACGCCTGGGCCTGCTCAGCCAGGGGCACCTGTGTCGGTTCTCGGTACGGGCATCCAGTCATCCTTTTCACGGACTCCCGGGCTCAGCTGACTTCCGCCATCACACCTTCACCTACTTCTCGCCATTACGGCTCTCCATAGGCTTCAGTGCTTGGACGGCGCGACGACGCCGCTCAGCCTACCCGGAAGTGTCGGACGCCTTTGTAGGCACAGACTGGATGGCGCAGGAATATTAACCTGCTTCCCTTTTGACATGCTCCAGTTGGGGCATGTCTTAGGACCGGCTAACCCTTGGCTGACGAACATTGCCAAGGAAACCTGGCCCCTTCGGCGATCGGGATTCTCACCCGACTATGCTGCTACTATCGCCAGGATTCTCGTTCCTGCCCGGTCCACACCTCCTCACGGAGATGCTTCCACCCAGGCAGGACGCCCTCCTACCGGATCTCCTCGCGGAGCCCTGGGGTATCGGTGGTCAGCTTAAGCCCCGTCCATTTTCGATGCCACAGACCTCGGCTGGTGAGCTGTTACGCACTCCTTAGAGGATAGCTGCTTCTAAGCTAACCTTCCAGCTGTCTGAGGTCTGTGACGCTCTTTCATGTTAACACTTAGCTGACACTTGGGGACCTTAACCCCAGTCTGGGTTCTTTCCCTCACGGACTGGGAGCTTATCCCCCAGCCCGGACTCCGACCTTCTACGACGATAGCGCTTTCGGAGTTTGACAGGGGGGCGAGACCTTTCGGTCCCGTATCCCCCAATCGGTGGCTCTACAGCGCTATCCATCTCCGGTCGGGTCATACTGTGGTATGTTTCGGAGGGAACCAGCTATCGCCGGGTTCGATTGGTCTTTCTCCACTAAACGCGGGTCATCCGAGAGATTTGCAGGTCATCACCGGTTCGGCCCTCCATTCTCCTTTCGGAGAACTTCAGCCTGCCCACGCTTAGATCACCCGGCTTCGGGTCATATCCCAATGACTCCACGCAGTTCATACGCCGTTCCTCTCCTCGGAGAGGATGCGAACCTGTCGGTTACCCTTCGGCTCCCCCTCTTCGGGTTAGCCTCGCCATTGAGATATACTCCCTGGCCCGTTCTCCAGAACGTACGATACGACCCTGTTCGTGAACCCTCGTACTCATCCCTCACGGGATTCTCCTTCGGGCTCACTCATCACTTCCGAGCCGTATCACTCCGTAGCCATTTAGTTTCAGGCTCTTTTCACCTCCTTATTTGGGGTACTTTTCAGCTTTCCCTCACGGTACTACTCCGCTATCGGTCTCAAGACGTGTTTAGTTTTGGAGGTTGGTAGCCCCCAGCTTCCCGCAGGAAATCCAACCTACGGTACTCAAGTAAAGGTCGAACCCGCTATCTTACGCCTACGAGGCTGTCACTCTCTATGGCGCCTCATTCCAGAGGACTTCGGCTTCGATAGGGTGGGTCCTCTGACCTTTACTTGCAACCCCACATCTCCCCATCCTTTCGGATGGGGATTCAGTTTGAACTCCGCCGCTTTCACTCGCCGTTACTCACGGCATCTCGTTTGATTTCTCTTCCTGCTCCTACTAAGATGTTTCAATTCGGAGCGTTCCCGATCCAGGAAGGACCGACCCAGAGGGTCAGGAGTTCCCATTAGGGCATCCCCGGTTCTAAGGCTCCTTGTGCCTACCCGGGGCTTATCGCAACTTGGCACGCCCCTCATCGGCGCTTGAGCCGAGCCATCCACTAAATGGCGTATACACCAGCTACCGAACCCATTGGATGCCGGAGCTGCGAAGTGCCTATGACAACCTCATCTGGTACATGACCATCAGTTCTTCCCTGAATGACAGAATGTCATCAGGTGCATTCTATTCTATGGACTCGCTGGGATTTGAACCCAGGGCCTTCGCCTCGCAAAGGCGACGATCTTCCACTGATCTACGAGCCCCAAGATAATCCCAGCATCTCATCTTATATAAAGGTGCATTGAGCCTTCCCGTATGGCAATCTTTCAGCCCTGATTGGTATTTTGCACTCAGATCAGTTAGGAGGTGATCCAGCCGCAGATTCCTCTACGGCTACCTTGTTACGACTTAGCCCCCCTTGCGAGACTCAGGTTCGAACATGCCAACGAGCATGTCCTCACCTGAACCTCACTCGGCTGGCTTGACGGGCGGTGTGTGCAAGGAGCAGGGACATATTCACCGCCCCATTTTGAGGGGCGATTACTACGGATTCCAGGTTCACGAGGGCGAGTTGCAGCCCTCGATCCCAACTTCGGGTAGCTTTAGGGGATTTCCTTCCCCTTTCGGGGTCGGTACCCATTGTACTACCCATTGTAGCACGCGTGTAGCCCGGAGGATTCGGGGCATACTGACCTACCGTGGCCCGCTCCTTCCTCCACCTTAGCGGTGGCGGTCCTCACAGAGTGCCCATCCTCCTTGCGGAGATGCTGGCAACTGTGAGCGCGGGTCTCGCCCGTTGCCTGACTTAACAGGATGCTTCACAGCACGAACTGCCGACGGCCATGCAACACCTCTCAGCTAATCTGGTAAGGTCTTCAGCCTGACCTTCATCTCGCTGTCTCCTCCGGTGAGCTTTCCGGCGTTGAATCCAATTGAACCGCAGGCTCCACCCGTTGTGGTGCTCCCCCGCCAATTCCTTTAAGTTTCAGCCTTGCGGCCGTACTCCCCAGATGGCGGGCTTAACGGCTTCCCTTCGGCACTGGCACCACTCGCAGTAGTGCCAACACCTAGCCCGCATCGTTTACTGCTAGGACTACCCGGGTATCTAATCCGGTTCGCTCCCCTAGCCTTCGTCCCTCACCGTCGGACCTGGTCTGGTCAGACGCCTTCGCTACCGGTGGTCCCCCAGGGATTAAAGGATTTCACCCCTACCCCTGGAGTACCTCTGACCTCTCCCAGTCCCAAGTCGAGCAGTATTCCCTGGAAGCTTGACCGTTGAGCGGTCAAATTTCCCAAGGAACTTACTCAACCGGCTACGGACGCTTTAGACCCAATAAAAGTGGCTACCACCTGGGCTGCCGGTGTTACCGCGGCGGCTGGCACCGGTCTTACCCAGCCCTTACTCCAGGTGCTTTTTAGGCACCTGAACAGCCTCCTTAGGAGGCACTCAGAGTTCCCTTATCGTGCTTTCGCACATTGTAAAGTTTTCGCGCCTGATGCGTCCCGTAGGACCTGGGTTCTTTTCTCAGAACCCATCTCCGGGCTATTGCTCCCACAACCCGTACCGATCGTAGGCTTGTTGATCCGTTACATCAACAACTACCTAATCGGCCGCAGACCTATCCTTGGGCGCCTCGGCTTTCGGACATCCTGCATTCCAGCGAATGATGTCCTATCCGGTATTAGCCCCAGTTTCCCGGGGTTATCCCGGACCCAAGGGTAAGTTATCCACGTGTTACTGAGCCGTCCGCCGGGTTGGTCAGATGACCACCCTCGACTAACATGGCTTAGTCGAACTCTGATAGCAGTAGCCTCTGGCAGGATCAACCAGTATTGGAGCAGCCATACCAGCGGGTGCACACACCTTCTGAACCAATCAGGTTTACTGGATTGCCATGGGTTAGCTCCTATGTCGGACACGAATAATCACCTGCTCGTGTCCCCATCTCCATCTCCTCCATCCCTTATATGGCATAGTGGAAGTCAGCTCATCATCCTCATCTCCCAGGCTGGGTTATCCCCATCTCAGAGCTGACACCGGTACTATGCCACACCTCACTAATATGTTATTTCTATATCTTTAAAAAGCTTACACCATATTTTTAAACCTTTCCTTATCCACCCCTCTTCACCCTGCCCCATCCCTCACCCCCTTCACCACACGCTTCGAGTTACCCCAGCGTGAACGGTACAGGTACATATACTTAATGCTTGTGTACATTAAATATTTATATAGTGAGGGTCTTTTTACCTTGAGGGAGCATGACCTTAAGTATCTGTGAAAGAATAAAGGGATTCCTGTTCAGCCCTTCAGATACATTCGATGATTCAAAAGAGGATACCATCTCCGATGCCTTCAAGTATTTCCTCGTTATTCTTTTGATCCCCGCAGTGCTCACTGCAATCATAGGAGGAGCAGTATCTTCATTATTCGTCGGGATATTGGGAGCTTTTGGCGCACCGGTCGCTCCACTCCTGGGAGCGGTGATAGGGCCTTTGCTCGCTCTGGTACTCTTTATCATGGTGCTCGTTGGCGGAATACTTGATGCCTTCATCGGTGGACTCTGGGCACATCTGTGGGTGTATCTCCTTGGAGGTAGAAATGGTGTAGGGGAGACGATAAAAGCAGTGATGTATGGAGCAACGCCTGGCTGTATCTTCGGGTGGATTCCCCTCCTGGGCATCATCGGAGTAATATGGTCTATTATCGTAGTCATCATCGGCATAAGGCAGCTCCACGACCTATCCACCGGTAAAGCTGCTCTCGCAGTGGTCCTCGCAGTGCTCATACCCGCCATCATCTGGGCAGTCGTAATCGCTACCTTCATTGCCACACTGCCAACAGGTCTTGAACCCGGACTGAGACCAGGACATCCCATGATCAGACCATGAGATGGAGAGGGGGAGAAGTTTATTCTTCCTTACTTTTTATTTTTTATTTTTATCCGGTAATCTAATCACACCTTTTACTCCTTTAACTCCCTGTACCCTTTATACTTACAGGATATCAGGATAAGGTAATAGAAAGAGAAGGAGAAGGAGAGGGATGGAGATGAAGAGCAGAAAAAAGCCGAAGTTTGTGCGATACGGATGGAGGAGTAAGAAGAAGCTGAGCAAGAGCTGGAGGAAGCCACGAGGGCTTGATAACAAGCTAAGGGAGCATATAGCTGCCAAGGGTCCATGGGTGAAAGTGGGCTACAGGCGAAAGAGGGAAGAGAGGGGGCTGCATCCCTCTGGTGTCCATGAAGTACTGGTGCACAACCCGGATGAACTGAGGAATCTTCCGCGTGAGGGGGTAGCATTAGCCGTACGGATAGCATCGGGCGTCGGTGGTAGAAAGAGGGAGCAGATAGAGGCAGAAGCCGCAGATATTGGTCTGAGAGTACTCAATCCCGGTCACAGAGCATGATGGTGGGTGGCAATGCCAAAGAGGGCTCCTGATCCACTCACAGAGGAGGAGTTGAATAGAATCCTGGATGCTGCAGTGGTAAATGAGCGGGATTATCTGATACTACGACTCCTTGCCCGGACGGGTATCCGGATAGGTGAGTTATACGGTGTGTACAAGGCGAAGGAGGGGAGGTGGGTATATGGTATCCAGAAGAAGGACATCGATTTCAAGAAGAGGCGGCTGTGGGTGTACTCACTGAAGCAGCGCAAGTATGTGAGGCGGGAGGTACTGGTTGACGACGCCACCATCGTGCTGTTGAAGCGCTATACAGAGCGGATGAAACCAGACGATTACGTATTCCGGAACATCTCATATCGCCAGATTCAGCGGCTACCGAAGAAGTATGCACAGCTCGCAGGTGTGGCTAAAAACGTATCCTGCCATTCATTCCGCCATTTCTTCATCACCAACTCCTGGCGTAAGGGGATAGATATTGCACGGTTGCAGTACCTCGCCGGGCATGCGGATTTGAGAACCACGATGATTTATACCCATGTGACGACCGAGGATGTGGAGCGGAAGTATCGTGAGATATACGACGATTGAACACTCTGTGCTCTACCGCCCCATCTCAAACATCTCGTGGATAGCCCGTGCAGCTCGATATGCATCCCCTCTCTCCACAACAAAGGAGATATTATACTCAGAACTGCCCTGAGAGATCATTATCACACTTATCCCCTCCTTACCCAGTGCGGAGAAGACTTTGCCTGCAACACCCGGCGTGCCTGCCATGCCCGCACCCACCACACCAACCGCAGAGACGTTGCTGTTGGATGTGAACTCCCGGATGATGGGGCTGGTACCCGTGGTATTTATCCGCTTTATTGCTTCAATCGCCCTATGCAGCTTTGTACGCTCCACAGCAATGGAGATGGTCCTCTCCGAGGAGCCCTGACTCACCATTATCACGTCAATCTTCTCAGCAGCCAGGGCATTGAATACGCGAGCAGCAACCTCTGATATACTGCTCATACCACTACCTGCGATATTGATGATGGCGGTATCCTCGATGAGGGTGATGGCTTTCGCTGCTTTCTTCGTATGCTCCGGCTCCTTTCCTATGAGTGTACCCTCATCCTCCGGGTTTGTCAGATTCTTCACCCGGATGGGTATATCCTTCTCTATCACCGGCTCGATTGCCCTCGGATGCAATATAGAAGCACCGAAATAGGAGAGCTCCATCGCCTCTATGTATGAGATATAAGGTACCTTCCTGGCATTGGGTACTATCTTCGGGTCTGCACTCATTATGCCCTCCGTCTCCTTCCATAGCCAGATCTCATCCGCGTCTATCGCTGCCCCGATCAGCGTGGCAGTATAGTCTGAACCTCCTCTACCGAGTGTCGTGATTATTCCCCTCCTCGTCTCACCGATATACCCACAGACCACGGGTACCTTGTTCTGAGCGAGCAGGGGTACGATTCTCGCCCTTATATCACCCTCAGCACCCTTTATCAACTGCGCATTCCCGTACTCATCATTGGTGATTATCCCCGCCTCACCTCCTGACAGGTGGCAGGCATCTATACCCAGTGAGCGTAGAGTACCAGCAAGTATGGGCGCAGCCAGTCTCTCACCGAAGGAGACGATATAATCGCAAGAACGCGCAGTCAGCTCACCGAGGAGGCATATCCCGATCAGAGCTTTCTCCATATCGCTCGTCCTCCGCTTTATCTCCTCTCTTAACTCTCCCAATATCTGCTCATCCGCTATCGCCTCAGAAGCAGCTCCTTCATGCCTCTCCCTTATCTCAGCCACGAACTCCTTCGCATCATCAATATCCCCCTCCCTTGCCAGTCTCATCGCATTCTCATGCAGCATATCCGTGACTTTGAAGAGTGCGGAAGTTACAACGACCAGTTCTTTATTCTTATTCCCTTCCTCCTTTATCCTCTTTATCAGCTCTGCAACCGCCCTTATCCTCCTCCCATCTGCAACTGCTACACCACCAAATTTCATTACCAGTCTCATCTGCCCATTCTCTCCTCCCTCCTATATCTCTCCTCACTTCACTCTATTTAAACCCTGAGTAAAACCCTGAGCAAAGATATTTATAGAACTAATCTCTCATTATTTAGATATAAGATAAGAAAGAGGAGATAGGCAAAAGGAAGGAGAAAAATGGCAGCACTTGGTGGAATACCTGTATTAATACTGAAAGAGGGTAGTGAGAGGACAAGGGGGCGAGACGCACAGAGTGCGAACATAAATGCAGCTAAAGCTGTTGCTTCGGCAGTTCGTACTACCTTGGGACCGAAGGGGATGGATAAGATGCTTGTAGATTCCCTCGGTGACGTGGTGATAACGAATGATGGTGTGACGATATTGAAGGAGATGGAGATAGAGAACCCAGCGGCGAAGATGATGGTGGAAGTTGCCAAGACGGTGGATGAGGTAGCCGGAGACGGGACAACCACATCTGTTATACTGGGTGGTGAACTGCTGAAGAAGGCGGAGGAGCTGATTGAGCAGGAATTGCACCCTTCGATCATCACTCGCGGTTACAGGCTCGCGGAGGAGAAGTCAAAGGAGATTCTGGATGAGCTCGCGGTGAATGTGGACATAAACGATGACGAACTCCTGAAGAAGATAGCGAAGACCGCGATAACTGGTAAACTCGCAGAGGCCTCTCGTGACTTCCTCGCTGAGATAGCGCTAAAAGCGGTGAGGTCAATCGTGGAGGAGGACGGCGGTAAGAGGACTGTGGACGTGGATAACATAAGCGTGGAGAAGAAGATGGGAGGGAAAGTAGGAGAGACGATGCTGGTTCAGGGCATGGTACTGGATAAAGAGGTGGTACATTCAGGAATGCCGAAGCGGGTGGAAGGAGCGAAGATAGCACTGATCAATGCCTCTTTAGAAGTGAAGAAGACGGAGACGAGTGCAGAGTTGAGGATAACCAGGACCGACCAGTTAAAGGCTTTCCTGGACGAGGAGGAGCGTGAGATGCGGGAGATGGCACTGAAGATAAAAGCCAGCGGTGCAAATGTGGTGATATGCCAGAAGGGTATAGATGACCTCGTACAGCATTATCTTGCAAAAGAGGGGATTATGGCAGTGAGGAGAGCGAAGAAGAGTGACATGGACAAACTGGCAAAGGCAACGGGTGGCAAAGTGATGACCAGCCTGAAAGAGCTGAATGAAGACGATCTGGGGTATGCCGCAGTTGTAGAGGAGAGGAAGGTAGGAGGAGACAAGATGGTCTTCATAGAGGGCTGCAAGAATCCCCGCGCAGTCTCCATCGTGGTACGTGGCGGAACGGAGCATGTGGTGGATGAAGTCGAGCGGGCATTGCATGACATGCTCATGGTACTGGGGAGCACGATAGAGGAGGGTAAAGCAGTTGCCGGCGGAGGTGCAGCGGAGACGGAACTGGCATTGCGGCTGAAGGAATACAGTGCCTCTCTGACGGGTCGTGAACAGCTGGCAGTTGAGAAGTACGCGGAAGCGGTGGAGGTAGTGCTGAGGGCACTGGCTGAAAATTCCGGTCTTGACCCGATAGACATGCTGGTGGCATTGAAAGCCGCACATGAGCACGGTGATAAGACCGCCGGTCTGGACGTGTATAGCGGTAAAATCATGGATATGTGGGAGATGGGAGTGATAGAGCCCCTGAGGACGAAGAGGCAGGTGGTGCAGTCCGCAACCGAAGCGGCAGTGATGATATTGCGGATAGATGATGTGATAATGTCGAAACGAGAGAGTATGCCATCACCACCACCGGGCGGTGCTGGCGGCACGCCACCGGGAGCGGGAGCAGGTGGTGGTTATGGCGGTATGCCTCCATATTAACCTCAATCTCAGTTACAGCCTCCCATCCGCATCTCTATCCCTCTTTTTTATTCCGCCTCTCATTCTTCCTTCTCAGGGCTCTGATTTCTGATATTAGATGCTGAGGTTAAGCCGAATAGATGGAGGAGCGATTTATGTACTGTGGTTGAGGGAGATGAAAGGGCTATGGAGAGCGAAGAGCCGTCTCGTTGGCTCGCTGGGAATGCCACTCTTCTTCCTCGTATTCCTCGCCATGGGCTTCAGTCACGCCTCCATCCCGGAGATGCCAGCCGGAATGACCAATACCGGGTTCTTTACCACCGGGGTAATAGGAATGACAATGGTCTTCAGTTCGGTATTTGCGGGGATTTCCGTGCTCTGGGACAGGGAATTCGGGTTTCTGAAGGAGGTGATGGTGGCGCCTGTCTCCAGGCTCTCCATCGTGCTGGGTAGAACCGCTGGCGGCTCCACCACTGCCCTGATTCAGGGTCTGATGATCCTGATCTTGAGCATACCCATGGGGTTTGAAATAAGAAGCCCCCTCGCTTTGGTGGCGGCATTACCCTTCCTCTGCCTGATCTCTTTCTCTTTCGTTGGCATGGGTCTGATCTTCGCTTCTTTCATGCGTGACATGCATGGCTTCCCGCTGGTGATGAATTTCGTTGTGTTCCCCCTGATACTCTTCTCCGGTGCATTATTCCCCATCAAGAGCCTCCCCTCATGGCTTATTACCCTCTGGTATATAGACCCGCTCACGTATGGTGTGGATGGTTTAAGAGCGACTTTGCTGGGTGTATCAGAGCTACCCGTGCTGATTGACCTGCTTATCAGCTCTGCTGTCTCCGCCGTGATGATAGCCGCAGGGGCATATCTATTTGAGAGGACTGAAGTGGAGAGATGAATTATCGGGCTGCACAACAGATGGTTATTGCTCACGGTTATTTATATCGGTAACGGTAAGGTAATAGCGAGAAAGAGGAGAGCAGGCAGAGATGCGGATGCAGGAGGAGCAGTTGATGATAGTAATAGGAGGAATGAAGACAGAAACGGCGAACACATACATAGAAGTCCCGAAAGAGGGTGGATACCGGCTACAGATGGTCGTATTTGAGAATAACAGGAGTGTACAGCGAGCCGAGCGTGGGATATACGGACTGGCGAGTCTGGAGCCACCATCGGCTGCAAAGGTATCGCTCCGGTGTATAGATTTCCTCGTGGAATCCGTGGAGCGGCAGGAGCGTGTGGACTATGCAATTATCAATACCA
>JAODGR010000056.1:24292-29564 GCA_025464275.1 Methanosarcinales archaeon
TCACTACACTATGCCAACTTGAGGGTGCGCAATGAGAGGGACTATATATTTGAGGCTCAGATATGGCAATCTGAGCGTATAATAAAGGAAGGTAGCGGGATGGTACTGCTAAGTCCCTTCGGGAATAAGACCATGCACCTGGGTGTGAAGGAGCGGAGCATAGAGATTACACCCGGGATAAAAATATCAGAGTTCATACCGGAAGGACGAGCAACATCACTACCTTCACCCGTTCCGGCACCGAAGCCTGCTATGCCTGGTTTCACCTCTTTACCCGCAGTGGTATCCACGATTTCACTGGTGCTATTATCATGGGTTCTGAGGAACAGAACCAGGCACAGGAACAGGCTCAGGGCGAAGGGGAGGGATAGAGATATGAGAGGGATACGGAGGATGTAGTAGGAAATGGGAATGGCAGAAGAGGGTAGGAGCACAGGAGGAGATATAGCAAGATACTTCAGGCTTGGCGTCTTCGTCATCCTCATGAGCCTGCTCGCTGTAGCCACCTTTGGGTTCTATTTCTTCTCTATGGACGCCATTGCCAGGCTATTCAGATATGAGTATCGCTCGCTGGTGCAGGCGGGCTTCGCTGCCTGTGTCATCGCGGTGATCATCTATCTGCTTAGGGTGGTGGTACTGAAGGAGCGATGAGAGCACTCTACATAGGGCGGTTCCAGCCTTACCATCTCGGGCACCATGTGGTGATAAAGCAGATAGCATCGGAGGTGGATGAGGTGATCATCTGCATCGGCTCGGCACAGCGGAGCCACGAACTGGATAATCCTTTCACCGCGGGTGAGCGATATTTGATGATTTCAAGGTCATTAAGGGAGGATGATATCCTCAATTTCTACATCGTGCCCATTCTGGACGTTAACTGGAATGCAGTGTGGGTCTCACATGTTGAATCGCTGATACCACCGGTGGAGGTGGTGTACACGAATAATCCATTGATAGAGCGATTATTCAAGGAGCGTGGATACGTGGTGCGAACACCCCTCCTGTTCAACCGTGGTGAATACTCAGGCAGTGAGATAAGGAGAAGGATGCTGAATGGGGACAGCTGGGAAAATCTCGTACCCAGGGCGGTGGTGGAAGTGATAAAGGAGATTGGGGGTGAGGAGAGGCTGAAAGACCTGAGGAGGAGTGATGAGAGTGAGGAATATAGAGAGGAGTAAGGAGAGGGAGGAATACGTACAGGGGCTGAAGAAGGTACTTATACCCTCCTTATTTGGCATTCTCGCTGGCGTTATCTGTTTCTATCTGTATGTGGCTTATCCGCTCATGGTCATAGATGACGGTACCGTAGCCACGTCTCTGGACAGGGGAATCATCCCAGCCAATCTATCAGCCCGGTTTGAGGATATGGGCATTGCCCTCGGTGGCGATGATGGGCAGAATATCACAGTGGTGAAGATGGACAGAGGGGCAGATAAATGGGTGATAAACAGTGAGTACATAATAAGGAGGCAATCGGAGAGGTTAAATATATATCAAAGTCCGATATCTGAGGACTGGCTACTCATTGCACTACTCTTAGTCCTCGTTCAGAAATTTGTGTATCCCTATATGCATACCCGTATAGAGGGTGCTAAGGACTGGTTATCGGTGGGATTCATAACTTCCTTCTGCTGGTTCATCGTCTTTACATTGCTATTGACTGCCCTATTCTGAATAAAGCTCAACGAACCATCGAACTCTTCAGCTCCTCTACCACTGCCAGCACCTTACGCCCCAGTTCCGTGAGGTGATAGACGAGGAACTTACCATTCTTATTGTAGTCCACCAGCTTCGCATCCTTCAGCTGTTTCAGGTGATACGACATGAGTGAATACTTCATATCGGTCAAATCGAGGAATACACATACACAGAGGTCACGGACATTCAACGCCCTCAGTATCGCTATCCGCAATGGGTCGGAGAGGGCTTTAAAAATCAGGGCTACATCTGCTACATCCTCCCTCACCAGCCGCCTTAACTCCTCCAGAGTGCCACTGGAGATCTCATAAGAGGGCGGTATCACAGTCCTCATGGTATATATACCTCCACCTCGTGCATTTTATACCTAACCCAGCTTACCCGCATGTGCTCTCACACGCATCCTCATTCGCCTGTGTAGCTCTATTATCTCATCCAGCCTGGCATCCGGTTCTTCTATATTATGGAAATACGGCAGTGCCATCGACCCGTGCATGTTATTCATATAATCCCTCAGTTCGGTACTGATGCAATCGTCAGGTATATCCTGCGGACTACTCTCGAACTCAACGCGCCTTGAGGTCCATGTATTCACCACATCCTTCACGCGTGGAATGCCACCCTGAGCAAATGAGTCACAGAGTATGAGCAGGAATGATATATCCACCGATGCGAGTCCCACACTGGCATAAGGTATCGAATATTCATTACCATTGAACACCACCGCTAAACCACCTTCCTCCTTCACCAGTTCCAGCATCTTATAATCGGTTATACTGTCCCCAACTGCGATGGCATCGGTGAACTTCAGCCCTTTATCTCTCATGATCGCTCGTATCGCCTCCGCCTTCTTCCCTCCCCCTATCACCCTTATCTTCTCAAGCGGGTGGAAACCAGTGGCAGGGAGTTCATCGAAGAAGAAGCGGTCCATTAATGAGAAGAGCTCATCCTCCGAGCGAGTCTTTCGCATCGCCTCCTCTACTCGCCTCGTCGCTTCCATTAGCCTCTGCTTCAATATCGCATCCGGCATCAAATGTGCAAAGTTCAGCGGTGTGCATACAATATTAGCAGGTTCCACACCCAGCTTTTCACCTATGTGGTATGCATGCTGCTCATAACTGGTTGAGATGATGTATATCTCCCAGCCACGGGCGCGTAAACGCTCTATCAGGTATCTCGCACCTTCTACAAGCGTTGCATGCTCAGACACACGTCTTATATCCGACTCCGTTATCCCGTGCAGCATGAGGAAAGGGATTATCAATGCGAGAGTATCACCGGGCTCATAACCCTCTCGACCTTCAAGCGTCAATATGTCATCGTATCGGCTTATAGCCTCGAATATGGATGCACCTTCTTCACCTATCAGCTTCATCACCTCATATGCATTGTCCTGCGGTGATAGTGGTCCCTCGAGGTCGAAGAAGATTATCATTCCAATAAATAGGAAGAGAGAAGCCTATTTATTTTATATATGAAGGGATTAGGTATAGGGTGAAGCGGAATTGCAACTGCTCTTCATACATTCGGATTTCATAGAGTACGAAGCTAAGGAGAAGACAGAAGTAGCTGAAGAGATAGGGATAGAGAATCGTACCGAGCGTGTGGAAGAGGCACTGGTGGTCTTCATCGCGGTGGAGCGTGGTGATGAACGTGATAGGGGATACGTGGTCGAGAAAGCGGTGAATGAGATTATATCCATCGCGAATCGTGTAAATACCACCCGGGTGGTTCTGTATCCGTATGCACACCTGAGTGCTGAGCTGGCTACGCCTGAGGTCAGCCGTGAGATACTGATAGCGCTGGCGGATGAGCTGCGCGCACAGGACGCGGAGCTGGAAGTGAAGAGAGCGCCTTTTGGATGGTATAAAGCCTTTACACTGCGCTGTAAGGGGCATCCACTATCCGAGCTATCGCGCAGGATAAGGTTAGAAGCCGCGAGTAAACGCGAATCTAAGGCGCTGGAAGCCGAGGAGAAGGCGGAATCGCGCTTCTTCTTCATGAGAGAGGAGGGTGAGGGTGAGCTCATATCACCACACGAGTTCCAGTTTGATACCTCAACTGAGAACCTGCGTAAGTTCTACCTCTACGAGAGTGAGAAGCGGCGTGAGGTGGATAAGATACCGCCGCACGTGGAGCTGATGAGACGCTTAGAGATCGCGGATTACGAACCCTCCTCTGACCCCGGTAACATGCGGTTTTATCCACGTGGCGAACTGATAAAGAGGCTGATAGAGGATTATGTCCGTGATGCGGTAGCGAATTACGGCGCTGCCGAGGTGGAGACGCCTCTGATGTACAGCATGAAGCATCCATCATTGAAGGACTATATAGAGCGTTTCCCTGCACGTCAGTATTCATTGCTGGGCAAAGACGAGAGACCGGATCTGTTCTTACGCTTCTCTGCCTGCTTCGGGCAGTTCCTCATGAGTAAAGACATGAGTATATCGTATAAGAACCTGCCATTGAAGCTGTTTGAACTCGCTTATTCCTTCAGGAGGGAGAAACGAGGCGAGCTCGTGGGCTTGCGACGCCTGCGTAAGTTCACAATGCCTGATATGCATACCATGTGCCGTGATATGAATGAGGCACTGGAGGAATTCAAGCAGCAGTATGAGTTATGCATGCGTGTGCTCTCTGATATCGGATTCTCCACGGATGACTACGAAGTGGCGATAAGATTCACGAGGGATTTCTATGAGGCACATCGCTCCTTCATAAAGGAGCTGGTGGGGATAGCAGGCAAGCCGGTACTGATAGAGATGTGGAATCAGCGGTTCTTCTATTTCGTGCTCAAGTTCGAGTTCAACTTCGTGGATGCACTGGGTAAAGCATCAGCACTCTCCACGGTACAGATTGATGTGGAGAACGCAGCGCGGTACGGTATAAGATACGTGGATGCGGGTGGAGAGGAGAGAGAGCCGGTGATACTCCACTGCTCACCGAGCGGCGCGATCGAGCGGTGCATGTATGCTTTACTGGAGAAGGCGTACATGGAGAGTGAGAAGGGGCAACCGCCAATGCTACCTCTCTGGCTTTCACCCACCCAATTACGACTGATTCCGGTTGCCGAGCGGCATCTGGAGTACATCTGGAGTTTGCTACCCGCGCTGGAGGGTATAAGGGTGGATGTGGACGACCGTGATGAGACGGTATCGAAGAAGATACGGGATGCCGGTCGCGAATGGATTCCCTATGTGGGAGTGATTGGAGACCGTGAGGTGGAGAGGAAGACGGTGAACCTCAATATCAGGGCGACACGTGCTACCGAGGAGGTGGAGGTGGCGGAATTGAGACGTATAATAGAGGGGAATATAAAGGGCGCGGGCATGCCCTACCGGAGATTGCCTCTACCTGTTAGATTAGCGGAACGTGTGCGATTCTCCGGATAGGCAAGTACCAGGTTCAGGTACCAGGTATCAGTTATCGACTCATGCTCCCTTCTTCTTGTGGCAGAACCACCAGTCAAAGCATTCGTACTGCTTGCCGCTGCTGCTCATCCTCTCCCTCGCCATTTGCTCGTCCGATGCCGGCGGAATTATCACATCATCACCAATCAACTCGTTGTTAGGCC
>JAODGR010000056.1:29603-41143 GCA_025464275.1 Methanosarcinales archaeon
CCGTGTCGTCAGCGATGATGGGAAACTTTATCTCCTCGTTCAGGTTATCCTTTATCCATTCCACCCATTTTATATGGCTGAATACCTGGTCTATGCTCAATCCTATCAGCTCACACTCGAGTTCCTTAAACTCCTCAAATCGCCTCTGGAACGCCACGAACTCTGTGGTGCATACGGGTGTGAAATCGGCAGGATGACTGAACAGGACGAACCATCTCCCCCTGTACTCCTCTGGCAGGTTCTTCTTCCCGTGTGTCGTCTGCACTTCAATAGCCGGGAATTCTTCTCCTATCAGTGGCATGCTTACTTTATCTTCCATCTCTCTTTCTACACCCTCATCCCCTCACCGGTTAGCTCATCCACCTCTTCCTTACCCTTCTTCAACTCCTCAGCCTGCTCCTCATCCATCCTGAGGAGGAGTGCCTGAAATTCACCCAGATGCGTCTTCTCTTCCCTCGCTATATCCATAAATACCCGCTTAATCTCTTCTCGATCCGTCATTGCCGCGAGTTGCTCATACAAACTTACCGCATCCAGCTCCGCTATCATACCCACACGCAAGAGCTCTTTATCCCTGTCCTCGCCACTCAACTTTTCAAAATCTACCGGTATTTCTGATAACATGCCACTATAGATGTATTCGCTCCTTATAAACTTTCGCCACCAGCCACTACTCCACTATCCACTATGCTGCACTACAGATATTCTAACATCCTCTCTATCGGTCTCCTCGCCTCGATTGCAATCTCTTCTGGCACAACCACCCTCTGCTTCTCCCTCTCTAATGCCTCTCTTATCTTCAGCAGTGTCGGCATCTTCATCAATGTACAGACCGTAGTATTAGAGACGGGATAGAAAGTCTTATCCGGCGCTTCCTTCTTGAGCACATGCATCAACCCCACTTCCGCAGCTACCAGGAATTCAGCTTCTTCTGCATCCCTGCAGTACTCCACTATCCCACTCGTCGAGCCTATATAATCCATCTGGTCCTGTACCTCGGGTGTGCACTCAGGATGCCCGACCACCTTAACCCCCGGATGCTCCTCCTTCGCTCGCTTCAGGTCCTCTATCGCTATCTGGTGATGCACCGGGCAATACCCGTATTCCGGAATCGTGATAATCTCCTTGGTCGTCCTGTTACTGACATAGTACGCTAACCCGCGGTCCGGACCAAACAGTATGGGAGACCCACCATCCATCAACTCTGCTATCTTCAATGCATTACCTGAAGTGCATATGCAATCAGCGAGGGTCTTGGTCTTTGCATGCGTGTTCATATAAAGCAGTACTTCAGCATCGGGGTACTTCTCCTTCGCTTCCTGCAGGTCCTTCTCAAATATCTGCTGTGCCATCGGGCATACCGCACCCCTGTCAGGCATGATCACCTTCTTATCCGGGTTCAGTACCGCCACGGTCTCAGCCATGAAATCGACACCGCAGACTATTATCATATCTGCACTCGTCTCCGCTGCTGCCTTCGTTAGTGTTGTGGAGCCACCGACGACATCTGCTATATCTACCACTTCCGGTCTCTCATAGTTATGGGCGAGTATGACTGCGTTTTTATGGCGTTTCAACCTTTCTATCTGCTCAATAATCTGCTTCTCCTCCATTTCAACTCTAAGGTTAGAGGGGGGTGAAGACTTTTAAAATTTGCTATAATCACATCTTTTTTAGCAAAGAGTTTGAAATATATTAGTTCACCTCCTCAATTCTCCTTCAATCATTGAGGCAATCAACTAACACCCGGCTATAACAGTCATTCAAATACCAATACCAAAATTCAATTCAGGTTCGAATCACAGTAAGAGGAACTTATCAAGCAGCTCGGGTTCCAGCTCCATATTCGCCACTCTCACCGGCTCGCTCCTGGCGAGGATATTCTTCAGGTTCTCATGCTTCTTATACGATGCCAGCTTCCTTACCTCCTCTACTCTCTCCTCCGGCAGCTCCTTCAACTCTATCACTCCCTCCTCTCTCGCACTCCTCACCAGTTCCTCGCTCGACTCACTCCTCAGAATCACCGTTGACCATCCAGGTTCTGAGCCAATCGAGCCGACGGAGATGTCCGCGAACTCAGCAGCGAAGTCATAGCAGTAGGTGCATGCCTCACGAACACAGTCTCTCATCTTCTTTATGGGTATCTTCAGCACCTTACCCGCTCTCGTATGCACGATAAAGCTGCCCTTCTTTATGTTGAACTTCTCTACATCGCCCAGAGCCACACCCTGCTCCATGAGCTTATCCCTGAGTCGTGAGGTCTCAAACGTCTCGGTGCAGAAGAGTCCGATGAGTATTTTCACCCTGTCCCCATGTACATTAAACTGCTTCGATAACTGGACCTTCCTCATGCCCTGTATGTGACACGGGAGTCCAACGAAGGCGATACTCCTGTATCCACCCTCTATGGCATCGCCAACACCCTCCACCGCCGGGCACTGAGTGTATTTCGAGCCGGCAGCAGCTATTATATCAGCACGTGAAGTGGCAATAAAAGGCTCTGGCTCCCAATCTGCAGTCGCTTTTGTTACCACTGCGGCATCTATATCGCCTCTCGCAAGCATGAAAGTGAGCAATGCGGAAACAAACCCGCCATCCTGGCTCCTATCTCTTATATCATCCTCCGTAGCTCTTGATGTGAATATACCCCTATAATAGCCTAACAGATTGTCTGACCTTATATCGCCGAATACCGCGCGTTCAACTGCGAAGGGTGCGAAACTCCTGCGAGGACAGAAATCATAACATGCACCACATATCTCATAGCACTTCTTCTTCGTCACCGGTAACTCATTCTCGTATGTTATATACTCCTTACAGAATGCGCCACAGGTTCCACAATAGCAGCACAAGCCGTTATATATCACTTCTGCTTCCAGGTCTGTGATGTTACCCCTGTCTTTCATCACTCCCTCCTCCCTCGCTCACCCTCTACTCTACTCTCACCATGTAATGTAAAGGGATAGGGGGCAGATTGTATAAAATGTATGGGAAGATATGCTAATATACTTCACCTTAGTTATAAATTCAAAGGAGTGAGCCGTGGTGAAGAGAGAAGGGGATGATGAGAGATGGACAGGGGATGATGAACCTGGAGCACCGGGGTCGTTGATTGCTCCGGCTCTCTCTCTGCTCCTGCTATCACTTTTACTACTCATCACCGTTGCGAATATTGATGCAGTGGGGGTGGGTGTAGTGCCCTCCAGGGTCTCGATAGCCGATGCCACACGGGGTGGTGAGTACGAGCAGGTGGTAAACGTGTATAATACGGATACAATGGCAACCTCTTTCAGAATTTATGCCACGGGTGAGCTCCAGAGCTGGATATCCTTCCATGACCTCGAGGGCAACAGATTGACGGAGATGAGCATACCCGGTAAGAGCCATAGAAAGGTGCTCATGGTCTTCAAGATACCTGGAGATGCGCCTTCAGGCAGTTACAACTCCACCGTTTATGTGGAGAGTATCCCTGCCCCTGCCCAGGGTGGGACCAGGGTTAAGGGTGCCACAGCTCATGTGGGAATCCAGGTGCCGGTGGAGGTCAGCATTCAGGTAACGGGTGAGGAGAACCTCTCGGGTATCGTTCAGGGAGTGACTGCGGGCGATACCGAGCAGGGTTACCCACTGATGATCACGGTCCTCTTCAGGAATACCGGGAACGTAATTGCGAGACCGGTGATCGAAGTGGCGATATACAGGGAGGGAGCGGATGCAGGAGCCGCCCCGGTCTCCTCCTTCTACACAGATGACGAGATGGTGAAGCCGCATGCCATGAAGGAGATTACACTGACGTGGGACACGGATGGGCATCCGGTGGGCGATTACCGCGCTGATGTCGCGGTGTCACTGGCTGGTAAACTCCTAAACAGGAGTGAGATACCTTTTAAGATCCTTGAGCGGGGTGCACTGACAAGGAGTGGCATCTTCCGCTCACTCTCTTATGAGGGCAAGCCGGAAGTTGGGGGATGGATAAAGGTGCTTGCAACTTTTGAGAACACCGGCATGATAAGCACAAAAGCTAAGTTCTCCGGCGAGGTGTATCGAGACGGTGAGCTGGTCGGGGTTATAAAAAGTGAGGAGCTGGAGGTGCCGGTGAGGGAGAGCAGAGTACTCACCTCTTACCTCAAACTGGATGCACCCGGCGAGTACAATATAAGCGGGTATGTGCTGTACGAGGGTAAGAAGACAGGAACGAGGGATATTCAACTCGAGCTTACCCAGGGTGGTAGGAAGAGCCGCTCTCTCTTACCATGGATAGATGCCCCAGGTACTCTAATTGCCCTCCTCCTCTCTATCTTGATACTGTTGATATACAGGAGAAGAGGTGTAAAAAATCGAAAAGTTTAAAAATTACAAGGTCCAATATTTTAATCGATGTTCATGCTCCCATTGTACATCAACGCTGCCGGCAAGAGGATAGTGGTGTTTGGCGGTGGAGAGGTAGCAGAGAGGAAGATACGCCAGATCCTGGATACCACAAAGGGTGCAGAGCCCGAAGTTGAAGTTTATAGTCGTGAGTTCACACCCTGTATAGAGGAGTTCGCAGCGGATGGCAGATTACGGTGTTTCCAGTGTGACCTGTGGCATGAGGATGTGGGACGATACCTGGATGGCGCTTTCATGGTCATCATCTGTACGAGTGATGAGCCTCTGAACGAACGGATAATGAAGGAAGCAATGAACTTCAATCTACTCATCAACTACCGGCATAGAGGCGATGTGTTTATGGGTGCGGTTATTAATAAGCACGGGTTCCTGATCTCAATCTCCACGGATGGCAGAGGACCGGCGATGGCGCGATATCTCCGTGAGAAGATAACATCGTTTATAGGTGACCGGGAAGAGAAGATGCTGATGATCCAGTCGAGGCTGCGGGAGGAGCTGAAGCGGAGTATCAAGGATGAGAAGCGCCGGCAGGAGATACTGAATAAGGTACTCCATGACCGTGATTGCTGGGCTGCTCTCGATGCGCCAGCGGGAGATGCAGAGGAGCTCATACTCAGGATTATTGGTGATAGATATGCATAAACTCGGCACTTTATGGTTCTCACACAAGAAGTGTAGTGTGGATGAACTGGAGGAGATAGCTCAGCAGGTGAAGCCGGAATTATTCGATGGCAGGCGTGGAGTCAGGGGTTATGTAATAATAAAAACATGTAACCGCGTGGAGGTGTACATCAGTGCGGATGCTCCCGGTCCCGGTCCTGAGAGGGTTCTGGAGGAGGTGGCAGAGCAGCTGAAGGTGAAGCAGGAGAAGGGAGGCATATTCACCGGTAAGGATGCCCTGGAGCACCTCATGCGGGTCGCCTGCGGGCTGGAATCGATGATAGTGGGAGAAGACCAGATACTGGGGCAGATAAAGAAGTGCTATCTGGACAGTAAGAGGGCGGGTAAAGTGGATGAACTGCTGGATCTGGCATTTGAGAGAGCGATAAAGGTGGCGAAGAGGGCGAGGCAGGAGACGCGGATAAATGAAGGCTCGGTTTCCATCGGCTCCGCCGCAGTTGAACTCGCAGAATATATCACCTGGGGACTGGCAGGGAAGAGCATCCTTGTGATCGGTGCAGGGGAGATGGGCACACTGGTAGCGAGAGCGATCTCGGAGAAGAACCTGAAAGCGATATTCATTGCCAATCGTACATTTGAGCGTGCGAAGCGGCTGGCGGAGGAGGTAGGAGGTCGAGCGGCGAGGCTGGACGAGAATGAGAAGTGGCTATCATGCTGTGACGTCGTGATATGCACCACCTCGGCACCACACTACATCCTGGACTATGAACTGATGAAACGGGTGATGGAGCATCGTACAAATAAGAACGTACTTCTCATCATAGATATTGCGAATCCCAAGGATGTGGAGGAGCGTGTGGGCGAGATAGAAGGCATTGAATTGTACAACCTGGACAATCTCTACGAGATAAGCGAGGAGAACCTGAAGAAGCGACTATCAGAGGTCGGGAAGGTGGAGCGGATAATAGAGGAGGAGATAGAGCTATTTAAGAAGATACTGGCTAAGCATCGTGTTGAGCGGCTTATAGGAATGATCTACAAGCATGGTGATCGAGTGAGGGAAGAGGAGAAGAAGAAGGCGTTACAGTACATAAGGAGCGGGAGAGAGCTGGAGCAGATACTGGACAGGTTCTCACATGCAGTACTTGCAAAGACGCTTCATCTCCCAATTGATATACTCAGGCGGTACGTTGTAACGAACTATCTGAGCGATGGAGATGGTGGAGCAGGAGCGGTGGCAGTGGGGTGTGGTGAAGATGCCAGGACTGATTTTGTGGATTTCTTCATGGATGAACTGGAGAAGGAGTTGAAGAAGACGGGCACGATGAAGAATGAATAGCGTTTTTTCAGTCATCCCCCATCTCAATCTCGTGCAGTGAGAGTACATACATTGCATGTGCCCATACGAGCGGGCATACAGCTTTCTGCAGCCTGTTTGTGAATATCTGCTCCGGGATGTAGGGCTCCTCCAGTCTGCTCATAACCCAGCTTTGGTACTCCCTCGCCCTCTCTGGCTCTCCCTTCCTCTTATAGTATATACTCATCCAGAAGTTCAGTAACGGCCATGCCCCCGCTCCCTTCCGCCTTACAGCTCCGTTTAACATCCAGCCGTCATATACGTCATTCTCATACCTCTGGATACCTCCACCGTCCTGCAATAGCCTGCTCTCTATCGCATCCACGGTCTTCACCATCCGCATGTCCTGAGCGGAGCATACCTCAAATGGATAGACCAGCCCGAGGAGAGAGGCATCAACCACATAATCGTTAATCTTACCATAAGAGCGGATGAACAAGCCATGAGAGGAGCTATAAGCTCTATTCAGACTGTCTCCCATCTGAGAAGCGCATATCAGCCACTTCCTGGCGCTATCACCCGCCATCAATTCACTTGCGCACCTCAGTCCGCGTATGCATGCAGCTATTGAATATGTGTGGTTATCTCCCAGGTCAGGATATGTGCTACGCTCCTCCCAGAGGTCGTATGTCGGGATCGCAAAATGGTCACCACACCAGTGTCTACAGATGCCATCTGCTGCCCTGGCTATCAGCTCTCCGAAGTCCTCCGCTGCCTCCTCTTCACTATGCTTGTGCCGGTAGTGGTGCCATATAGCCCATAATAATGTGCCTCCCTGGTCAGGCTGGAACTGCTCTCCCGCTCTTGCACCGTTTGTATGATACCGCTGCAGGAATATCCCACCCGGCGCTTCCGCCCGCTCCATACACCACTGAAAGAAATCCTCCTGAATATCCAGACCCAGTACGTCAGCAGCCACACAGATGAAGGATGCATCCCTGAGCCACACATATCGGTATGATGCGACATCACGGGGGTAGTATTTCATATCAGTATTAGCCGCGACTATCGCGCCATTCTCCACCGCGGCGTCCCTTATTACCCTCCTTGTAGCATCCATCAGCGCCTCTGTGGTTATCATGAGCTAAACCAGACTCAGGTCAGGAGATGCATGTTACCGATATGGACATGTTTGAGGTGTCTTCTTGCCGCTGCATAGCAGCTCTGAACCTGCTCACGGGGTGTCACCGGCATGTCACGCATACAAAAGTCTGGATGGAATACGAGCAAAGAATATGGTATCTCCGGATTGAGCGCTGCGATGAAGCGTGCGATATGGTCAACTTCCTGAGCATCCACGTAGAAAGGTACGAGCAGGGTGGTAGCGGTAAGGACAGGATTAGAAGCATCGAAGAACTCACTGGCAATGAGCTCGAAGTTCTCGTACGCTCGCCTGTTGGGTACACCACTGAGTGCAATGCTGAGGTGAGGGTTGAAGGCTTTGAGGTCGAATTTAACTATTCCACCACTGACGGAAGAAAGTTCTGCCGCCTGACGCACCAGGCTGGTGGAGCCACAGCCGTTCCATTCCCAGCATATCCGGAGCATCTCCCGCGCTTCTTGCGATTGCAGTGAGTCCAGAATCGTGCGTGTGGCGTGGATAGCGAAAGGGAGCTGGGGCTCTGGGCTACCACCGAAGTAGCAGATGCAGTACGCATTCTCTCGTTGCAGTACGGAAGAAACGAATTCATGCTCACTCACCGCACTCGCAGCTCCCAGATTCTTGTGCGTTGCATTCTGACAGAAGAGGCAGTCGAAATTGCAGCCGTAGAAGAATACCGCGATGTTCTCCTTTCCGACCTGAGATGAGCCGGGGCAGAACCATGAAGCGCAACAGTTCGTCGGTAAGGGGTCATAATAGACATGCATGAGCGCATAGCCTTCGGGTACAGAATTAACCAGTTGCCCATTTACATTGGCTCTCAGACCGCAATAGCCACGCTCCCCCTCTACCATCACGCATTCATTCGCGCACAGCCCGCATCTTATGCCTTCTCCGGGCATGCCCCTCGGTGGGAATGCGCCGTGGAGTTTATAAGCCGCTCGCGCTCTGGCATGGGCTTCCTCAATATACTCCCCTCCCTTACCGCTGCGTATGCAATCGGCGCATACACGGAGAGATGCCGCTGCTTCCTTCGCTCCGCATACCGCGCATCTTATCATCTAAACTAAAATACACTCCCGGTCACCGCTTCGGGCAGTATCTTCAGCAGGTAACCTTCATAAAGCGATCTCTTCATCTCGCATATATCCGCCAGTTTCCTCTTTCCTATCTCTATCTCCCGCACCTTCTCCTCCTCCCCGGGTTCTAACTTCACACGCAATCCATCGAGGTGGACGATGGTGGACAACTCCTCACCAGCCTTCGGGGGGATGGTCATATCTATCAGCTCTTTAATGAAGAGAGGAGAAGTAGCCAGCGGGTCCTCTTCTATCTCCCGCCTCTTCACATCGAGCTCAACCCGGAGTCCCTCTGCCATCTCCTCCAGCTTCTCTATCTCATGCTTCCGCTTCATCCGTTCCGTTCTCCTCCCTATACCACCCACATAATGCGGGATCTCCATCTCAGGTCCGCCAACGATGATATATGGCACCTCCAGCCCCTCACATAACTTCACCTTCTCCTCTATGCACTCCCTGAAATTACCAAATATGAATACAGCGGCATCGAATTCCTCTATTATCTTCCTCTCCTTCACCTGTATCTGTGCTATTCTCTTCCCTACACCCCGTGCTAAACCCATCATATTGGTGATGGCACCCTTGCGCCTCAAGAATTCAGCGATATCGCACATCGGGTCAACGGCGTGATGCCTGCCAAGAGAAGGAGCAACGATTATTATCTCCGCGCCTGCAAGGGGTAAATCCACCAGCTTACCCCCTATCTCCTTCACCTTACCTTTTATTACCCCCTCTTCCTCCGCAGGGAATGCGAGATGGAGCATCGTCTCGGTCTGCATTACCATCTCCTGGAGTATGAACCCGCCTATGTCCTGTATCAATTCCTTCAGCTCGTTGAACTTATACACACCTCCTGAGAACATCATTATCTTGTACATCTCATGCCCCTCCCTCACTCACACTCTCACTTATCCTCTGCACCATCTCCTCTCCTCGCCTCTTCCATTCATCGGTTATTGGGTTCTCAGATGCAATGACGGTTATCCTGCCAGTGGATGGGAAGGTATAGCGGACGCGGGCACCTTCGGGCAGTATCCTATCCACTGCATCCAGTATCCTCGTATTCAAATCTTCCCGGGGGTCATACACGGTCACCTTCATCAGCTCCTGCATCTCCTCTGTACTCAGGTCAATTCCTATCTCCAATCTACTCAACTGCTTCACTCGCTCACCGTATTTATCCCAGAGCAGGGCAAGCAGTCTTGGCACGTACTTCTCATTCGTGACCTTCAATCTCTTATCGCCTCTTATTGTCATATCATTCACCGTGATAGGACTCGGGACCCTGCCAATCTTGACGGAGATGATGAAGACGTGCTCCCCTGGATTGCAATATAGATATACATTGTCTACATTACTGTGTAACCCTATATCTCTGAATATGTTCTGACAGATTCTGGTGTAGCTCGCATTAGCAAACTCATCTCCTCCTTCTACTCTCACTTCCATCTCCTACCCACTCCTTCCTACCAACAATATAAATTATAGATAAATATAGTATAGAACTGTCTTTTATATTACACCTTTACATTACACATTTCTGTTTTGCTTCTTCATCCGCTTACCGAGTATGCAGCCACTGCCCTGGATCCCACCTATTGGATTCGAGGGTGTTCCAAACTGATGCATACACCTGCCGAGTACCGCGGCGCCTCGCGCCAGTGCG
This sequence comes from Methanosarcinales archaeon, assembly GCA_025464275.1. Taxonomy (GTDB): domain Archaea; phylum Halobacteriota; class Syntropharchaeia; order Alkanophagales; family Methanospirareceae; genus G60ANME1. The sequence continues at coordinate 39,815 of JAODGR010000056.1, forward strand.
TCATCGGCGAATATCACCTCGTTCTCCATGTTACGACCGAAGAGGGCACTCAGTTTCTCCACTATCAGTTCAGGCTTCCGCCCGGTGATACCCGCTCTGCCTGTGATTCCTATCTTCGTGTTCGGGAGTAACAGCCCCTCGTCCCTCGCTATCTCTACCAGACGCTCGGTTATGCATGCTGCGACCTCGTCTATTACCGGATGGATATAGTGAATACCTGCATCCTTCTTTATCTCCTCACCTATCTCACCTATCTTCGGGAGGTCAGAGAGGTTATCACCCGCATCAACACCGATCAGTGTAACGCCATTCTTCCTCGCCGTCTCCGTGTTCACCGGTGACCCACCAACCCGTGTTCCTGAAGTGATCTTACCTATCTTCAAATGGTTCAATACCGCCTCCGCATAGGTCTTCACCACTTCCTTCTTCACCCTGTATCGCCCCTGCATCGGGAAATCGAGCACGGAGGGGTATTTCTCACTCACTATCTTCGAGACCAGAGCATCGGGTATAGCACCTGCGAGCCCGCAGTAGCTACCTATCACCTTCGAATACGGCAACTGGTCATCGGTTATCCGCCCGGCGAGGGTGGTTCCGAAGTCCAGTGACAGAACAGGATTGCGATAGTCGACATCAAGCCATTTCGCCGCTCCCTTTAGTCCCGCAGTCACGAGTTCACCCTCCATCTCGTTCGCTACAATCGACTCACCCGCAGGTGCCTCATTACCGGTTACCGCGCCATCGAAATAGACCTTATCCATCTGAGAGAAGTTCCTCAGTTCTGCTGGAATATCATTGATGGTCATTGGCGATATCATCTTGCGCGGTGGTACTCCTGCGATCATGCAGCCTTTAGCAAGCGCCTGTATCACTCCCTGCATCTCCTCAACCCTGGTAAACCCCGCGGTTACACCGGAAGAGCGAACCACGAAATGGAGATCAGGAACGGTTATCCCGGCGTCACGAGCAGCATCCTCCAGCGTCGCTTTTACAAGGTTCGCAATGGAATCCACAGAGAGTCCGACATTCGTGATTGTATGACAGAATATGTCCTCATGCGCCAGCGCCTCCCTGGTCATCCTGACAGCCTTGGCTAAGATGTATGTCTTCCCGCTTTTCAGGTCCGTAGCGCTGAGTATAGACTTGGTGGTGCTGTTACCGAGTTCCACGCTTGCAACGATGAAGATGGGTCTCAGCGTAAGGTCGCCTCTTGAGAGTCGCAAGATGAAAAACAGATCACTGTAGCTCACTTTCTTCGTCCTCAGCACCTTTGGATGATACCTCTTCCTGAACAAGCCCATCTCACTTTTACCCTCTTGATTATCTATC
>JAODGR010000056.1:41331-43209 GCA_025464275.1 Methanosarcinales archaeon
TGCTTGTTCGAGGATTTAGAGTCGGACGAGGGTTCACAGAGCAATCCGAACTCGCAGGTACAGTTAGCACCAGAGATGGGCTACATACACCGATACTACAACAAGGCGATATCTGGTGAGGGGTTATCATATGCACTTGCCTGTACCATTGCAGGTACTGTTGCATGGATGATGCTCAGCCAGGGCATAACACCGGTGATAGCAATACCGTTTGGTGCCGGTGTAGGCTCGCTTGTGCATATGATACGTGCTACGATACCGCATCTGGGCAGGGAGGCAGCGCATAAGCGATTTGAGCAGCCGATATATCTGGATGTCTTCTACGGGCACCTCGTGCCCATCGCCACGCACAACTTCATGGCTGTGGTCTGCATCACAGCGATAGCATACATACAGAGCCCGATGGGACCTTTAGCATCTATTACTGGATTGCAGGTAGCAGCGAACAATCCGTTCCCACTGCCTCTGTTATGTTTCATATGGGGCATCACAGTGGGTGCTATCGGCTCTTCAACCGGAGACATCCATTATGGAACCGAGCGGCTGTTTCAGGATAGACCGTTCGGAGAGGGGCGCCGGGTGATCTACCACGGGCAGATATGCAGGTACGGTGATTGCGGTATAAGGACCTCGAAGGACATAGTTGCGTTCTGTGCGAAATACGGTGGACCCGCAACAGGCTTGACTTTCGGGCTGATTGTCCTGTTCGAGAACTGGCGGACGTTGATAGGGATGATGGCAGGCGGTCTAACAGGTGGGAGCTGGAGTCCTGAATTGGCATCGGGAGTGGGCATTGCAATCGGGCTGGTGATCGGTGTTATTCTGATAATTAGCAATCTATACCTGGTGAGATGGGCGAGGAAGAAGTATGGACCGTTTGTAGGAGAGTGATCGGAGGTGGAGAATAAGAGAAGAGAGGAGAAGGAAAGGAGGTAGATAGGATATGGATCCGATAATTCTGGTATTGATATTGGTGAGTGCAGTGATAGGGGGAATGATGGCGTCTCTGGGTGTGCATCTGCTACCGGTGGGTGGAGCGCCGGCGGCGATGGCAACTGCTACTGGCGTGGCTACCGGGTGTGTGATGCTCATGACCGGTTCAGCACTGACGGGCTTGTTCACCGCCTCTGCGGTGGCGAGTTTCTGGGAATTCGAGCATGCGAACATCGGGCTTGTGGCTCTGTCAGGTGGCGTGGGTGCAATGCTCATGATAGGCTGGACGATGCTCATTGCGAATCTCCTATATGTCTTTGGTGCAGGTATCGTTCCAGTCTCAGGGCGAGTGGCAGTGGACCCGATAACGAAGGAATCGCAGACCGAATACAAGACACCGAGGACTGACGGGCATGGAATGCCCAATGTGAGTTACATATCAGGTATAGCAGGCGGCTTTGTGGGAGGCTTTGGTGGCGCTCTCATATACGTCACACTGGAGAACTATGCGCATTTCTCTCCCGCAACCGCGGGTATCGTGGCAATGGGGATATTCATTGCCAATGCGATTCTCGCTGCATATAATATCGGTGGTACGATAGAAGGCTTTCATGACCCCAAGTTCAAGGAGCGGATAGCAGTTGGGCTCTTCGCTGCTTTCACCGTCTCGCTGCTATGCGGTATCCTCGTGGTGGTAGCGACACTGGTCTTCCCCTATCTGGGCTTAGGAGGTGCATTATAGATGGGCGAGGAGGAGAAAGCGGAGGAGAAGCCAAAGGAGAAGTTCACATTGCATTTCCCCACTGAGAACAATCTCAGCATTATGGGCATCGTTGTCGGCGCGTTAGTAGCGATTCTGCCATGGCTGCCCGCAATCGTAAAGGGAGTAGGAGCCATCGTGGTAATCCTCTGGGGTGCCGATTGCGTACGAAAGACCGCACGCTA
>JAODGR010000056.1:43401-50122 GCA_025464275.1 Methanosarcinales archaeon
GTGATACCAAACATAATAGAGAACGGAGTTATAGCAACAATATTCATACTCGCAGGCTTCGGGATGTTACAGCCATTCAACTCCTGCCTGGGTGCTGACGAGCGAAGAGGGAGAACGCTGCTCGTATCCGTAGAAATCGGTGGCTTGAACTGCATTATATTCGGTGTCGTGGCATCGCTGATGCCTGCACCCTCCGGTATACTGCAGGGAATACAGCTGATTATACTGGGTGTAATTGTGTGGATACTGTTCTACTCCTCATACGTGAGGGCATGCCTGAGAGAAGCGCACTCAGTGGTAGGAACGGGTTTGATAAAGACGATGAGGTGATGTGAGATGATAACAATAAACGAGAAATTTGGTATTGTACTGGACGAGAGCACACTCAAGGTGGGAGAGGCGGTACCGGGCTTTTATAAGGTCAGCCTGGCGCCGATAGAGGAGCAACTGGACATCATGGAAGAAGCTGTGCAGGACCTCTTCAATATCCTCTCACCAGCTACCAGCTATTCAATGGCACAGCCGAATCGTGAAGGTACTACAAACATCGCAGGATTCATCACCATGGTGACCATAGGATTGACTTTTGGACTGCTGGCAGTGGGATTGATGCTCTACGGTATAGGGGTGATATAGATGGCGGAGAAGAAGAAGCCGGCAGATGGATGGCCCGTAGCAACTGGCGATTATGTCGCAGGTAATCCTGAGAATCCGGTTGCAGTGTCATCATCGGGCGGGCATTTCAAGGACCCCGATGCTCAGGCACTGCTCGATGCCGGCGCATCTATCGTGGGCTCATGTAAAACTGAGAACATCGGGCTGGAGAAGCAGATTGCGAATATCGTCAGCAATCCGAACATAAGGTTCTACATAGTTGCGGGACCTGAGGTACCGGGGCATGTATGCGCAGGCTCAATGAAGAAGCTGCACGAGAAGGGTGTAGATCCGGAATCACACAAGATAATAGATGCACCGGGTGCGATACCGTTCATCGAGAACGTGCCTCATGAAGCGGTTGAGCGGTTCAGACAGCAGGTGGAACTGATTGACATGGTAGGTGTGGAGGATGTAGCACAGATAAAAGCGAAGGTGGAGGAATGCGTTGCAAAAGACCCCGGCGCTTTCCCGGCAGACCCGATGGTGATAAAGCTGGAAGAAGCGGGAGCAGAAGAGGCGGCAGTACTGGAGATACCACTGGCGAATCCTGCTGTACCGTTCATGGGTGTAATCACGCCAGCGGTTGAAGCGATAAGATACAAGGCGCAGATGCTTGCAAGGGACTACAAACTATCAATGGCAATCTCGAAGAACTCGCTCATCGGCATAATCACGGGCTTGATAATGGCACTGCTCGTCTCGCTACCATTCATATACTGGGCGGGGGTGATATGAAATGCCACCACAGAAAGTTGAGCAGCAAACACCTGAGACCGCGGTATTGACCGCGAGGATTGCTGATTTGAAGCAGTTCATCACCCTTATCGGGAAGGATTCGCGGTTCGCAGCAGGGCTGTGGGTGGGATTCGTGAAAGGAACGGCAATTGGCATCTTCGTGAGTTTGCTGCTCGTGGGCTACAAGTATATGATATTGAAGGGAGGGCTATGAGATATGGCGGAAGAGGAGCGAGTGGAGGAGAATAATGGTGAGGAGCGAGAGGTTTCAGTACCTATTGCAATAACACCACCGGAGCATACGAAACTGCTTGAGAGATTGAATGCGATGGATGAGCGAGTGGAGTTCGTGGCTGGCGAACTGGCGGTGAAACAGGGCGAGAAGATAGGGTTCGCAGTGGGTATCCTGTACGGGTTGATTATAGGGATATTTATCTACATAATATTCCTTATACCATAATAGGATGGGTATAGGATAGAAAGAGGAGGATAGAAGGAGAGATGTTTGTATTTGATAGGAAACAGGACATATATGAGATAGCGGGTGTGAAGTTCGGAGGACAGCCAGGGGAGACGGCGACCGTGCTTGCGGGTACGATATTCTATGCGAAGCACGACATCGTTGAAGACGCGGATAAGGGCATATTCGACGAGAAGAAGGCAGAGGATGCGATAAACAAGCAGGATGAGATGAGTGATATCACAGGCAATCCGGCAGTGATACAGATATTCTCGGAGTCAGAGGAGGCGATGCAGAAGGAGATAGAGTTCTGTGCGAAGGTGAGTGATGCACCGTTCTTGATAGATTCCACGGTGGCGGAGGCGAAGATGGCGGGTGCGAAATACTGTGATGAGGTGGGATTAACGGATAGAGCGATTTACAACTCGATCAACATGTCCATCACGGATGAGGAATACGAGGTGATAAAGAATTCGAAGCTGGAATCGGCTATTCTGCTCGCATTCAATCCCAAGGATACAACAGTAGCAGGTAGAGCGGATTTGCTGGAGACAGGTGCAGGCACCATCCAGATCGGTGGCGTTGAGAAGGGCATTCTCCAGATAGGCAAGGAGTGCGGGATAAAGAAGCCGATAATAGACCCCGCAACGCTGCCGATAGGTGCTGGTGCGGGCTCCACGTGCGCATGTGCACTCGTGTTCAAGTCGAGATACGGAATCCCGTGTGGTCTGGGCATCCACAACGCACCTTCGGCATGGACGTGGATAAAGACGTATCGGAAAGAGCATTCGGAACATCCAAAGAAGGGTGTGTGGATCGGTCCGGGTGCAGAGGCGTTCAAGATGTGCGACATCGGGTCGAATGTGATACCTGCACTGCTGGCTAATGACCTCATCATGTATGGACCGATAGAGCACGCGCCAACGGTCTTCCCGCTCATCGGGATGATAGACATGATAGTGGGCGAAGCGGCACAGGTGGAGCATGAGATAACACTCCAGGAGCCACATCCATATCTGAAGATGTCTGGATAGAGATAGACAGAGCGAGAGCGAACGTGAACTCATTTTTATTTTTTCTTTTTTTATTTTATCTATGTCTGAAGTTTGAGGAATGAAGAAGGATTTTGATACGCTGTTAGAGGAATTAGCGTGCATTCATCCGGATTTTAAAGTCATCTCTACCGATAAGGTTGTGGTAGGTGATTGGGTTCGCTGGCGATGCAGGTATGGCTGTAAGGCATATGGAAAGCATCTGAACTGCCCGCCTCACGTGCCTTCGCCGGAAGAGACGAAGAAACTGATACGGTGTTATAAGAGTGCGATAGTGGCGAGATTTGATGCTAAACCCAACCCCGGAGTACAGCCATCACATATACACCATTTCCTCTGGGATGCCATAAAAGCGTTCTATGACACGATGTTTGAGATGGAGAGGCATGCATTTCTATCTGGCTATTACAAGGCGTTCGGAATGGTCGGGCTTTGCTGTGCATATTGCGATGAGTGCATACCGGAGAGAGAAAAATTTTTTGAGCATGCGATGAAGAGGTTTTGCGTGTACCCGCACAGGATGAGACCCGGGATGGAGGCATGTGGTATAGATGTCTTCAGGACGGTCAGAAATGCGGGCTATGAAGTGGAAGTGCTGAGCTCACCGTATGACAAGATAACCTTCTTTGGGATGCTTCTGTTAGAATGACTCAATAAATCCTCCCCGCTGATGGATATTCACTCACGTCCTTACATATATATTCCTGCATGGATACGCGATCTCTATGCCTTCTTTATCGTATGCCTTCTTCAGCTCCTTCATGAACTCGTGCGTCACCAGGAACTTATCTGTATACTCCTTCACGCGCAGAATGATGTTAAATTCTATATTTGAATCGCCGAATTTGTTGTACCGGATGAAAGGTTCGAAATCTGGTACGCCGCCCTCTATATCCCTCAACACCGCCTTTGCCACTTCTACCGTAATCCGCTCCACCTTCTCTAAATCGGAATCATAACTCACACCGCAGGGTATGATAACCCCCATCTCCTTACCGGGTGCGTAATAATCCATTATGATACTCTCTGCGAGCTTTGAATTTGGTACCACCACGATGTTGTTGGGTAAGGTCCTTATCTTCGTTGAGCGCCATCCTATCTCCTCCACATATCCCGCCAGACCATTCTCAAGCTCTACATAATCACCGATCTTCAAAGTCCTCTCCGCGGTGATATAAATTCCAGCGAAGAAATTGGAGAGTGTGGACTGGAATGCAAGAGCGACTGCCAGTGCAGCTATGCCGAGTCCAGCAGCCAGAGCAGTGACATTGTATCCCAGTGTATGCAGGATCAACAGAATAGCAACTATGTAGATAAATGCATTCACGAGGTTCTTAACGCCGGTGAAGGTCTTATATAACCTCTCCTCTCTCCTCGCATACCACCATACAAAGCTCCCCACTATCTTTATACCCACATATATCCCGATAAGAATACCCGAGATCTTGAATGTCTTATCCACATAGCCCATGTATGGAGCGAGGGGGGCAAATGATTTTAGTGCGATATAAGAGCCAGATAATAATATTATCCAGAATACAGGCTTCTCCAATGCCCTCACTATTCTATCATCCAGTTCCGTTTCTGTTCTCTTAGCAAATCGTATCAGAAATCTTTTGAAGATGAAAGAAGCGATGAGAGCGAGGAAGATGGATGATAAGAGGAGTACCACGGGGATCAGGAGTTCCATTCCGTAGCTGCTCAGCCATTCAGTACGTAACAGTAACATGGCGTGTCACCTCCTTCAGCAGCTCGTATTCCGCACGTGTATGCACAACCAGGTGTAAATTACCCAGTGCTACATTACGCAATCCCGCATCCTTCGCAGCATTATATGACTCTATCATCTGGTCCAAATTGGGTATCGGGACATCCGTCATTCTGTACTCCGGGAAGAAAGCGAGGATGGTGAACGGTATGCCATCGTCAACGGCTGCGATGATACGCGCGATCTGAGCTATCTGGTCAGTCTCAACCCAGCCGGGTATGAAGAGAGAAGACACCTCAAGAATGAATCCCCGCTCTCTTATCTCCGCCGGCAGCTTCAAGATACGCGTGTTTGATACGCCGGTCAGCCTGCGATGCACTCTATCATCAAACGCTTTGATATCAAGCCAGAAGGAATCCACTCCCGCATGTTGATACAGATCCAGATTGGTAGGCGTGAGTCCATACCCGTTTGTCTCCATGAGAATCCATATGCGGCTATTCAGCTCTTTGATCTTCGCCACTGACCGTAGATAGAAATCAGGCTGGCACAGGAGGTCACCACCGGTGAAGGCTACGATGTTGCGGGCGGGACCCCAGCCCTGCTCACTGTATACAATCCTATCAGGAGTGAGTATCCCGGGACACAATTCACTCCTGACACCCCTGATGATGCAACTGCCACAGGATTTACATAGCTCTTGGGCATGCCAGCTCGTAGCGTGTTCACGATTCACGGAGGTTATTCTGTAACTCTTCATGTATCGTGCCACTTCCGCTGCTATGTCGTCCGGAGAGAGCCATTCACCCGCTGCGTTCTGCGTGAATCGCCATGAATGGCACTTCTTACAGTCAAAGTTGCACCCGGACTGGTAGATGGAGAGGTAATGCTCCGGTCTTGAGAGGATGATGGAATTGATGAGCCGGTAGGGCACACCTTCTCTATACCTGAGTGCGATATCACATGCCCTGCCACGTCTACCAGTTGCGAAATCATACACCATACAGCTCCCGGGTTCAAATCCCTGCTTCACGAGCTCGCATTCCATATCCCGCACTGTACATAAGAATCAGTATTAAATTTAAATATTAAGTTCAATATCTTGGGGAAAAACACCGGAACGCCAGACATTCCTATTTCCACCTTAATTGAAAGATGTAAACAAAATTTCTCTTTTCAGATGGGAGTATGCATTGTAAAGTTCGCTCAAGCTCTTCCCTCGTCGCTCCACTTGCGATTGTCATGCCCTCAAGTATGGCAAACCAACCCCTTTTCAAACCGATTTCACGCAGCCGTTTCCTATATGTCCTGGCATGAATTTTACCCATCTCCTGATGGTATAGTGTTAAGAGATTCTGGTCCTTATTAATCAATTCCTCTATTTCTTCCTGATACATTTCACGATTACGTTCGCTCCTCAAATAAAATCTTAATTTATCGGCATCGCTTTGTTGTTCTACATTATCTGGAGAGAATGGGAGGGATGTAATAATACCAAATCTCCATTTAGCTTTTTGATAAGCGTCATTGAGGCTGCGACGAATACCGCCCCCAAAAGTAATACGATATTGGAGAAAGATGCTATCATAGATGATTTTATTATTGAATGGTAAAAGTACTGTCTCCACCATTACTGGCAAATAGGAGCCCAACGTCTCCTCAAAGGTAGAAGTGAGTGCAAGGACTCCATAAGCTTTTGGTGGCTCATCCGGGTCGAGGAAAATAGTATAATTTTTCAGATAGCGAAAAATGAGGAATCTCCCCTTAACAAAGTTCTGCCAGTCGCTGATTATTCTTAATTCACTACTCGAGAAGTTCAGAGGATTCTCCGCAACAAACGAGTTGATCAACTCAGGATCCTTATACAATCTATCCCTGAGCTTATTTATTTCTTCTATCGGAAATCCCTTAAAATCCTCTGGAGAATTTAGCCCTTCCACTATACCAAATCTTCTGTTAACGTAAACCAGTAGCGAATGGTATAACTTGTAAAACAGTTTAACTTCTTCTTCAGGCAATTTCATCTCTGAAAACACCCCTCATACATTACGTTATCCTCAGTTTATATTAACCTTACTCTTCATTCCTTTTTATACCGTATCTCACTTT
>JAODGR010000039.1 GCA_025464275.1 Methanosarcinales archaeon
CATGCCCGAAGCCTGACCTGGTGGTCAATAAGTCCGTTTCGGTTAAGGATGGTGTATTCATTGTGTCCTATACCGTGAGCAACATAGGTGAAGGTTCAGCGGGTAACAGTACCACATGTATGCTCATTGATGGCGAACCCGTACAGAGCCAGCCCTGCCCGGCACTGGGTTCGGGCGAGAGCTACTCCAGCACATTTGAGCCCGAGGAATGCCCGTGCAACGCGATACTGAACGTAACCGTGTGCGCGGACTGCGAGGATGTCGTTGAGGAGAGCAACGAGAGGAACAACTGCGAGTCAAATATTGTACAGTGCCCGATTCCGGGCATAGAAGTGAACAAGACGGTATTTGATACAGCGACCGGTGAATGGCGAGATGAGACCACCGCGAATCTACACGACATCGTACGGTTCAGAGGTGTAATCCACAACAATGGCGAATGCCCGCTATCCTATATCCGGGTTACAGATATGCTGTCAGATAGTCTGGAATATGCAGACAATGCCACCGTTGACGGTGAGCCCTGTGAACCTGAGCTTACACCTGAAGGCTACTACGTGTGGACCTTCGATGACAGAGTGCTCATGCCCTGTGAGAATATCACAATCGAGTTCGACGCACGCGCAGTCAGATGCGGTGTGGATATAAACACGATGAATGTCAGTGCGACTTACTGGTACCCTGTCCCAATGACACCACAGGTGATTCCCCCTGAGGTCTATGATAGCGATACTGCAACCGTGGTGATATCGGGTATCCCGAGCATAGAAGTGGATAAGACCGTCTGGGACCAGGTGAGTGAGGAATGGGTGGACGAGCTGACCGCCCCTGTGGGTGAGACCGTGACGTTCAACTCGACCGTGCATAACGACGGTGAATGCTGCACTCTCCAGAACATCACCGTTACGGATACACTATCCACGAGCATGAGATACGTGAATGCAACACCAGAGCCAGAGGAAGTAGTAGAGAACCCGGATGGTACAACAGTCCTGATATGGCATATTACAGCACTCGCACCCTCCGAATCGCGCACATTCATCATCAATGCTACACTCACAGAGACCGGCGATGATACCAACGTGCAGAACGCAACCGGGTGGTGCAACGGTCTCATGGCTACTGATGAGGATACCGCTACTGTGCATTCCGTACGACCGGAAGGAGGCATTGGTGTTGCCGTTCTACCAAGATTCAACCCCGTTCACCCGGGTGACAGTGTGAACCTCACCATAAAGGTGGTGAATAAAGAGAACTTCGGCGATGTCTTCCTCGTTCGCCTCACGAATACGAGCATACCTGCAGGATGGCGTGCTGACCTCGCATGGTTCAACTGGACTTCCACGTATGTTCGCATACCCGCGGGAGGAGAAGCTCTGATACCGCTCAGAGCAGATATACCGCCTGATGCCTCTACGGGCTATAAGGCGTTCCGGGCGGTTGCGAGCTCAACGAAGTGGACTCCTTCGGCATTCGACACCGGCGTCTTCTATATCACCTAAGTCAGCTAAGGAGCGGATAAATCGAGCCAGCAGGCAACTGCTGGCTCTTTTTATTTCAACCCGATTATGAGATGAACATGAAACAAAAGATATAGATGCAGAGACGAACTAAAGATGAGATAGCGATAGATGGATGGATAGATAGAGAGAGTGCATGTCCCTCTGCACTGGCATAGCATATACATGGAGTGGATCCATGGAGGGGCTGAAGTAAAATAAAATAAAAGGAGGTGAAGAGAAAGGAAGATGAGAAGCAAGTCATCAATAAAAGCGCTAAAGGCGAGAATCGCAGGTGCAGGCGTCGCAGTCATTGCACTCGTAACGGTTACTGCTCTGAGCATAGGTGTGTCAGCCCCGGCTCCACAGCCGATGGGCATCACGATAGATGTGACACCGATAATAGATACTGTTCAACCAGGTGAGACAGCGACCTACAACGTGAGCGTTACGAGTATAGCCGGAGAAAGCGAATATGTGAATTTCACCATCGAGCCAGAACGCCCAGGCTGGTCATACAGGTTTGACCCTGAAGGATTCTACCTCGAACCCGGTGAGACGAACTATTCCATTCTGAGCATAACCACAGCTGGTTTTGCACCGGATGGCGATTATTTCCACAATATCACCGCCAATGCATGGGTGGATTATCTCCCATTCCCGATCGAGAACTCCACATATCATAACCTCAGAACAACGGTCAGAACACCTATGGTCACCACTCACGCGACGGTGCTACCACTCTACCTGCCACCGGAAGTGCTATACAAGTGGGAGAAGCCGGACGATACACCAGGCGATGGCTATACAAATGTGTATCCTGTGCCGGGAGAGAACAAGACCGTGAGCACGTATGTGGTGGTTTACGACCCGAATGGTAAGGGAGATATAGCGAGTGTGATAGTCAGAACCTTCTATCCACTTGCTAATGGTAGCGCGTGCGGATGTGTGCCCTGCAACGAGTCAAACTGCTGCGAACCCGGGGCATGCGTGTTGAAATCGATATCAATTGCAGAGCCGCTGCCGTCACAGGAAGCCTGCGAAGCCGCTAAGTGGGATGCATACCGTGAAGGGCTGCTCACTCTTGACCAGGTTGAAGAGATTGACGCATTGATTGCTAACGGTACCGCGTGGATATACCGGGAGAACACCACCTTCAACTGCTCCGACCCCGCAGGTATCTACACCGTATGTGCTCAGGCGTTCGATAACGCGAGTTTGTATAACTGTACGGTGAACACCTTCGAGTATGTATCGGTGGTCGCGCTGAGGATAGACTTCAGTGAGGTGAACTATGGTGCTATCAGACCGAACGAGACGAAGTGGACGAGTCCGGGGAGTGTAATGAACGATGGTAACGACCCGATGGACGTCGTGATAGAGGCATGGAACATGACTTCCCCGGGCCCGGGCGGCGGCATCATACCCGCTGACCAGCTGGATGCAGCAATCCTTGTTCAACCACCGGTTGCACACTGGCTTGCACTGCCACCAGGAGTGACATTCGATGTGGATATACCGGGATGTGGCTCTGCACCCATAAACTTCTCGCTGCACGTACCGCTTGGAACGCCACCCGGTGACTATTCAGGTTACATAAGACTGACAGGCAAACACGGCTGAACTGAACCGAACTGAACGGAACGGAACAGAACAGGATAGAAGCTAAATAGAGAGAAGAGAAGAGCAGAGCTTCTCCTGGGAGTGCTGCTCTCTCTCTCTTCTCTTTCTTCTTTTTTCGCTCCACCTGCACCATCAGTGCCTGAGCCGCTGAGCCTCTTCCTTCAGCTTCTCTGCCCTGCGAGCCCCCACACCCGGTACCCGGCTCAGGTGTGATAGATCCGCCTTCGCAATCTCCTCATGCGTTCTGAACCCTGCGGAATATAGATTACGCGCTATTACCCTGCCAACACCCCTTATCTTCACCATACTCAGCAACTCTGACCTGACACCATGCCTTATCCGCTCCTTTAATTCGTTCAGCCTCGTATATAACTCGCTGGCATCGAGGTGATGTGCAATACGAGCAGCGGCGTAGCACAGCCATTCCAGTACATAGAGATTGGCATGCACCTCACCGGGATATACCCCGAACCTCGTCTTCAACTCCGGATAGCTCAGCTCGTCTATCCATGCATGCGCCACGATAGCACTCCCGAGTGCATGAGTGGAGGCAAACACCAGCTCGAGATTCTCGGTCAGGTTGGTTGCGATGGTAAGTGCATCCTTCACATTTAAGGGTGTTACCTCCTCACATCTGCACAGGAGTAGCAGTAGTTCGAAATCAGATACCCGCTCCCGCTCCTCCACCATGGCTCGCAGCTCAAGCTTCTCTATACCTGACTTCAGGTCAAGTGCGGATTTTGTGGTGAGATACAATCTGGATGCGAGATTACCAAATTCCGTAGCTCTTAGCTCTTCTATCGCGCCACCGCGCCTCCTCCTCATCCTCGCTATGAACCCTTCCGCCTCCAGATTCGATAGGATCACCCTCAACTGCTCTTTAAGTGCCGTGAGATCCGCACCCTTCTGATATGCATAGAAGGTACTCTCGAGGAACTCCTCTATCTCATCCTCACTCCGCGCACCGGCAACGACAGTGGCAAGTACCTGCTCGGTCAGCTCGTCATACGAGAATTGCGATTCTATTGGCTCTAATTCACCATTTATGTATATCTGCTCTATCTCATCACGTTCCAATTCGTCCCGCGCCACTATCACCCCCAATCCATAATCGTCATATTCAGGTCTACCTGCACGTCCAAATACCTGCTTCACCCAGCATACCGGCATCGGCTCCGTACCACGACCGGGAGTGAAGAACTTATAATTCCTGATGAGCACCATCTTCGCGGGTAATGATACACCCATAGCGAGTGTGGGAGTGCAGCATATCACCTTCAGGCGATGGGCGAGGAAACCCTCCTCTATTGCACGCCTCTGCTCCGGGTGCAGCCATGAATTGTGATATGCAACACCATGCCTGACCATCTCCCCGAGGTCGTCCACGCCGATGTCCACTCGTTCTGCGAGGTCCTCCAGTGAGGGGTCAATATCCAGCAGCCCCGCCAGCTTACGCGCGAAAGCAGCAGCTCCTCGCTTCGTATTCACAAATACAAGCGCCTGAGAACCCTTGTTTAACTCCTCCAGCACACGCTCAATTATTACTCTATCATTCGGTGCAATGCAGACCTCCTCCTTTAATGGCACGGGTCGCCACTCGGATTTCACGAGTGAGGCATGTAACCAACCAGCGAATTCATCCGCGTTTGGTATCGTTGCAGATAGTGCGATTACCCTTGCATATGGGTTGAAGCTCATGAATCGTGCCATAGCACCCTCCAATCTCGGTCCGCGCTTCTCGTCACCCACTACATGCACCTCATCCACCACGAGAACTCTGATACTCCGTAACCATGGGGGCTTTATGCGCGTGAGCGAGTCGAACTTCTCGATGGTGAGTACTGAAATATCATTCATTGCGAGGTACCTCGATGAACTCTCGTAATCGCCTGTGGATATACCCACCCTGAGTGATGGGTATCTCTCCTTGAAATTCCTGTATTTCTCGTACGCCAGTGCATTCAGGGGGACGACATAGAGGCATCTCCCTGGCTCACCCTCCGCTCCGGATAATATGCACTTCCACATTGCCAGTTCCGCCAGCAGCGTCTTTCCACTGGCGGTGGGCGTGGCGATGACGAAATTACGCTCCGTTTCGAGTAACCCCTCAGTTATTGCCTCCTCCTGCGGTGGATACAGCTCGATATCGCCTGTGAATGGCATTACCTGCTCACAAATCTCAGGCTCAAGGTCCGATATCCTCATCCTTTAATTCCTCATTTCGCGATATCATATCTATATCTCTATATCGTATCGTATCTTATCTTATCAGAGCCAGGCTATTATATAGAGGAGAGGGAGAGGCAGAGGAGAGGAGGGTGAGTAGAGATGGTGAAGAGGCAGAAGAAGCGTAAGAAGGGGCGGGTAGTGAAATCCGCAGGCAGGTTCGGTGTACGATACGGTCGTAAGATAAGAAAGGCGATAGCAAGTATAGAGGCGCAGACCAGAGCGGCGCATAAATGCCCCAGATGCGGTAGAGAGTCCGTGAAGAGAGTGGGTACCGGCATCTGGCACTGTTCCAGATGTGACTACACATTCGCCGGTGGGACATATCTACCACACACCCCGATGGGTATAGCGGTAGAGAGGGCGCTAAGGCGTGAAGCGGAAGCAAAGGAGGCTGCTCTCACAGGAGGTGAATGAGGAATTGGCATATTATTGCCTGAGATGTAAGAGGATAGTGGAGCTGAAAGCCGACCATCATGGCGTACGCTGCCCTTACTGCGGATATCGCGCACTGAGGAAGGAGAGACCCTCAGTACTGGTGAAGAAGGTGAAAGCTGTTTGAGCTGAGAACTGAGTTAATCTCCCCCATGAGTGAATGATAGAGATGGAGATAGAACTGGAGGTGGAAGAAACAGACCCGTACCCGGACTCGCTCGTAGAGACGCTCTATGAATCCATAAAGGAGGAGCAGGAGCAGGAAGCGGGTAAAGTGGATGCAGTACTCAGAGGAGGTGTAGGTGGCGGTGGCAGGTTGCTGTATCTCCGTGTATGCGACCCCGGAGATGAATTTTCAAGAGTGAGAGCTGTGATGAACTCATGGCTTCGGCTTTTAAAGATAGCGAGCGATATGGTGGAGGTGGTGAGAGAGGAAACAGATAACAGATAGGATAACCGATAACCAATAAATTAAATACCTGTATGATGATATGAATATGATAAACAGGTGCAGAGGGCAGAGGTGCAAGGTGCCGCCGTAACTCAGTTGGTAGAGTGCCCGGCTGTTAACCGGATAGTCACAGGTTCGAGTCCTGTCGGCGGCGTAGCACTTCAGCCAGGCTCAGCCTGCCCGTGTATAGTGCACTCCCTATCACCACCCCGCTCGCACCCGCTTCCTTTATCTGGATTATATCCTCCACAGTGGTTATCCCCCCTGATACCACCACCGGTAGAGTGGCATGACTGATGAAATCCTCGATAACAGCGATATCTACTCCACTCATCAAACCCTCAACATCTATATTGGTGAAGAGGATACTGCCTGCACCCATACGGGCTGCCATCTCCACCGCATCCTTCGCTTCTAACCCCGTTACCTCGCGCCAGCCATCCACTGCCACCTTCCCGTGGCGCACATCCAGGGCGACCATCACCCTCCGGGATGAGAACTCATCGGCTATTCGCTCCACCAGCCGGGGAGACCTGAGCATTGCAGTTCCGAATATTATACGGTCAACACCGATTTTGAGGAGCCGTAACGCAGCATCATAACTCCTGAGCCCTCCACCAACCTGAACCTTCACCCCTGCTCTCGCCCTCACATGCTCCACTATCTCCGCAATCACCCCGAAGTTATCACTCCCCGACTGGAAGGCGGCGTCAAGGTCTATTATATGCAGCCACGATACGCCCATGCTGAGCCAGTGAAGTGCAATTCCCACGGGGTCATCGGCGGAGAAGAGCTCTACATCCTTATTACCCTGCTCCAGCTGTACACATCTACCACCCTTCAGGTCTATTGCAGGTATCACCTCAAATTCCATTTGCTAAAAAATTTGGATGGCTTTTTATAAAACGTTGCTAAATAGGGAAATGAGAAAAGGAAATGGAGAACGGGGATAAAGGACCAATCCACGCGGAGGTGGAGTATTTCAACTCCAGATTGGCGGAATTAATAGAAGAGCGAACACGTAGCAGGAGCAATAAGCTTCTATATGATGCACTATCCTATATAAAGGATACAGGGGGCAAGCGACTTCGACCCATCATCTGCATCCTCGCAGCCGAAGCGGTTGGGGGCTCACGCGAGAAGGCTCTCTCCACCGCCGTCGCCATTGAATTGCTACATAATGCCACTCTGGTCCATGATGATATCATAGATGAGAATTACATAAGGAGGAGGACGCCATCCAATCCCGTGCGATTCGGCGCGAAGAATGCGATACTGATGGGTGACCTTCTGCTCGGGTTCTCCTGTGAGTTGCTCTCAGAATGTGGTGAGCCGGAGGTGGTGAAGGTGGTGATGAGCGCACTCGCTGATATAGCCCTGGGGCAGTACCGGGAGTTCTCACTCCGATTGCGAGACCTGAATGAGGTTACAGAGCGGGCATACATGGAGGTTGCGGAATTGAAGACCGCTTCCGCTTTCATGGCGAGTGCGGAGGCGGGTGCCATGCTCGGCTGCGGCAGTGAGATAGAACTTGAGAATCTCCGCAATTATGGTAAGAACCTGGGTCTGGCATTCCAGATTCAGGATGATATACTTGATATCTGCGGCGACCCGGCGAAGACCGGGAAACCAGTGGGTCTGGATATAAAGAATAGGGAACGAACCATCATTGTTATTCACGCATTGAATCACTCCAGCAATGCAGATAGAGCATACATAGAGGGTATCATGTCAGGAGGTGGTGAGGTCACCGGTGCAGAGATGGAGCATCTCAGGGAGATATTCATCCACTCACATTCGATTCGATATGCAATCGCATTATCAAAAGGGCTGATAATGGATGCGAAGCGCAATCTGGATATCCTGGAGGACTCAGAGGCGAAGTATAAACTCCACATGATTGCTGAGCGGGTATCGGCGAGGATAGAAGAGCAGATACAGGAGGATTATATGAGAAGATAGCTGCTCTACATCTCACTCATCTCCAACATTCCCTCATCCCCCCTTCACCCTCACCTCCCGCACCTTCCCGCGCGAAGTTGCGCGATACTGCTATTATATATAGCTTTCCCTATCTTAAACAAAAGTTATAAATGTATCGAATTATTATTTCAACACCATGAAACAAAACTGGTGGTGTGAGCCCGTGCAATGGCGTACAGGGCTTAAAATTGCATTACAACTGCTAAAAAAAGCTTAATTTTAAAAATATTGCATATATGAAAAGCTTTTAATGCTCCAAGCCCGTATTATGGAGAATGGAGATAAATAGTTAGGAGGTGATGAGTATGATAGGATGGAAAGGGAACATGACAGAACTAAACCCGCCGCTGAGCCTGTGCGGAGTGCTGCTCTCGCTCTCTATCTCTATACTGCTACTGGCAGCTGTTATAACTCCTGCAGTCGCAGCAGAGTACACCATCGATGGCGACCTCGACGACTGGGGTGTGAACCCCTCCAATAATAGCTGGGATGCAGCCCCACCCGCTCTTAGTGTTTATGAGAACTGGCGCCCAGTGGACCTACTTCTACTGGCTCAAATCACAATCCGGGGATTGAACAGTGCGACATAGAGGCGATGTATGCCGCAGATGGCGGAGCATATATCTATTTCGCTATCATCACTTCGATGCCACCCGAAGGGTACAATTACACCTGGTGGGGGGATTGGAATCAGTATCATCTTATACCCGGTGACTTAGCACTGAATCTGGACGCTGACTCCAGTACAGGAGACTGCGGGTATGAATATGGTATAAAACTGACGAATGACAGTCGAACGATAGAAGGTGAAATAGGTGACGTCTTCTACATGCCAGACTGGGAAAAAATCAGTCCGGATAACATATCTCAGAACTATATGGTAAACTTCAGTAACATGGTTGATAACAGCAGCGCTGGCACCAAGACCGGACACGCAGAGATTGTCTATACACACTACACAGACTGGCCTGAGGATAACGGCGCTCCGAATTACGTGATTGAGATGAGAGTACCGAAGGAAGCGCTGGGCATTTACGGCAATGGCACCGCGGATTTACTGGCTACTGTGAGCTGTACCAATGACGCACTAATGATTGAGAACTTCAGTTATACTCCTGTGCCGGAGTTCGCCACCATAGCAGTGCCATTAGCAATGACACTCGGGCTGTTCTACTACTATCGGAGGAAGCGGCAGAAGAGGGAAGGGTGAAATCTATAAATCTATCTTCCACACTCCTTCCCCTCTCATTCCTATTTAATCCTGTATTTATATTAGGAGTGGCTTGTGAGAGAAGAGGAGCTGGTCATTTCGGGAAAGTTCGTCTATGGCAGTGCATTCCACGATATAGAGGGGTATATAGTCATAAGAGATGGAGAGATAAAAGAGATAGGAGAGGATAGTGATAGTGGAGTGGATGGTACAATTAAGGGGTTCATCATCCCTTCCCCCGTCAATGCCCACACACACATCGGTGACTCAGTCTCAAAGGAGCCGGATATGGATTCCATACCACTGGAAGAGTTAGTGGGTCCGGGCGGGCTCAAAGAGCGAATACTGGCGGATACACCATACGAAGAGCTCATGAATGCGATGAGTTCTACAATAGAAGATATCGCGGGCTGTGGTGTACAGCTGTTTGGTGACTTCCGTGAGGGTGGGCTCAGTGGTGTGAAGGCACTGGAATCGGCTTTCCAGAGGAGCGGTGCAAGATCTCGATTGAAGATGAAGGTATTTGGCAGACCCGGGTCACCCGATGAGGGCGATATATCTGCACTGCTTGAGGCTGTGGACGGGATAGGAATGAGCAGTACGGCAGACTACAACTGGAATAAACTCAGTGACCTGGCTGCGCAGGCACGTAGCAGTGGTAAGCTCTTCGCACTCCATGCTGGCGAGCGAGACGCTATGGATATAGAGGCTGCAATAGAGCTTGAACCTGATTTCCTGGTTCATCTGACGAAGGCATCGGAGCGGCACTTCCAGCAGATGTACGACAGGGATATCGGTGCGGTGATCTGTCTCAGGTCCAATATAGTGACGGGTGTGGGGATACCGCCGTTACGCCAGATGCTCGATTCCGGCTTGACTGTGGGTGTCGGCACAGATAATGTAATGCTCAATTCACCCGACATCTTCCGTGAGATGGAGTTCATATCCAAGCTACTCAGAATAGATGAGCGTGAGATATTGAAGCTGTGCACCTGGAATTCAGCCCGGATAATGAAGGAGGATAAGGTGGGCGTGATAGAGGAGGGTATGAAAGCGAACCTGACAGTGATAAGAGCAGATACACCAAATATGAGATGGATAAGGAACTGGGTGAGGGGAGTGGTGCGAAGAGCAACACGCCATGATATAGGTGCTATACTGTATGAGGGAGTGCCGTACAGCCCATAGCCCCTGATTATCCCGGCTTGTTATGCTCTCTATGTGCCCGGTTCCCATGATTCCAGATATTCACGCTGCTCGGCTGTCAGTTCCTCCAGCTCTATATTCAGCGATCTCAGTTTCAATCTCGCCACCTCATCATCTATCTCCTTTGGAACCGGGTATACCGCATTATCGAGCTGCTCATGGTTCTCTATGATATATCGAACGCACAAAGCCTGATTCGCGAAGCTCATATCCATCACCTCCGGCGGATGCCCGTAGGCAGCTGTGAGATTCACTATCCGCCCCTCTGAGAGTAGATACAGCTTCCTGTTATCTTTCAGCCGATATTCCACCACGTTATCCTTTATCTGCCGTTTATCCACCGCTAACTGCTCCAGCTCCTCCACGTTTATCTCCACATCGAAGTGCCCGGCATTGGCGAGGATAGCGCCATCCTTCATCAACCTGAAATGTTCACCCCTTATCACAGAGGTATCACCGGTTACGGTGATGAAGAGGTCACCTATCCTGGCTGCTTCACGCATGGGCATCACCCTATAGCCGTCCATAACCGCTTCCAGCGCCTTCCTCGGATTCGTCTCCACCACGACCACGGAAGAGCCGAGCCCTCTCGCTCTCAATGCCACTCCTCGTCCACACCACCCGTAGCCAGCCACCACCACCACGCGACCGGCGAGGAGGATGTTTGTTGCATTCATTATCCCGTGCAGGGTTGATTGCCCGGTACCGTAACGATTATCGAACATCATCTTCGTCTCCGCGTCGTTGACGGCGATAACAGGGAAGCCGAGCTCACCGTCCCTTGCCCGCGCGCGATGCCTTATCACGCCCGTGGTGGTCTCTTCACATCCCCCCTTCACCGATGACGCCACTCCCGCGGCATGGATTGCTGTGATGGCATCACCACCGTCATCGAGTACCACATCGGGCTCTATCTTGAGCGCTTCATTTATGCAGTTGTAATATTCCGCCTCGGTCTCACCACGGAATGCATAGGTGCTTATGCCCCTGGCAGCCAGTGCAGCCGCTACATCATCCTGGGTGGAGAGTGGATTGGCAGCAGTAAGAGCAATATCCGCGCCACCCGCTCTCAAAGTGAGTATGAGGTTCGCAGTCTCCACGGTGACATGAAGACATGCCATGATTCTCACATTCTCCAGTGGCTTCTCACGCTCGTATCGCTCCCTTATCAGGCTGAGAACCGGCATTCGCCCGCTTGCCCACTCTATTCGCCTCTCTCCTGACTCTGCGAGCTCTATATCCCTCACTATATAATCCTCTCTCTTCATAGAGGGATGGTTATGAAGTCCGCTATAAAAAGGTTTTTATTTTACCATGCTCTTAACGAGGAATAGGAGAGGGGTAAGAAAAGGAGGAGATGATAGTAAAGGAGATATTAAATGAGGAGATTTTAACACTTGCAGAAGCCAGGGAGATACTCCTGACTCTCACTGCGAGTATGAAGGATGAGGATGAGGATAAGGATAAGGAGGCGGGAGGAGAAGAGGAGGAGGAAGCCATAAGATACGAGCAGAGGAAAGCCCTGGAGCACACCTCAAAATTCGCTAAACTCAGTGCGAGCGATGCAAAAGCGCTTGTAAGTGAGCTCATGGAGTTAGAGAAGATGAACGAGAAGATAGCTATCCGGATTGCCGATTTGATGCCCTACAGCAGGAACGAAGTGAGAGCGATCTATGCTAAGGAGCAATTTACACTCTCGGAAGAGGATATAGAGGCGATACTCGATTGCGTAGCCCGGTACAGGTAATAGCGAAGATAAGCGCGCTGAAATGACCGCTTCGGGTCTGAGTTCGAATTTGAGTTCATAGAGTGGGGAGGGGGAGATAGGATGAGAGAGCATGCCAGGCGAGGGGGGAGGCAGAGTACAGGTGGTAAGAACAGGGGTGAGAAACGTGAGACTTATGCACGTGTCCTCGATTATCTACCCTACGGGCATCTCGATGACTCCCGACCGGTATATCAGAAGAAGCCACTGGTACAGGCGATAGGAGAGGAGCGATTTGTCCTGATGGAACTCTCGCCGAAGAGGAACAAGATACCAGCTGTTCATGACCGCGTGTATATAGGTGAAGGCACACGGGAGGTGATAGACCATGTGGTGAAGAAACTGAGATACGATGAGCTGACACAGACGGCGAAGGTGGAGCTGAGGTATGTGATCGAGGAGATAGTGAAGAGTGATGAAGCACGATTCATTAAGGTGTTCAACGATGCAAGACCGATCACCACACGATTACACACCCTTGACCTCTTTCCTGGTATAGGGAAGAAATTGATGTGGGCGATACTGGAGGAGAGGGAGAAGGGACCTTTCAAGAGCTTTGATGACCTCACAAAGAGGGTTAAAGGGCTTTATCATCCTGAGAAGATAATAGCGAGACGAATAGAGGATGAGATCAGGGATGAGAGTGTGAAATACAAGCTCTTCATCCTGTGAAAAGCACGCTCACACCCATACCATGCGGGGGGTGGGATTTGAACCCACGTATCCCTGCGGAACAGGATCTTAAGTCCTGCGCCTTTGTCCTGCTCGGCTACCCCCGCACGCCGCACACGCCACACACACCATGCTAACCATAAAACAATATTTAAAAGAGAAGAAGCTTTTGTTTAGGTGTGTGATGCAGAGATGATAGAACGGAGTGAGATAGAAGAAGTTCTGGCGGATTACGACCTCGATAATGTGGTAGTAGGGGTGCTGGGCTCGCATTCCGCACTCGATGTCTGCGATGGTGCGAAGGAGGAGGGTTTCAGGACCATTGTGGTGGCAGAGAGAGGCAGGGAGGAGCTGTATACGAAATATTTCCAGTGTAGAGTGGTGAATGGCATGAAAAAAGGGATTGTGGACGAGCATCTGGTGCTGCCCAAATTCGCGGATATGATGAGTGAGAGGGTACAGAATGAACTCAGGTCACGAAATACCCTATTCGTGCCTAACCGCTCATTTGTGGTATATACCGGTATAGACAATGTCGAGAATAGATTCAGAGTGCCGCTGGTGGGTAGCAGGGATATGCTGAGGATAGAAGAGAGGGAGGAGGAGAGGAGCTATTACTGGCTATGTAAACGCGCGGGCATACCAACGCCGGAGGAGTACACCCCCGAGGATATAGACACACTGGTGATGGTGAAGCTGCCACATGCGGAGATGCGCCTCGAACGCGGCTTCTTCACCGCAAAAGACCGTGCTGAATACTATGAGAAGTCACAGCGATTGATAGAGAAGGGTATAATCACCGCTGATGACCTCGCGAATGCGCGAATTGAGCGGTACGTGATAGGTCCGGTATTCAACTTCGATTTCTTCTATTCGCCACTGGACGACGAGTTAGAGCTACTTGGCGTTGACTGGCGCTTTGAATCGAATCTTGACGGGATGGTGAGGATACCGAGGGCACAGGAATTGCCGGATAAGCTGAAAGACCCCCTGATGATCGTCGTCGGGCATGCATCGGCGACACTGAGAGAGAGTCTCCTCAATCGTGTGATGAGCCTTGGGGAGAAGTTCGTGGCATCGGCGAAGGAGGAGTACTCAGCCGGCATAATAGGTCCCTTCTGCTTGCAGACGATTGTAGATGAGAACATGGACTTCTGGGTCTATGACATCGCTACCAGAATAGGTGGGGGGACGAACATCCACATGTATAGCGGGCATCCATACGGTAATACGCTATTCAGGTCCAACATGAGCTCAGGTAGACGGCTCGCACTGGAGATAAGACGCGCCATCGCCATGGATATGGTGGATAAGATAGTCACGTGATGGCACTGCAGGATGCGGGAGCGGATACGATCAATGGTACCTTCCCCATCTGTCTCAACTTCAACCCCATCGCCATCGCCTCTCTACGATGTGCCCGGTGGTCACCACAGATGAGTAACAGCCCCTCTCTCTCCGCTACTGACTCCGCTATCTCGCTCACATTCCGGTCCGTGATGTAAGCCGCTCGATGGAGATCCCAGCCACGGTGTGCAAACCGGTCAATGGTACGGAGATGTGCAAACAGAAGCATGACTGACGGTTCACGCCTCAATATGGATATCGTATGCTCCTTTATCATCCTGTCATACGCCACTATATCCTCCTGGTCGTCAACACCGTATACATGGCTCACCCGCCCGAAGAGAGGACTCGCGCCCCTGGTCTCTATCACTGCCCCTGTATGCTTACCCTCCTCCTCCATGAGCTCCAGAATCGATTTCTTATCCGATCTCCCCACATCGTCAGATGTGAAGATAGCGTGAGACTCGGGCTCGAGCCCCGTGAGGATAGAGGCAATCGCCGGTGTCGTATGGTTGCTCACCGTATCACAGGTAAGTAGAAGTCCTCTGCCTCTGCCTCCGCCTCTACCCCTGCCTCCCGTGGCAAGCCTGTGCAGGGTGGTCAGTTCGTGGCTCAGCTCGGTATATAGCTCGATGTCAAGACTGTCTATCACCACGAGCACCACCGTATGGGGCACGGGGTATAAAGAATAAGCGAACCTGAGTATCTCCTCAAGCGGGCGTGCGGGTGATACGAGGTGGACACCGAAGTAAGATGCAAGTGTCGGGGCTATCTGTAATAATGAAGGCATAAAAAGGGGGGAGATCAGGGGGCTATACCATCCCCCCTCATTTCTTCAATTCTTCCAGCCTCTTCTTTATCTGCTCTAACTGGCTCTCCAGCATCTTCGCCTGGCTCTCCAGCATTGAGATCTCCTGGTCCCTGCTCAGCGAGACACCGGGCATCACGGGCATCATACCCGCTGGCGGCGCCGGTGGTACCGGTACCTGCTGCGCTATCCAGCTACTGAACTGCGGTAACTGCCCGGTCTGCATGAGATACTGCGCAGTCGGTGGCAGACCCGTAGGGCTTCTGCCTACCCAGCCAGGCGAGAACCCGAATCGCATCCAGCCGGGCAATCCCGTCAGGTAATACATATTTCTCCATCTATATCCCGCCATTTTTTTCCTCATCACCTCCTAACTTCTTTATTCTTAGGTTTTTAGGGCTCATGGTCGCGTCATTTTCGCACCACATCTTGGACAGGTCTGTTGATAGCATGGCACTCCTGCCTGGTGTGGGATGGTGTAGCCGCAATTAGGGCAGCGGCATTCGCCGCCTGGACCCAGTCCGCTGCCACCCATTCTACCCTGTCCACGCCCGCCACGTCCTATTCCCTGTCCACGTCCTCCTCCTCTACCCATACCGCTCATCTTTTATCACCTCCTTTAATTCAAATCTAATGCCTGTGTCTCAGGCATGCATCTCTATCGGAAGCTTCATGGAGTCTACCCGCCTGAAAAGCCCTTAACGCATCCTTCACTGTACTCACTACTGAATCTGTACCCAAACCCACGTATACCTCAATTCCGAACTGCTCGAACATGCTTATCGCACGCGGACCCAGGTTAGCACAGAGCACCACCTCCACACCTTCATCCGCTAAGAGTTGAGGTGCGAGTTTGAGACCCCCGAAATGCTCGCCTGTGTTGGTGAGCACCTTCACTTCTTGTGTAGCCAGATCGACGATGGTGAAAGTGGGTGCTCGACCAAAATGCTCGCTTATCACCTCCTCCAATCCCCTCTCTCCCAGGGTTGGAATTCCTACCTTCACCATCCATGCCTCACCTCCTTTTAAGCTCCTCAATCCTCTTCTTCACCTCTTCCAGCTCCTTCTCCAGACGGTTTGCCATGTTCGTCAACTCTTCGAGCTCGTCCTCCCTTCTTCGCGGTGCCTGTGCCTGTGCCTGTGCCTGTGGCTGCTCCATACCGGGTACCATCCCTCTTCCCATGCCTGTACCCATTCCTCTGCCTCTGCCCATACCCATACCCATACCCATGCCCCG
>JAODGR010000028.1 GCA_025464275.1 Methanosarcinales archaeon
GCCTTATCTGGTCGTTTTATAGCGGTATCTTGATTAGGAATTACTAAATCTATTCGTTTCAGTATTTTTTTGGCGTCTTTTGAGGGGCTTTCACAAGGAACACCGATACTTTTCAGCAAATATTCGATGATACGCTCAAAAGTTTTTCCTCCTCTGGCTTTTCGAGTTTGGGAGGAATCAAATTCCATTTTTTGAACCACCGGATAGAAGTGCTTGCATATCTCTTTACTAAAATTTTTTGTGTCAGGAAATTTTTTGTTAAGTTCCTTTAAAAGTTCAGCGTTTTTTGAGACCCACTCATCAATTATTGCAAGAAAAAGGTTTTCTTCATTTCTCAAATAGATATTGAATGCTTTGCGTTCTAATGTAATAACGCACTCAGAAAAATGCTGTTTAATATATTCGGGCTTGAGTAGTTCAGGATTTTCTTTTTGGATGGCATCTCTCGCGGAGTCTAATATTTTTTGAAGCTTAGGCATTCTTGCCTTAGCTGTATAGATAATTTTCTCATCTTTGGTAGAAAGACTCTTTCGATAATTTTGGTCTCCAGGATTAAGAGGCTTGCTACTGAGGCAATCATAGAAAAATTCCCAAAGAATTCCCTTTGCTAAACCAAGCATATCCTTATCTTTCATTATTTCCTCCATCAAATATCCCTCTTTCCTTTAGACTTATAAAGTCTTTGTCTGTTATTATAATATGGTCCTTAACATCAATTCCTATGATTTCCCCCGCCTTCACAAGCCTTTTAGTAAGTTCTATATCATCTTCACTTGGCGTGGGGTCTCCTGAAGGATGATTATGAATAAAAATACAAGAGCTTGCACTTGCAGAGATAGCCTCTTTAAAGACCTCTCTTGGATGAGCAATACTGGTATCAAGACTTCCTATTGATACTTCTGAAACGGTAATCAGATGACTTCGAGTATCTAAAAGAAGAACTATAAAATGCTCTTTCTTCTTGCCTCGCAATCTGCTTTTAACCAGATTCACGGCATCTTCAGGAGTTCTGACTGTTTTTCTCTCTTTTTCGCACAAATAACTTTCTTCTACTCTTTTAGCGAGTTCAAAAGAAGCTTTGAGTTGAGCCGCTTTTGCCACACCAATTCCTCTCACTTTAGACAATTCTTCAATGGAAGCATCAGCGATTCCTTTAAGGTTGCCAAATTCACTTAAAAGTCTCTGAGCAGTTACCATCACCGATTCACCTGCAATACCTCGCCCTAAGACCAAGGCTAAAATTTCCTGTGCTGAAAGAGCTTCTGAGCCGAACTTTAAAAGTCGCTCCCTCGGTCGCTCCGAGACTGGTAAATCATGAATAGTAAAGGACTTCTTTTTAGTTGGCTCTGGCATCTTTGTAGTTGGAATTGGGAACCCTCCCCCTCCTGTACGCCTCCAGCTTTGCCTTCACCCATGCGTATGGAATAGTACTGCCGCCCTTCAGCAGTGTGGGCTGCTCAACGAGGTAATCCTCACACAGTCGCTCATGTTCGTACGGAGTCACTGCCTGCCCCTCCTCATGATTGAATATCTCAATGCACTCCTCAATTCTCCCCTTCCACAACTGGTCGAAACTGCATTCTTCTACTGGCTTGTCCCATCTCAGCCCCTTAAAACTCGGCGCTCTTAACTCACCACCACCGGTCATCTCGAGATACTGTATCTCACCCACGAGATGTGGCTTGAGCCATTTCATCCCCTTGGGTGCTTTCTCTGGGTTAACCACCTGTGGTTTATCTGTTCTCAACTTCGAATCCCTTATCTCGCGCTTCAGCATCTTTATTAAGTGCTCATTGAAGCCCGTCCCCACACTGCCTGTATAAACCAGTTCAGCATCACGGTAGAGAGCCATTCCCAGAGCACTTATCTCACGTCTCTCTGTGGTATACCCCACGAGCACCACATCAATGGTCTTCAAATTCTTCAGCTTGAGCCAGTCCCATCTCCTCCTCCCCGGATGGTATGCACTTCCCACCCTCTTGGCAATCACTCCTTCCATACCCCTCTTCCTCATCTCATTCCAGAGCTTCCTTCCATCACCCTCATAGGCAATTTTCATCACGTGCTCACCATCCTGCACCGTTTCATCCAGTATCCTCTTCCGCTCGCTCAGCGGCTTCTCCACCAGATCCTCACCACCTCGCGCCAGGATGTCAAACACCACGTAGGTTGCAGGTATACCCTTTGACCTGCCTTCTATCAGTATCTCAGAACTAATCTGCTCCCTTTTCTGTAAGAGATTGAAATCAGGAACTCCTTCTTCATTAAAGCACACAATCTCACCATCCAGCACACAGTTATGCGTTAGTTTCCCCAGTTCCTTCACTATCAGCGGGTATCTCCTGCTTATATCCCTCCCTCTTCTGTTGATCAATTTCACATCCTCGTACACCTCGGCGATACATCTCGTGCCATCCATCTTCGGCTCAAAGATGTAGCCTTCTTCATCGAGCACACCTTCCGTCCCCTTTTCACATAGCATCGGGAGATATTCACGGGTGATATGCCCTGTGCTTCTTACATGCTCTACCGCCGCTGTCACTGTTGCCGATGCTGACGGAACCGAACCCTCCATGCCCATCCCCACACTCGCTTTCAGTGCCTCCACGAGGCTCTTCTCACCCTCCTTCGCTGGTATTTCTCCTATCTCTATCGTCTCACCTTCCATCTTCCGCCTTATCAACTCCTTCAGCCGTTCCATGAATGTGTCCCTGAATTCCTCGGGATGGAATTCCTCTTTGAGGTGCTTCCTTATGAGAAGTTCACCCAGCTCTCTCTCATCAGCTCCAATTTCTGGTCTCTCTACCCCAGCCATGACCTCTCCGATATCCCTGATATACTGGTGATAATGGAGAATAGATAAAAGCAACCCCTCTCCAAAGGGCTGTATCGCACACATATACTCCTTGTTCCGCATCACAAATTTACCTATTGCCGCCACACCCATCTCATCCAGCAGCTCTCTGAAGAGGAAATAAGCACGCTCGCTCCTCTCCTTCGGCACTACAAAATAACTCTTATCGTAATAAATCGGCTCCAACTCCGTTTTAGCCACAAATTCTATTATCTCCAGATTCTCCTTGCCCTCCGGTTTTAATCTATCCACCTCCTCTCGCGTGAGGATAAAATAATTGCCCTTTTCCAGTTCTAATCCGGTAACAATATCGTCCCACCCCACCTCTTCTCCCCCTGCTTCGCAGACCCTCTTATATCGTACCGGCGATTTATGCTCCCTGCATAGCAACCTGAAATCCACTCTCCGTGACTCCACGGCTGAATATAACTTTACCGGTATATTCACCAGTCCCCAGCTTATGGAACCACTCCAAACCGCTTTCATGCAGTCATCCGTTCATCCGTATATAGTATAAATAACATAACAAATTGAGAACATAAAAATCACCCCACCATTGCACTCAATTCATCCCTGATGAAGCCATTCATTGCCTCACAGTACCCGTACCGGGTCTTTTAATGCACCGGTGCCAGCGGCTGATTCGATTGCATAACCACATGTGCTGATGGCAATCACCCCCCTCGCTCGCTTATCTATTGCGCATGCAATGATTGCGAATCTGGCACCGTTGCTCTCGCCCATATATACAATACGACTGCCATCTATCTCTGGCTGCTCACGCATCACCGCCGCCGCCAGCAGTGCATCGTGCACCATCTTATGCTCCTCTGGCACTTCACCTCCGCGAAACAGTTTCAGGTCGCGCTGTACATCGATAACGCCCAGGTTCCGCTGGTCTATTGCGAGACTTGCATAGCCGAGGCTGCACAGATATCTCGCCAGTCTCTGCTCACCCTCCTTCGTTACTCCCGCTCCTGGCAGTAGAACAACTCCAGGCACTCTCTCACTCCTATTCGGCTCGTTTATCAACTTCGGCACGCGCAATAGACCCACTATCTGCGTGCCCATACTTGTATACACCACCTCACTCAGTGTGTAATTATCACCACTCTCAAGCGGTCTTAGCCGATATTCCACTCTTGATGCTGGATATTCCAGTGCACCCCCTCCCTCATCCTCCCTCTCGGCATGGTTATGGCTATGGTTATAGTTATAGTTATGTTTCGTGATACAGCCCGAAGAGGCGGCAATGATGAGCAGGAAGATCAGTATGGTTACGGTCAGCGGTCCTCTTCTCCTTGCACTCATCACTCACGCTCGTACTCACATCGTTTCATATTCATACTTTAATTTTATTTTGTACATGTCCCCCGGTGTATACCTGCTATACCTGCTATACCTGCACCACCACGAGTTTCTCCGTCTCTTCGGACGGTAATTCGTTCTCCTTACACACCGCGATGGTACATAGCGCCTTTATCTCCAGCTCCTTCACGTAAAGATAGCCCAGTACAGTACCCATATCAACGGGATAGCCAGAGAGTACCTTCTTCACCCATCGTGTGAAGTATCGCATCAGTGCGAGTTCAAAAGGGATGAGCGATTTATGCTTCTGCTCCTCGTACTCCGGTATAACGTCACTTAAAACCGCTTTATAGGGCGATTCGGGTAGTAATTGTATGGTCGAGGTGAGGGTATCAGCCATGAGAGCGTTACGCACCGCGTCATCATCTGGGTTAAATGCATAGTAACATGGATAGGGGATGAAATATCTCTCCATCTCCTCTACCGTTATGCCCTCATCTTTACACCGGAGCATGGTCATCAGATTTACAATGTCCAGCTCCGTGCCTATGACCTTGCTCACTGTCTCCCGGTCCCTCTTCCTCAGATGCTCCCTCTTGCTCCATATGGATGCAAACAGCTCCTTATCAAGCGCGTTCTCGAGCACCCACAATCTACCGCTACTTCTGTATTCCTGCATTGCATTCTCCAGTACACTCCTATATGGCTCTTCTAAACGCTTTATCAGGGTATCCAGCGAATCTGCTTCATCCAGCATCTTCGGGCTCATCCTTATACTCTCATGTCGTTTGAAAAACGAGTCAACCGGGAATAAGGTCGTGGCACCGGTGCCAGCAGTGGTGGTGAAGCTGATACCCGCTGCTTTTGCCCTTATTACTGCCTTTACATTCATCTCCTCGAAGCGCCTGAATACCTCGATTATAAAATCCCGTAACGACCCTTCCGTTGACCTTATCACCATCAGATACTGGTCCATCAGTTCTTGCTTCAGTGCACCCTCTATCATCTGCGCATTCACCTCTGTCATGTTCAGCTTCGTGATGCATGCTTTATACGGGCTCTCCATCAATAGGGTGATGAAATCGTCCTTACGTGCATCTACAAGTGCCCTCCAATCCTTGTCACTCAGTAAATCGCCCATTCGAGCTCTCACCCGTGCATATACATATGCGTATCTCGATACACTCATCTCTTCCTCACCGGGGATGACCAATTAACGGCAGATAAGGATGACAGTGGGGCTGCGGAGATTTGAACTCCGGTTACCAGCTCCCCGAGCTGGGAGGATAACCTGGCTACCTTACAGCCCCATCGCTGCGCTATTTACTCCACTACACCACATTTAATATATATTATCACTACTCCACTCCCCCTTAAATAACATTACATTACCATCACCGATGGAGAGGATAGGGGATAGGGGATATGATGACAGAGGCGATAAGAGGGGTGAAGACCTGGAGAGGGATGACCGTGGACGAACTTGTGAGTGGTATGCGTGGCTGTGCATTCGGCGCTGGCAGATTGGCAAAGGCGGTGGACATCTATGAAGAGATGCTGAATGAAGGAGCGACGAAATTCATCGCCATTGCTGGCGCTCTGGTACCTGCGGGCATGCGCGAGTTGATCGCAGAGATGGTCAGGGCGAGATACGTGGATGTAATCATCACCACCGGTGCAAACCTCGTACATGACATCATTGAAGCACTCGGTGCGCATCATTATAAGCTACTCCACTCTGTGGTTGATGACCCTGAGCTGAGGACGCAGTCCATAGACAGGATATATGATGTGGTGGTGCATGATGATGCATTTGCCCGGCTGGAAGAGTTCATAAGGTCAGTTCTTGAGAATTTGAGCCATGATAGTAGTCGCAGTCGCAGTCGCAATCACGACCACAGCTACACCATAAGGGAGATGCTCGAGGCGATAGGTAGGCACCTCTCAGACCCGAATTCTATATTGAAGAGTGCGGTGGATAGCCACGTGCCCGTATTCTGCCCAGCAATTGCTGATTCCATGATTGGACTGCATACAAGTATATACAAGCAGATGGAATCGACATTCCACGTGGATGCGTTTGATGACATGAAGGAACTGATAGACATCTTCTGTGATGCCGAGTGTACAGGTGCGCTCATCCTGGGCGGTGGAGTGCCGAAGAACTTCCTCCTGCAGACCGCTCTGGTAGCGCCAGAGCGAGAAGATGGTCGAGAGGGGTTCGATTTCGCCATCCAGATCACTACAGATACGCCAGAGAATGGGAGTTTGAGCGGTGCAACCCTGGAGGAGGCGAAGTCGTGGGGTAAAATAGGCAGGGATGCGAAGGCAGTTACTGTATATTGCGATGTCACCATCGCTTTGCCTGTGATTGTCGCCGCGGTACAGACGCGGGTGCGATGAGCGTGATGGCGGGACTGTGGTGTGATGTTAGCCCTTTATTTTTTTATGATGGCGTGAGTATCTATTTACATGGCGAGGAAGAAAGTACCTGAATGGGTGGAGGAGCTACTTCTGCCGAGGCTCAACGAGCTTGAAGGGAGGATAAAAGCACTTGAGAGTAAATGCGAGCATGCTGCTGCTACGGGTGGTGGAGAGGTGGGTGAGCGTATAGAGAGTCTTGCTAAGGATACGGGTCACGAATTTGAGAGTGTGAGGACTGAGTTTGGTGGTTTGAGGAACGAGATAGTGAGTTTTAGGAATGAATCCTTATCCAAGTTCGATACCGTGGATGCTCGAATAGCAGGTGTGAGAAACGAGCTGATTACCAGGTTAGAGGCGCTGGATTTAAGATTCCAGTCGCTAAATTCAAGATTGGACTCGCTGGATGAGCGGATAGCGGTGATGGAGAAGATAGCGGAGTTTGATGCCCGGCTCGAAGCACTGGAGAGCGAGGGCAAGAGCAAGAGCAAGAGCAAAGAGGAGGAGACTGACTAACCATGATTATTACTGCTTCTCTTCACTGAAAAGACGCCACGTAGACCTGTACTGTCCACTATAATCATATTCAGGCGAACGAGCAAAGAGAATGCGAGTCCGATGGAGATGCCCCGTGGTACACCAAGCATGAAGAACATTGCCGCTGTTGCACCTTCCATCAGTCCCAGACCAGAGATGGTTATGGGCACAAACCTCAGGATGGTGACCAGGGGATGAAGCAGGAAGTAGGTCAGGAAGTTCAATCTGGATATACCAAGGGCAGAGCCGATTAGCTGCCATTGCAGAGCGAGCAGAACCCAGCAGAGGAAGTATATGGCAAGGATGACATGGACACTCCCACGCAATGAGAGGCTCTTCTCCTTTAAATCCCTGTATCCCTCCTCAAATCTATTTATATACGGGATTCTTCTCAATATCTGGCATGAACGCGATTCACCACTCCAGAATAGCCACAGTATGGCAGTACCTGCACCAAGGAAGATGATGCCCCCCACACAGAGTGGCAACAGTACATCCCCGCCTATATCGGCGGATATCACAGTTATGAAGAATATCAGCCCCAGGAATCCACCTAATACCTTTAGAATGAACTCTATACCCTGAGGAGCGAGTATAGCAGCCATACCATCCGATAGGGTGCAATTTGTGCGATTCCGCAGGAAATAGGGTACGAGGAAGAATCCCGCTCGCCCGGGTGTGACATCAGATGCAATCATACCTCCCAGATGAGCGAATAGAGAATGAAGGTAACTGACATGGATTCCCATCCTCCCCAGGAGATAGTACAGCCGATAGCTCATGAGGAGGTTATAGCATAGATAGGATAATGCAGCGAAGCCGAATAAAATGAAGTTCAGACCTCGTATCGCATCCATAACCGCGTGAAGGTCCACTTCATAAAACAGCAGTAGCAGTATCCCCACGCCGATAAATATCTGGATTAATGCCCTCCTGCTCATTCTTGTGCTCATCGTTACCGTTACTTACAACATGTACATCTACATCCATATCCTCAGCTAATAACCAGACAAAATTCTAATAAAATTAAGCCTCCCGCCTGAAGAATGGCTCACGGTTTCGCATCGCCTGGTTCAATCTGGCTATTATGTGCTCCTCATCCACTCGCGTGATGGGTACGAGATTGTCATTCCTGAGCAGGCAGGGCTTTATCATCCCATCTGAGGTTATTCTCAGCCTGGAGCAGTTGGCACAGAACTCTGTATTGTCTATCGGATGTACCACCTCGATCTCCACACCATCCACGAGATATTTCCGCCTCCGCTGCGACCTCCTGGTCTTTACCACCGAAGCCCTTGCCCGGAGCTCCGCTTCAAGCTTATTAAAGTCCGGTCTACAGATATGAATAGATGGATTGAAGTACGGAATCAACTCTATCAACTGCAGGATTACCTCCCCACCTCCACGCGCATTGCACTCACGAACGAAC
Source organism: Methanosarcinales archaeon (assembly GCA_025464275.1). Classification (GTDB taxonomy): domain Archaea; phylum Halobacteriota; class Syntropharchaeia; order Alkanophagales; family Methanospirareceae; genus G60ANME1. The sequence continues at coordinate 8,550 of JAODGR010000028.1, forward strand.
TCTATCATATCCTCTATCTCATCATCGTTCACTCCCTTCATGAGCACCATATTCAATTTGATGGGTGTGAGACCGGCATCGATAGCGGTGTAAATGCCCTCTATCACCCGCCTGAAGTTATTTCTCGTGCGTGTAATGGCATCATACCGCTCCTCTCTGAGCGAATCGAGGCTGATATTCACGCGGTCCAGCCCGGAGTCGGCGAGTTCAGCTGCTCTGGTGCTCAGCAGGGTACCGTTGGTGGTGAGGGAGATATCATCCATGAACTCCCTCATACCCTCTATAATTGCAGGGAGGTCATCCCGCATCAGGGGTTCACCACCCGAGAATTTCACCTCTCTGATGCTGTAATGGAGTGATGCCACCCTCGCGATGGCGATGATTAGCTCGGCGCTTATGAGCTTCGCATTCCTGTTCTCACTCCAGTCCTCACCCTCCGCGTGGCAGTAGATACAATTCAGATTGCATCTGTTGATGACGGAGAATCGGAGACTCCTTATCTCCCTGCCATAACTGTCTACCAGTCTCTGCATCTGCCCCCGCGCCTCTCTCTCCCCCATCACTTCAGTACACCTCGCGCCGCGAGTATGCCAGTAGCAGCAGCATTGACTATATCGCGCGATAGACCCGCGCCATCACCGGCGGCGAAGAGGTTGCTTATCGATGTCTCCATATTCCTGTCCACCTTGATTCGCATCGCATAAAACTTTATCTCAGGTGCATAGAGGAGAGTGGAATCAGCAGCCACTCCCGGTATGATCTCATTCAGCTTCTCCAGCCCCTCTATTATGTCCATCGTGATTCGATGCGGGAGAGCCATTGAGATATCCCCGGGTGTGACATCGGTTAACGTATTCCTCACAAGATTCCGATTTATACGTTCCCAGGTAGACCTCCTGCCCCTCCTCAGGTCGCCCATACGCTGTATTATCGGCTTACCACCGCCTATGGTGGTTGCCATCTTCGCGATTGAACGCCCATATCTGGTGGTATTCTCTACCGGCTTCGTTAGTTCGACCTTCACCAGGAATGCGAAATTTGTGTTCTCTGACTTCTTCATCCTCAGTGAATGCCCGTTCACTCCTATAAAGTCGTCATACACCTCTTTAACCACGAATCCACACTCATTTGTGCAGAAAGTACGTGCAAAATCGTCATATCGCTTCGTTCTTATGTGGAACTTCGGGTCTCTGTTTATCCTCGTCACCGGATTCATCGTTATCGCTGGCACTTCTACCCGTACTCCCACATCTATACCCGCGTACTCCGCATCTATACCATGCTTTTTGATCATCTTCTCCACCCATGAAGCGCCCACCCGTCCTGGTGCGAGTATCACATTCCCGGCTCTTATCTCCGCGCCTCCTTCCGTAGTCACGCCCATGCACTGGTTGTTCTCTATGATGACATCGGTAACGGTGGTATTCAGGATGAATGTGACACCGCGTGCCTCCAGGCTATCTTTAAATGATTTTATCACCTCCTTCGTCCTGTCTGAGCCTATGTGGCGCTGATTGATATCTATGAACGACGCCCCGACCGAGGCTGCACGGCGCTTCAAGTACTCTATGTCCTCCTCCCTGCCCTTATATAGCTCATCTGGCATGCCATGAGCGAGGAATGTCTGGTCCACCTCGTTCACCAGCTGCCATGCCATCTCCTGGCTGCAGAACTCCGTGAGGTCACCCCCTATATCCGGTCTGAGATTTAATGTGCCATCGGAGAAGGTTCCCGCACCGCCCACACCACACATTATATTGCAATCCTTACACTGGATGCAGTTGCCTGTCTCTTCCATCACGCAGTGACGCTCTTCTACATCCTTCCCCTTCTCTATCACCAGTACACTTACACCCCTGTCTTCTCCATGGCTCGCCAATTCATTCGCAGCGAAGAGCCCTGCAGGACCCGCTCCCACTATGATCACGTCATAATAACCTCTCATCCCCATCCAACTCCGGCTTTCTTCTAATTAAACTGTCT